>NZ_BAAASQ010000007.1:0-229156 GCF_039532965.1 Streptomyces mauvecolor | reverse complement strand
CATAGCCTCAAAACGAGATCACCGAGTGGCCGTCGATACACCACTCCAGTGGACGTGACCGGCGCGGGGAACTGCGCGAACAACCACGCACGGTCGGCAGTTGAAGGGGGCCGGGGGTCTGTTCCCCGGGCGGATCGGGGTGCCTGCGCTGCATCCTGTTAGGGGCGCGGGGAACTGTGCGAGCAACTACGCACGGCCCGCAGTTGAAGGGGTCGGAGGTTGTCCGCCTGGACGTGCTGGGTGTGCCCGCCCGGCATGCTGTTAGGGGCGCGGGGAACTGTGCGAGCAACTACGCACGGCCCGCAGTTGAAGGGGTCGGAGGTTGTCCGCCTGGACGTGCTGGGTGTGCCCGCCCGGCATGCTGTCAGGGGCGCGGGGAACTGCGCGAGCAGCCACGTACGGTCTGCGGTCGAGGGGGTGGGTCGCCGCCCGGGCAGATCAGGGGGCTCGCGTCGCACCCTGCCAGGGGCGCGGGGAACGGCGCGAGCAGCCCGCACGGACCGCAGGCGACCGCCCGCCCAAGCGCTCCCCCGCCCCCTGCAAGGGATCAGGAAAGCAGGGCAGCATGGCCGCATGAGTGACAACCTCAGTACCGAGACCCACCCCCACACCCACCAGGGGAGCTTCTCTCCCTGGCCGCCCAGCGGGGCCGATCTTCCGGACTATCCCGTCACGCCACGCCCCGCGCACACCCCGTCCTGGGCTCAGGCGGAGAAGGCCGTGTCACCCCCGGGTCCACGCGGCGGAGCCGCACAGTGACACAGCGGGAAGGGGCGGGGCGGGGAGTGATCCCAGCGTCACAGTCCCACCCGCCCCCTCCAGCTCCAGCACCCACACCTCATTCGCCCCCGCCCGCAGCACCGCCCCCGGCACATACAGCGAGACCCCCGGCCCAACCCCCCAGTACCGCCCCAGACAGAACCCGTTCACCCACACGAACCCCCGCCCCCAGCCAGGGAGTCGCAGTCGGCCGAACGACTCTCCGGGCGCCGTCGACGGCAGGTCGAACCCGCCCCGGTACAGNCCGTCGACGGCAGGTCGAACCCGCCCCGGTACAGGCCCGTCGCCCTCGACCCCGGAGGCGTACCGAAAGGCACCTTCGACACCGCCTCCGACGAGGCGAAGGCATCCAGGCGCAGCCCCCGCGCCCGCACCCCGTGCAGGAACTGCCGCTCATGCAGCACCCCACCCGTGATCCCCTTCGGCTCCCCGCTGCGCGGCCCGTAGTTGACCCGGCCGAGGGACTCCACCCACAGCTCGACCTCCACGCCCCCCGGCACGGGATCCGCCAGCGTCGCGTCCTCGGTGTCCAGGACCCCGGCCCGTACCCCGTCCACGTACACCGTCGCCACATCGCGCAGCCCGAGCACGCCGAGCGGATACGGCTGCCTGGGTCCGGGGACGTCCACGCGGTAGCGGACAAGGCCCCGGTCCACCTCCAGCTCCTCGAACGTCGGCGGGACCGGACACTCGCTCTCCTCCCCGCCCAGGGCATCGAGGACGTCGTTCAAGGGCGCCCAGTCATTCACGTCAACCTGCAACGGGCCCGTGAACTCCCGTGGTTCCGGCGGGAGTTCGGGCAACGGGCCATCCGCGTAGGCCGCCAGTACCTCCCTGAACCGCCAGAACTTTTCCGTCGGCCTGCCCGCCTCGTCGATCGGCGCGTCGTAGTCGTACGACGTCGCCGTCGGCTCCAGCGCGCCCACGTGCAGATCGCCCGCCCGGTTCGCGCCCGACCAGCCCGCGAAGCTGGTGCCGCCGTGCGCCATGTAGATGTTGACCGACGCCCCGCACTCCAGGATCTCCCGCAGGGTCGCCGCCGCGTCCGCCGCGTCCCGCACCACATGGTCCGCGCCCCAGTGGTCGAACCAGCCGCACCAGAACTCCATGCACATCAGGGGGCCGGACGGCTGGTGGCGGCGCAGGACCGCGAAGCCCTCGCGGGCGTCGCTGCCGAAGTTCGCCGTGGCCAGGATGCCCGGCAGGGAGCCGCCGGTCAGCATGTGGTCCTCGGGGCCGTCGGAGGTGAACAGCGGCACGGTGATGCCGCACTCGTGCAGCAGGTCCGCGAGGTGGCGCAGATAGCCCCGGTCGCTGCCGTAGCTGCCGTACTCGTTCTCCACCTGCACCATGAGCACCGGCCCGCCCCGGTCGGTCTGGCGCTCGGCGACCTGGGGGAGCAGCGTGCGGAACCAGCGGTTCACATGGACCAGGTACTCGGAGTCGTCCGTCCGCACCCGGCGCCCGAGCCGGCCCGTCAGCCAGTGCGGGAGGCCCCCGTTCTCCCACTCGGCACAGATGTACGGCCCGGGACGCACGATCGCCCACAGGCCCGCCTCGTGTGCGGCGTCCAGGAAGCGGCCCAGCGCCCCCACATCCTCGTACCGGCCCAGGAACGGCTCGTGCAGGTTCCACGGCACATACGTCTCGACGCAGTTCAGGCCCATCGCCCGCAGCATCGCGAGCCGGTGGCCCCACTGCGCCTCGTGCACCCGGAAATAGTGCAGCGCGCCCGACAGGAGGCGCACCGGCCGCCCGTCGAGCAGAAAGTCCTCGTCCCCCACGGTGAAGTCGCCCACCGGCCGGCCCGCCCATCTCTCTCGATCACTGCGCCCGGCCACTCTTGCCCCTGGCGCGGCGGTGGTCCATGGACAAAGATCGGCGCTGATTGGACGCAAGGGGGACCCGGGAGGAAGCGGAAACCGGCATGTATCACACCTGGATGCGATATTTCACCCCGAGTCCGGCCCACCACCGGCTCGGCCTGGTCTGCCTCGGGGTGGGACTCCAGCACGGCACGCTGCCCACCGTCGGGCCCCGCACCCTCGACCACCACGTCGCCGTCGTCATCGGCGCAGGCGGCGGCTGGTTCCGCGGCCCCGACGGCCGCGAGGTCCCCGTCACCGCACCCGCCCTGATCTGGCTCACCCCCGGCGTGCCCCACCACTACGGGCCCGACCCCGCCACCGGCTGGGACGAGTCGTTCGTCGACTTCACCGGGCCCGCCACCAGCACCTACACCGAACTCGGCTACATCGAACCCGACCGGCCCGTCGTACCGCTCAGCGACACCGTGGGCGCCCGCGCCGCCATCGGCCGCATCGCCAGAGCCGCCCGCCGCGGCAACCCGCTCCTGGAGGTCGAGACCGCCGCCGCCGTCCACGAACTGCTCGTCGCGCTGCGCCGCGCCCGCGCCGACGTCGCCCCCGACGGCGACCTCGTCCTCGACGCCCTGGCCCGCGACGCGTTCCAGCCGTTGTCGGTGGCCGAACACGCGTCCCGGCATGGCATGACCCCCGCCGAACTGCGCACCGCCGTGCGCCGGGCCGCCGGCTGCAGCCCCAAGGACTACCTCCTCGGCATCCGCCTCGGCCGCGCCAAAGAACTCCTCGCCGCCACGGAACTGCCGGTCGCGGCCGTCGCCCGCCGCGTCGGCTACGACGACCCCGCCTACTTCTCCCGCCTGTTCACCCGCCGCGTCGGCATCGCACCCGTACGTTTCCGCGAGCAGCAGGGCCGGTCCGTCCCCGGCGGCTGGAGCCACCGGATCCCGGATCCTGAACACCCGCCGACGATCGCGGGCCACGCCACGTAAGCTCGATGACCATGACCACGAGCGACCCCTCCGTGCAGGCAGAGCTGTCCCGGCTCCGCGACAGCATCGACAACATCGACGCGGCTGTCGTGCACATGCTGGCCGAGCGCTTCAAATGCACCCAGCAGGTCGGCCACCTCAAGGCCGAACACAAGCTCCCCCCGGCCGACCCCTCGCGCGAAGCCGAGCAGATCGCCCGGCTGCGCCGCCTCGCCGAGAACGCCAAGCTCGACCCGGCCTTCGCCGAGAAGCTGCTCAACTTCATCATCGCCGAGGTCATCCGGCACCACGAGACCATCGCCAAGTCCGCCTGACACCGAACACCCCGGCCGCCGCCCGGCCGAACACAGAGGCCCCCCGGCGCCTTGCGTACTTCGTACGGGCGAACATGACGCACGCCCCGGGGAATGACGCACGTTCGGGGCTAGCGTGGAACCATGACGACCAGAGTCCCCATTCGCCAGCTCCAACAGCACGCCAGCGAACTGATCGACAGAGTCGCATCCGGTGAGCGAGTGGAGATCACCCGCAACGGCCGGCTCATCGCGGTCCTCGGCCCGCCGGACCCGGAACAGCGGGTCATGGAGGACCTCGTGCGCACCGGCACCGTAGATCCGGACAACGCCGCCTCGGCCCGCGGCCTCGCCGACTGGCGACCCCTCCCCGCCCGGCCGGGGCAGCCCGCCCGGCTCTCCGAAGTACTGCGCTCCCTGCGCGAAGAGGAAGAGCGATGATCTACCTCGACTCCTGCGCGCTGCTCAAACTCCTGCTCCCGGAAGCGGAGACACCAGCGCTGCGCACCTTCTTGGCCGCCCGGGCCGCAGAGGGACACGTGACCTCCGCACTCACCCAGACCGAGGTCGCCCGTACCCTGGTGCGGGCCGGAGCCGACCCCGAACTGGGCGATGCCGCCGAGGAGATGCTGGACCGGGTCCTGCGCATCCGCCTCACCGACCAGATCCTGCGCGCCGCCGGCCAGTTCCCGCAACGGCACCTTCGCAGCCTGGACGCGATCCACCTGGCCTGCGCCGAACACCTCGAACAGGCCCTGACCGCTTTCGTCACCTATGACAAGAGGCTCGCCGCGGCAGCCGCCGAACGAGACCTCCCCGTGCAGTCTCCGGGCGCCTGACGACGGCACCGACCGTCGCGGCCACGCCCCGCCCCACCCTCACCACCGACGACCGCACCGCAGTGGGCCCGCGTCACCCGCTTCCACGCAGCCCGGCCCGCCGCCCGCGCCGGGTGAGAGCCGAGCCCCTCCGCCCCTGTGCTCACCCGTCCCTTTCCGGCAGCATGGGCCCCATGTCCGTACTGACGCGCGACGAAGCGCAGACCCGAGCCCAGTTCCTCGACGTACAGCGGTATCGCATCGAACTCGATCTCACCACCGGCGGCGAGGACACCTTCGCATCCCGCACCGCCATCCACTTCACCGCACGCACCGCCGGGGACACCTTCGTCGAGCTCAAGCCCGCCACCCTGCGCTCGGTCACCCTCGACGGGCAGCCCCTGGACCCCGAAACCCTCACCGAGAACCGCCTCGCGCTGCCCCACCTCACTGCGGGCCCCCACGAACTGCACGTCGACGCCGTTATGAACTACTCCCACACCGGCGAAGGACTGCACCGCTTCACCGACCCCGCCGACGGCGAGACCTACACCTACACCCAGCTCTTCATGGAAGACGTCCAGCGCGTCTTCGCCGCCTTCGACCAGCCCGACCTCAAGGCCGCCTTCGACCTCACCGTCAAGGCCCCCGACGGCTGGAAGGTCCTCGCCAACGGCATCACCGAGCAGCAGGCCGACGGCCGCTGGAAAGCCGCCACCACCCCCCTCATCTCCACCTACCTCGTAGCACTCGCCGCCGGCCCCTGGCACTCGGTGACCACCGAACACGCAGGCCTGCCCTTCGGCCTGCACTGCCGCCGCTCGCTCGCCCCCCACCTCGACGCCGACGCCGACGAACTCTTCGAGATCACCCGGCAGTGCTACGACCGCTACCACGAGAAGTTCGACGAGCCCTACCCCTTCGACTCCTACGACCAGGCCTTCGTCCCCGAATTCAACGCCGGCGCCATGGAGAACCCCGGACTCGTCACCTTCCGCGACGAATTCGTCTACCGCTCCGCCGTCACCGACACCGAACGCCAGACCCGCGCCATGGTCATCGCCCACGAAATGGCCCACATGTGGTTCGGCGACCTCGTCACCCTCCAGTGGTGGGACGACATCTGGCTGAACGAGTCCTTCGCCGAATACATGGGCTACCAGACCCTCACCGAAGCCACCCGCTTCAGCGACACCTGGGTCGACTTCGGCATCGCCCGCAAGGCCTGGGGCTACGACGCCGACCAGCGGCCCACCACCCACCCCGTCGCCCCCGCACCCGACGCCGTCCCCGACACCGCATCCGCGATGCTCAACTTCGACGGCATCTCCTACGCCAAGGGCGCCTCGGCGCTGCGCCAACTCGTCGCCTGGCTGGGCGAAAAGGACTTCCTCGCCGGCATCAACACCCACTTCGAGCGGCACAAGTTCGCCAACGCCACCCTCGCCGACTTCATCGACTCCCTCGCCTCCACCACCGACCGAGACGTCCACGCCTGGGCCCGGCAGTGGCTCGGCACCACCGGAGTCGACACCCTCACTCCCACCGTCACCGAAGCCGACGGCAACTGGCACCTCACCGTCACCCAGCACGGCGAACGCCCCCACCGCCTCACCGTCGGCGCCTACGACCGCGACATCAACGACGGCCGCCACCTCGTCCTGCGCGAACGCTTCGACATCGACGTACCCCAAACCACCCACGCGGCCCGAACCACCGACGCGGCCGAGACCTCCGACGCACCCCGGGGCGAAGCCACCACCGCACGCCCCGGAAGGCGCCCCGCCCTCCTCGTCCTCAACGACCACGACCTCACCTACGCCAAGGTCCGCCTCGACGACACCTCCGCCGAAACCGCCCTGCGCTCCCTGGCCGGCGTACCCGACGCACTCACCCGCGCCGTCCTGTGGAACACCCTGCGCGACATGGTCCGCGACGGCGAACTCCCGCCCGCCGCCTACCTGGAGACCGCCCGCGCCCACCTCGCCGAGGAAGCCGACCTCGCCGTCGTCCAGGGCGTCCTCACCTTCGCCGGCACCCAGATCGCCAACCGCTACCTCGCCGCGGCCGACCGCCCCGCCGCCCTCGCCCTCCTCACCGACCTCACCCGCGCCCTCCTGCGCCGCACCGAGGACGGCAGCAACCCCGGCCTGCGCCTCACCGCCGTACGCCACTTCATCGACGCCGCGGCCCAGCCCGACACCATCCGCGGCTGGCTCGACGACGGCAGCGTCCCCGGCGGCCCCGAACTCGACCCCGAACTGCGCTGGCGCATCCTCACCCGCCTCGCCGTCCTCGGCGCCACCGACGACAAGGAAATCGCCGCCGCCCTCGCCGCCGACCCCAGCGCCACCGGCGAAGAAGGCGCCGCCCGCTGCCGCGCCGCCCTGCCCACCCCCGCCGCCAAGGAAGCCGCCTGGACCGCCATGTTCCAGAGCGACACCCTGTCCAACTACCTGTTCACCGCCACCGCCCAAGGCTTCTGGCAACCCGAACAGGCCGACATCCTCCAGCCCTACGTCACCCGCTACTACCAGGACGCCGTCCCCCTCGCCGCCCGCCGCGGCCCCGCCATCGCCGAAGCCGCCGGCCGCTACGCCTTCCCCGCCCCCGTCGTCGACGCCGACGCCGTACACCTCGGCGAAACCTGCCTCGACCGGACCGACCTCCTGCCCGCCCTGCGCCGCAAACTCGCCGACCAGGTCGACGACCTGCGCCGCGCCCTGACCGTGCGCAGCTGAACCACCGGGGGGCGAGCCAGGGGCGGCCAGAGCGGGCCATAGCAGCAATCACCCACCCCAACTCGCCCCCACCGCAAGGCAATACCACTTTCGGGTTGAGATCGTTGAGCACAGCGGCTTCACCAGCAGACAGCGGACCACGCTGGTGCAAGCCGCTGCTCGCACACCCGAAGGAACCCCATGCACAGCCCGCCCCTCGCCGGAGGCACCGCAGGGCCCGCGGCCCTGCGCCCCCTCCTCGACGTCGTACTCGACGCCCTCCACCAAGGGGCGAAAACCCGCGGCGGCCCACTGCCCCCGGGCGGCCCCGAAGCCGTCGCCCGGCGCGTCCACGACGCCGCCCACGACATCCTCCCCACCCACGGCACCGGCGCCCAAGAAGCCCTCACCACGCTCGTCCGCACCCTCGCCGAAGGCGCCGCCGACCCCGCCGAACCCCACTGCGCCGCCCACCTCCACACCCCGCCCCTCGCCCTCGCGACAGCCGCCGACCTCGCAGCATCGGCCCTCAACCCGTCCATGGACTCCTGGGACCAGGCCCCCGCCGCCTCCGCACTCGAAGCACTCCTCACCCGCACCCTCGGCCAGGAAATCTGGCCCCACGGCGACGCCCTCATCACCACCGGCGGCACCGAGTCCAACCAGCTCGCCCTCCTCCTCGCCCGCGAACACCACGGCCCCGTCCAAGTCGTGTGCGGCGCCCACACCCACCACTCCATCCACCGCGCCGCCTGGCTCCTCGGCCTGCCCGAACCCGTCGTCGTACCCGCCCCCACCGGCACCACCGACCTCGCCGCCCTCGACGACGCCCTCACCGACCTCCACCACCCCCTCCTCGTCGTCGCCACCGCCGGCACCACCGACACCGGCGCCATCGACCCCCTGCCCGCCATCGCCGACCTGTGCGCCACCCACCACGCGCCCCTCCACGTGGACGCCGCCTACGGCGGACCCCTCCTCTTCAGCGACCGGCACCGCCACCAGCTCGCAGGCATCGAACGCGCCCACACCGTCACCCTCGACCTGCACAAACTCGGCTGGCAACCCGTCGCTGCCGGACTCCTCGCCGTCGCCGACCCCCACCACCTCACCCCCCTCGGCCACACCGCCGACTACCTCAACGCCGACGACGACACCGACGCGGGCCTGCCCGACCTCCTCGGCCGCTCCCTGCGCACCACCCGCCGCCCCGACGTCCTCAAAATCGCCGTCACCCTACGAGCCCTCGGCCGCGACGGCCTCGCCCACCTCATCGACCACGTCCACGCCCACGCCCGCGCACTCGCCCAACTCATCGACCAACACCCCCAGTTGGAGCTCTACGAACACCCCGCCCTCACCACCGTCCTCTTCCGCCCCCGCGACGCCACCGACGACACCGTCGCCCACATCCGCCGCACCCTGCTCACCAACGGCACCGCCGTCCTCGGCCGCGCCCGCGCCGACGGCCGCCTCTGGCTCAAAGCCACCCTCCTCAACCCCCACCTCACCCCCCACGACCTGCACACCCTCCTCGAAACCACCCTCGGCACCAGCACGGAAGGCACCCCCCGATGACCCCCCAACCCCCCACACCCGAAGAACACCCCCGCGACCTCGTCGGCATCGGCATCGGACCCTTCAACCTCTCCCTCGCCGCCCTCGCCCACGGCGTACCCGGCGGACTCGACACCGCCTTCTACGAACAACGCCGCGCCTTCCACTGGCACCCCGGCCTCCTCATCGAAGGCGCCACCCTCCAAGTCCCCTTCCTCGCCGACCTCGTCACCCTCGTCGACCCCGCCAACCCCTGGTCATTCCTCAACTACCTCAAGCACCGCGAACGGCTCTTCCCGTTCTACTTCGCCGAAAAATTCCACATCCAGCGCACCGAATACGACGCCTACTGCCGCTGGGTCAGCGAAAACCTCACCGACCTCCACTTCTCCCACCAGATCGACGCCGTCCGCTGGAACCCCGAACGCGCCCTCTTCGAAATCGACTACACCCAACTCGACATCCACGGCGAAGCCGAAGCGCTCGGCCGCACCTACGCCCACCACCTCGCCGTCGGCGTCGGCACCGAACCCCATATCCCCGAACCCCTCAAGCCCCTCGCCGACGCCCCCGCCGTCCCCGTCATCCACTCCGCCGACTACCTCGACCACCGCGAACGACTCCTCACCGCCGACCACATCACCGTCATCGGCTCCGGCCAGTCGGGCGCCGAAGTCTTCCTCGACCTCCTGCGCAACCGCCCCGCCGGCGCCGAAAAAATCACCTGGCTCACCCGCACCGAAGCATTCGCACCCATGGAGTACTCCAAGCTCGGCCTCGAACACTTCACCCCCGACTACACCCGCTACTTCCACGCCCTGCCCGAAGCCGTACGCGACCAGCTCCTGCCCCGCCAATGGCAACTCCACAAAGGCATCGACGCCGACACCATGGCCGCCATCCACGACGAGCTCTACCGCCGCACCCAGCACGGCGGCTGGCCCGACGTCACCATGACCCCCGGCGTCTGCGTACGCACCGCGGGACGCGTCGCCACCACCAAGGTCGAACTCCACCTCGAACACACCCAGCAAGGCGTACGCGACCGCCTCACCACCGACGCCGTCGTCCTCGCCACCGGCTACCGCGAACGCCCCCTCACCCAGCTGCTCGCCGGACTCGACCCCTACATGCGCTACGACGGATCCCAACGCCCCCGCATCGACGAAGAGTTCAGGCTCCTGCTCGACAACACCGTCACCGGGAACGTCTACATCCAGAACGCCGAAAGGCACACCCACGGCGTCGGCACCCCCGACCTCGGCCTCGCCGCCTGGCGCAGCGCCGTCATCCTCAACTCCCTCACCGACAAAGAGCCCTACCCCCTGCCCACCCGCACCTCCTTCACCACCTTCGGCCTCGGCAAAAAAAACCAGGCCCGCCCGGCACAACAGCCAGGGGGCCTGGTACCGCTCGTCGAACAGCGGTGACACACAACGAGCCGACGGCTCAGAACACGGCAACACCGTTCTGCGTCAGCTTCCAGTCCACCGAAGCGAACTCCGCCTGATCGATGACACCCTTCGCCTTCACCCACGCGATCATCGTGTTACGGATCTCGTCGGAGTTCGCCCACAGCTGCTTGGCCGTGGCCACCCCCGGGAAATTACCGCCACCATTGGCCCGGTAGTTGTTCACCGCGAGCACGAACTGCGCCTTGTCGTCCAACGGCTTCCCGTCGAACATCACCTTCGAAACCCGCGAACCGGCCGGCTTCGCGATGTCCACCTCGTACGAAACGCCGCTCACCACGTCGTAGTTGTAGTCCGGCGTATTGTTCGCGTTCGTGATCTTCGCAGGATCCACCGTGCCCGTCGTCTGCACGTAGTAGTTCGCCGAGAACTCCAGATACGCCCGCACCTGAGCGCCCGTCAGAAGCCGTGCCTCCAACGTGTTCTCGTACACATACAGACCCGCCACATCCTTGATCGTGACCTGGCCGGCCGGAATCACCGCCGACCGCGAGAAACACGCCGCCTGCGACAGCACGGGCAGCGACTTGTACTCGGTCGACGCAAGCGCCGCCCTCACCGTCTCCGCCTGGATGTGATTGATCAGGTCAATGATCGGCACGTCCTTGTACGGAGCCTCCACGGACCGCATCTCCGCACCATTGGTGCCCACCACCTGATTGACGTACGCCACGACCTTGTCGTGCTCCGCCTTCACCAGCCTCGACACCACCGGATCCTCGGCCACCGCATTCGCGTTGCGCACATCCGCCGTCACCGACGTCACATGCCAACGCCCCTTCGAGAACTCCAGGGCGAAATCGAAGACACTCAGCCGCATACCCCACATGTACGGCTCCGACAGGACCACGGACTTACCGGTCTCCTTGTTCACCACCGTCCGCGACGCCACCTCCTTGTGCGTGTGACCCACCAGAATCGCGTCGATACCCGGCACCTGCTCCGCCACCAACGACGACGCGTTCTCCGGATACGGCAACGCGTCCCCGTACGACGTAGAGCCGTCAAGACCCGAATGATCCGTGCAGATCACCACGTCACAACCCAGCGCCCGCAGCTTCGGCACATAGATCTTCGCCTGCTCCACCAGGCCAGGGAACGTCATCTTCCCCTGCACATTGGCCTTGTCCCAGATCGCGATCCCCGGATTCGTCAGACCCAGGATCCCCACCTTCACATCCGGACCGTGCGGCGTCCTCAGCCGGCGCACCGTGTAAGGAGGAAACGCCGGCTTCAGCGTCTTCGCATCCAGCGCATTCGCCCCCAGGAGAGGGAAGTCCAGCTGATCCTGGAACGCCCGCAGCGTCGGAATCCCGTAATTGAACTCGTGGTTGCCGAGCGCGGCGGCGTCGTAGCGCATGTGGTTCATCGCCAGCGCCATCGGATGCTCCGGGCCCCGCCTGCCGCCCGAACCCGTGATCGGCTCCACGCGCGCGTAGTAGTACGACAGCTGAGTGCCCTGGATGATGTCACCCGCATCGATCAACAGCGTGTTGTGACGGCCCTTCTCCTTGCGGACCTGATCCACCAACGTCGAGATCTTCGCCAGACCCACGTCGTTGTGCGCCGCGTCGTCGTACTCCTTGTCCGTGAAGTAGTCCCAGTTGAAGACATGGCCGTGCAGATCCGTCGTGCCCATCACGGAGAACGCGTACCGCTTCGGCGGACGCCCGTACCCGTGGTCCCCCCGGCCCCGCGTCTCAGCCTCGGCGGGCAGCGCCGTACCCCCGGCAACAGCCACACCGGCCCCTGCGGCGGCCGTAGTGCCCAGGAACGTCCTGCGGTTCAGCGGCATGGTCATCTCCCTGAAGTCGTGTGACGCGCGTAGAAGTTGAGCGGACCGAAGAGACGGCCCGTCGCATCGTCCACCGGACCGCGACGCGCGTAGAACCCACGGATTCTGACGCAACAGCCACCACCCGCAACACCCCCCGCAGGTTTCGATTCGATGACCGGCACCTGACAGAACGAGATGCCACAGTGAGCCCCATGACCGACACCCAGCCCTACGGAACCCCCGAGCAGCCACGCCTCGCCGTCCACGGCGAAGCCCACCTCGAAGCCGACCCCGAAATCGCCCGCATCACCATCACCATCGCCACCCGCGGCCCCGACCGCCGAGCCACCCTCGACGACCTCACCCGCCGCAACACCCACACCATCGACCTCATCAAGAACTACGGCGACGCCATCGAAAAACTCGAAACCGGAGCCTTCACCCTCACCCCCGAACTCACCAAACACGGCCGCGGCGAACGCGTACGCACCCACCACGGCACCGTCCACATCACCGCCGAACTCAACGACTTCACCGCACTCGGCGAACTCACCACCCGCCTCGCCGACCTCGAACTCACCCGCGTCGACGGACCCTGGTGGTCCCTGCGCCACGACTCACCCACATACGGCGAAGCACGCCGCCAAGCCGTCCAACAAGCCGTCGTACGCGCCCGCGAATACGCCGACGCCCTCGGCACCACCCTCGCCGCCCTCGTCGAACTCTCCGACCCCGGCGCCGACACCCCCACCGCCGGCTACGGCCGCCCCGCAGGCGGCGGCACGGCCTTCCGCACCGCAGCCCCCGGCACCGCCGAACCAGCCCCCGCCCTCGACCTCGAACCCCAACGCCAATCCGTCCACGCCCGCGTCAACGCCCGCTTCATCATGACCCCGCCCACCCTCTGACACCGGGTAGTACGCACGCACGCCGGGCGCCCCGACATGCTCATCGGAGCGCCCCCGCGCACAATTCAACACTTGTCAACCACCCTTCACCCAAAGGTTGTTGAGCAGTAACCCGCGACGAAATCTCTACCCACCGGTAAGCCCTAGGCTCGCAGCATGCGCCGAGCCAAAATCGTCTGCACACTGGGCCCCGCCACCCACACATACGACCAGATCAAAGCCCTGGTCGAAGCCGGAATGGACGTAGCCCGCTTCAACCTCAGCCACGGCACCTACGCCGACCACGAAGAGCGCTACCAACACGTCCGCAAGGCCTCCGACGAAACCGGCCACAACGTCGGCATCCTCGCCGACCTTCAAGGCCCGAAGATCCGCCTCGGACACTTCGCCGAAGGCCCCGTACTCCTTGAACGCGGCGACGAGTTCACCATCACCGTCGAACCCGACACCCAAGGCGACCGCCACCTCTGCGGCACCACCTACCCCGGCCTCGCCGCCGACGTCACCACCGGCGAACGCATCCTCGTCGACGACGGCAAAGTCGCCCTCCAAGTCACCGCCGTCGACGGACCCCGCGTCCACACCCTCGTCACCGAAGGCGGCATGGTCTCCGACCACAAAGGCCTCAACCTCCCCGGAGTCGCCGTCTCCGTCCCCGCCCTCTCCGAAAAAGACCAGGACGACCTCCGCTGGGCCCTGCGCACCGGAGCCGACATCATCGCCCTCTCCTTCGTCCGCAGCGGCCGCGACATCGAAGACGTCCACCGCATCATGGACGAAGAAGGCCGCCGCCTCCCCGTCATCGCCAAAATCGAAAAACCCCAGGCCGTCGACAACATCGACGACATCGTCGCCGCCTTCGACGGCATCATGGTCGCGCGCGGCGACCTCGGCGTGGAAATGCCCCTCGAACTCGTCCCGATCGTCCAGAAGCGAGCCATCAAACTCGCCAAGCGCAACGCCAAGCCGGTCATCGTCGCCACCCAAATGCTCGACTCAATGATCGACAACTCCCGCCCCACCAGGGCCGAAGCGAGCGACGTCGCCAACGCGGTCATCGACGGCACGGACGCGGTGATGCTCTCCGGCGAGACCAGTATCGGCAAATACCCCGTCGAAACGGTACGCACGATGGGCCGCATCGTAGAAGCCGCCGAAGAGGACGTCCTGGCCAAGGGCCTGCCCCCACTGACCGACCGCAACAAGCCCCGTACACAAGGCGGCGCCGTCGCCCGGGCAGCCGCCGAAATGGGCGACTTCCTCGGCGCGAAATTCCTCGTCGCCTTCACCCAGTCCGGCGACACCGTCAAACGCCTCTCCCGCTACCGCTCCCCGATCCCGCTCCTCGCCTTCACCCCCGTGCCGGCCACCCGCTCCCAGCTCAACCTGACGTGGGGCGTGGAGACGTTCCTCGGCCCGCACGTCGAATCCACCGACGAGATGGTGGCCCAGGTCGACGAGATGCTCCTGAAGGTGGGCCGCTGCAAGAAGGGCGACGTGGTCGTCATCACGGCGGGCTCCCCGCCGGGCGTCCCCGGTTCTACGAACCTGGTCCGCGTCCACCACATCGGCGAGGACGACAGCCCCAAGTAACCCTGGGCCACGGCCCCTTGCCCACCCCTTGCAGGGGGCCCCGCCCTTGCTCCTCAGTACTTGGGGCCTATGTGTTGGTCCATCAATGCGACGGATGCCTTGCGGGCGATGGAGATGTTGAACGGGTCGCTGCCGCGCGCGAGGGTGGTCCACTCGACGCCGACGAGGTCGAGTGCTGCGCCGCAGAGGGCGCGGATGTCGTCAGACTTGTTGGTGAAGAGGTAGCGGGGGTATTCGTAGCGCTTGCGTTCGCCGCCCACGAGGCGGGTCGTCCAGTTGGTGATGCGACACCCGTCAGAGTGGATGAGCCCTCGGATGAATTGCCACGGATACGCGTCGACTATCTCCTGCTGCCATCGTTCCAGGGAAATCCGGCGATCGTGCTTCTTGCCCGGGCCGTGCTGCGGGAACAGGCAGGTCAGATGCTTCGAGCAGACCTTGATGTTGTGGCAGCCGATTTTGCGGACTCGGCACGTGGCGTTGTCGGGGAAGACCGTGCGCATCGCGGCCTCGGCTTCCGCCTGGATTCCTGGCCAGGCGTCGTCCAGGGTGATCATGAGACTGGGCACCCGGTGCTTCGAGTACTGACTGATGTGACCGTCGCCGAGGTAGAGGCCAAGCAGGTACGCATACGCCGCGGGGTCCAGGGGGCGGCCGTCGCAGCGCGGGCACTTCGGGTCGTGGGAGCCCGGGCATTCACCTCGCTTGGAGCGGTCTACATGGAGCCAGTACGAGACTGTGCCGAGCGGCACGTCCAACTGGCGCGCCACGTCCGCGTTCCTCTTCCCGCTCCGTAGCAGCGTGAGCGCCTTCTGCCGCACTTCTGTGCCGTGAAAGTTCATGCGAGCACTCTGCGTGATTTGAGGTTGCTCTGCGTAGCAAAAAGCGGAGGTCCACGCGAACGTGAGCCTCCGCTTGAAATGGCGTGACCTTCGAAACGAAAGAAAAGTGCCCCAGGTGGGATTCGAACCCACACTGTCCGCTGTTTGAGAGCGGCCTCTCTGACCAGTTGGAGTACTGGGGCCTTGGAAAGCAAGGTGCATGGTTACCCTGCGTGCCCCCACCATACCGCAGCTAGGTACGCTCTTGGGAAGCAGTACTTGCCTTAAAACGAGGAGCCCCCGTGACCGCCCCCGAGTCGCCCCAGCCCATCGCAGACGACGACGATGCGACGCACGTCCCCCCGTTGACGACCCGCGTCGTCATCGCCGAGGACGAGGCCCTCATCCGGCTCGACCTCAAAGAGATGCTCGAAGAAGAGGGCTACTCGGTCGTGGGCGAGGCCGGTGACGGGCAGAAGGCCGTCGAGCTCGCCCGGGAGCACCAGCCGGATCTGGTGATCCTCGACGTGAAGATGCCCGTCCTGGACGGGATCTCCGCCGCCGAGCTGATCGCGAAGGAGTCGATCGCTCCGGTGCTGATGCTGACGGCGTTCAGTCAGCGGGATCTGGTCGAGCGGGCCCGGGATGCCGGTGCGATGGCGTACTTGGTGAAGCCGTTCTCGAAGAGCGATGTCGTGCCGGCGATCGAGATGGCGGTGTCGCGGTTCACGGAGCTGAAGGCGCTGGAGCAGGAGGTCGCGGACCTCTCGCAGCGTTTGGAGACGCGGAAGTTGGTGGACCGGGCGAAGTCGGTGCTGCAGACGCAGTACGGGCTGTCGGAGCCGGCGGCGTTCCGGTGGATTCAGAAGACGTCGATGGATCGGCGGATGTCGATGCAGCAGGTGGCCGAGGCGGTTATTGAGGACGCCGAGGAGAAGAAGGCGGCGAAGGGTCAGTAGCCCCCCCGCGCATAAATGAGAGTGGCCCGCGTCCGGCACCCCGGATGCGGGCCACTCTCGTACGTACCCCGAATTCAGTCTTCGCCGAGGTAGGCCTTGCGGACGGATTCGTCGTGGAGGAGGTCCTGTCCGGTTCCGGAGAGGACGATTTTGCCGATTTCCATGACGTGTCCCTGGTCGGCGAGGGAGAGCGCGGCTTGGGCGTTCTGTTCGACGAGCAGGATGGTGGTGCCCTGGGCTTTGAGTTCGCTGATGGTGGCCATGATTTTCTGCATCATGATCGGCGAGAGGCCCATGGAGGGTTCGTCCAGCATCAGCAGTTTCGGCTGGGACATGAGGGCGCGGCCCATGGCGAGCATTTGCTGTTCGCCGCCGGAGAGGGTGCCGGCTGCTTGCTTTCGGCGTTCTCCGAGGATGGGGAAGAGGTCGTAGGCGCGCTGGATGTCTTTTTCGATGCCTGCTTTGTCGTCGCGGAGGTAGGCGCCGAGGCGGAGGTTGTCCTCGATGGTCATGCGGGGGAAGATGTGGCGGCCTTCGGGGGAGTGGGCCATTCCGAGGGCGACGATTTTGTGTGCGGGGACGTTCTTGAGCGGTTTGCCGTCGAATTTGATGTGTCCGGCGAGGGGTTCGAGGAGGCCGGAGAGGGTGCGCAGGGTGGTGGTTTTTCCGGCGCCGTTGGTGCCGATGAGGGTGACGACCTGGCCTGCTTCGACGCTGAAGGAGATGCCTTTGACGGCTTCGATTTTGCCGTAGGCGACCCGGAGGTCCTCGACTTCGAGGAGTGCGGTCACGGGGTGTCTCCTTCGGTGCTGGTGGTGCTCTGCGCCGATTCCGCCGCTTCTACTTCGGCGATTTCTTCTTCTCCGGGTGCGCCTTCGAAGGGGGTGCCGAGGTAGGCGGCGATGACGCGTTCGTCGGCCTGGACGATGTCGGGGGTGCCTTCGACGAGTTTTTCGCCTTGGACGAGGACGGAGACGCGGTCGCAGAGGTTCATGATGAAGCGCATGTCGTGCTCGATGACGAGGACGGCGATGCCTTGGTCGCGGATGGCGAAGATGAGTTCTTCGGCGGCGCGGGTTTCTTGGGGGTTCATGCCGGCGGTGGGCTCGTCGAGGAGGAGGAGTCCGGGTTCGCTGGCGAGGGCGCGGGCGATTTCGAGCTTGCGTTGTTCGCCGTAGGGGAGGTTGCGGGAGAGGTGGTCGGCTTTTGCGGCGAGGCCGGTGAACTCCAGGAGTTCCATGGCTCGTTCGCGGGATGCGTCCTCGGCCCTCTTGAATCCGGGGAGGCGCAGGAGTGCGGACCAGAGGCCTTCTTTGGTGCGGGTGTGGCGGCCGACGAGGACGTTTTCCAGGACGGTCATGTTGGGGAACAGGCGGATGTTCTGGAAGGTGCGGGCGACGCCGGCTTGGGTGACGAGGTGGGGTTTGGGGGGCAGGACGGTGTCCTTGTACGTCACTTTTCCTTCGGTGGGGACGTACAGGCCGGTGAGGCAGTTGAAGAAGGTGGTTTTGCCTGCGCCGTTGGGTCCGATGAGGCCGACGATTTCGCCGCTGTTGACGGTGAGGTCGACGTCTCGTACGGCGGTGAGTCCGCCGAAGCGCATGGTGACGCCGCTGGCCTGGAGGACGGTGTTGGTCGTGGTGGTCATGCTGGTCACGCCCCCGCCTTGGTGACGCCGACGGGTGTGTCGGTGAGGCTCTCGTCCGGCACGTCGAGTTGGCCGGTTTCGTGGAATTCGAGCTTTTTCCTGCGGTCGGCGACGATGCCTTCGGGGCGCAGGCGCATGAGGACGATGAGGGCTACTCCGAAGAGGAGGAGCTGGTAGTCCTGCATGAATTGGAGTTTGGCCGGGATGAGGTAGAGCAGGGATGCGCCGATGAGGGGTCCGCTCATGGTTCCCATGCCGCCGAGGATGACGGCGGCGAGGAGGAAGGCGGAGTTGGGGGGTACGGAGCCGGCGAATTGGTATTGCTCGGGGGTGACGGTGCTGGTGAGGTGGCCTTGTACGGTGCCGGCGAGTCCGGCGAGGGTGGCGCCGAGTGCGAAGGCGATGAGTTTGACGCGGAAGCCGTTGATGCCCATGGCGGTGGCGGCGGTTTCGTCTTCGCGGATGGCGACCCAGGCGCGGCCGATGCGGCTGTCGGCGCTGCGGCGGAAGACGGTGACGACGACGAGGGTGACGACGAGCATCAGCAGGTAGTAGTTGCCGGGTTTGCCGAGGGTGAAGCCGGCGATGTCGTGGCTGATGCCGAGGTCGTATCCGAAGATCGTGATGTCGGGGATGGCGGGGATGCCTCGGGAGCCGTTGGTGACGTTGGGCCCGCTGTTCCCGTTGAGGTTGTTCATGGTGATGCGGAAGATCTCACCGAAGCCGAGCGTGACGATGGCGAGGTAGTCGCCGCGCAGGCGCAGGGTGGGGGCGCCGATGAGGACGCCGAAGATGAGGGATGCGCCGGCGCCGACGAGGATGGCGGCCCAGAACGGGAAGTGGACACCGAGGCTGGAGGTGCTGGCGCCGGAGACGAGGGCTGCGGCGTAGGCGCCGACGCCGAGGAAGGCGACGTAGCCGAGGTCGAGGAGGCCTGCGAGGCCGACGACGACGTTGAGGCCGAGGGCGACGGTGGCGAAGATGAGGATGTTGGCGCCGATGAGGGCGTATTCGTCGCTGGACTGCGTGAAGGGGAAGCAGATCGCGGCGACGAAGGCGGCGCTGAGGGTGACGGTGCGGTGTTGTGCGGTGAGTGCGGAGAGGCGGGCGAGGAGGCCTGCCTGGGTGATTGCGGCGAATGTGAACACGGCGGTGATGAGGAAGCCGATGAACAGTTCGGTGTATTCGGTGTCGATGCCGTACGCGAAGACGTAGAGGCCGATGGCGAAGGCGGCGACGATGATGAGGATGCCGGCCCAGTCGGGGATGTTCTTGGCGGTGCGGGGGCTGGGGGCGGCGAGGGTGTGGCGGATGCGTTGCCAGGCGTTGTCGCCGGTGGTGTCGGTGCCGGGGGTGTCGCCGGGGAGGGCGAAGGCGGCGATGGCGGCGATGAGTGCGCCGACGCCGGAGATGTAGGCGCCGGGTTCGAGGTTGACGACGCCGCCGAGTTCGCTGGAGATGGCGCCGAGGGTGTACCCGGTGGTGCCGAGGGTGGCGAGCGCGAGGAGGCGCAGGGGTGCGTTGGTGCCGGCGGGGGTGAGCCAGCGCAGTCCTTGGACGCCGTAGGTGGAGAGGGCGAAGAGGATGGTGAGGGCGGCGGTGGTGAGGGTGAGGAGCTGGAGGCCGCCGGGGTAGCCGTCGACGGTGAGGTCGCCGGGGAAGTCGCTGGTCCAGGTCCAGGCCATGAAGGTGCCGATGAGGGCGATGGCGGAGCCTGCGGTGACGGTGTGCCGGGCGAGGGGGGTGGGCAACAGCGGGACGAGCGGGGTGCCGCTGTCGTTGGCGCGTGTGGTGGTGTTGGTGGTCATGGTGTTCACGCCCTGTCCGCGACGCGTTCGCCGAGCAGGCCTTGGGGTCGCACGAGGAGGACGACGATGAGGAGGACGAAGGCCCATACGTCCTTCCAGGCGCCGCCGCCGAAGAGTTCCATGCTGGGGATGTTGCCGATGTAGCCGACGGCGAGGGATTCGGCGAGGCCGAGGACGATGCCGCCGAGCATGGCTCCGTAGATGTTGCCGATGCCGCCGAGGACTGCTGCGGTGAAGGCTTTGAGGCCCATGATGAAGCCCATGCGGAAGCCGACTTGGCCGTTGTGGAGGCCGTAGCCGACGGCTGCGACGGCTGCGAACGCGGCGCCGATGGCGAAGGCCATGACGATGATGCGGTCGGTGTTGATGCCCATGAGCTTGGCGGTGTCGGGGTCCTGGGCGGTTGCCTGCATGCCGCGGCCGGTGCGGGTTTTGGTGACGTAGAACCCGAGGGCGATCATGCAGACGGGGGCGGCGATGAGGATGAAGAGGTCGCCGCGCTGGATGTTGGCGCCGAGGACGTGGAAGGGGCTGCCGTCGAACTGGGGGAAGGAGCGGTCCTTCTTGGCGTCGGGGTACCACTTCCATACGGCCTGCTGGAGAGCGAGGGAGAGGCCGATCGCGGTGATGAGGGGGGCGAGCCGTGGTGCGTTGCGCAGGGGCCGGTAGGCGAAGCGTTCGGCTGCGGTGGCGACGAGGACGGAGACGATGACTCCGCCGATGATCATGAGGGGGATGGCGGCGAGGAGTGAGAAGCCTGCCGGGAGTGCGAGGAAGACGGTGAGAGCCCCGAAGCCCCCGACCATGAATATCTCGCCGTGGGCGAAGTTGATGAGCTGGACAATGCCGTAGACCATCGTGTAGCCGATCGCGATCAGTCCGTACATCGCGCCGAGGATGAGTCCATTGGCCAGCTGTTGCGGCAGTTCGTGCACCGCGGGGCCTCCGTGAAGTGATCGGATATGGCACCGCGCGGGAGCGCTGGTGGCGCTCCCGCGCGGTCCATTTGAGTGCTGGGGCGGGATGTCGCCGGGTTACGGCTTGTAGGCCTCGCTGAGCTCGGGCTTCCAGGCGCCGTCGGTGACCTTGTAGGCGGTCATCATGGTGTTGGTGGTGTCGCCGTACTGGTCGAAGGAGACGGGGCCGGTGACTCCGTCGAACTTGACCTTGCCGACGGCGTCGAGGACCTTGGCGCGCAGGTCGCCGCTGGGGAGCTTGCCGTTGTTGGCGGTGACGACGTCCTTGACGGCCTGGATGATGGCCCAGGTGGCGTCGTAGGTGCCGCCCCCGTAGGCCTCGTAGGCGTCCTTGTAGTTGGCTGCCTTGTAGTTGGCGATGAAGGTCTTGGCGGAGTCGAGCTGTTCGACGGGCTTGCCGACGGAGGTGGCGAGGTCGCCGGCGGCCTTCTTGTTGAGCTTGATGAAGTCGGCGCTGTAGATGCCGTCGCCGCCCATGAGCGGGATGTTGGTGCCGCTGTCCTTGAGCTGCTGGCTCAGGGGGCCGGCGGCGGGGTATTCGCCGCCGTAGTAGAGGGCCTTGGCTCCGGTGTTCTTGACCTTGGCGACGATGGCGTTGAAGTCGCGGTCGTCGGGGTTGATGTGGTCGGAGCCGACGATCTTGCCGCCGAGCTTGGTGAAGGTGTCCTTGAAGGACGCGGCGAGGCCGGCGCCGTAGGTCTTCTGGTCGTCGATGAGGTAGACCGAGTCGATCTTGGCGTTGTTGAACAGGTACTTGGCGGCGAAGGCGCCCTGGACCTGGTCGGTGGTGGCGGTGCGGAAGAAGGTCTTGTAGGGGCGGACCTTGTTTCCGGTCTTCCAGCCGTCGCCCTGGGTCAGTTCGGTGCCCGTGTTCGCGGGGGATATCTGGGTGAGGCCCGCGTCGTTCAGCGGCTTCTGCATGGACTGCGAGACGCTGGAGTTGAGGGGGCCGACGACGCCGACGACGCTCTTGTCGCCGATGAACTTGGTGGCGTTCTGCTGGCCGACGGACGGCTGGGCCTGGTCGTCGAGCGGCTGGGTCTTGAACTCGACGCCGGGGACGAGGTTCTGCTTGTTCGCCGTCTGGGCGGCGAGGTCGGCGGAGTTCTTGATGCCGAGGCCGAGGGCGGACAGGTCACCCGTGAGGGGTGCGTCGACGCCTATGACGACGGTCTGCTTCTTGCCGCTGCTGTCGTCGCCGCCTTTGTCGCGCGAACCGCAGGCGGTGAGTGTGAGTGCGCCTGTGGTGAGCACTGTGGTGAGGATGAGCAAGGAACGGTGTCGCACGATGGGTCCTTTCCCTGGCGCGGCCTCCTCGTGTGCGAGGTGCCGTGTCGGTCGCCGGGCCGTACTGGGTGGTAAGGGCCGTGCAGCAGTCGCACCCGGCGGCGCGGTGACTGGCCGTGACTCTAAGCGCAGCCGAGGGGGGTGGGGAGCGGCCGGGACAGGATGTGACTTTCTTGTTATCCCAAGGCCAAACCTTGACGGCACAGGGCGGACAATCTGTACATTTCGTGACACTGGGATTTCTCGCATGATGAGAACGCCCAGTTCCGCTAAGGGGCTTGGGGGGATCATGGTGCTGACAGGCCGATTTGTGTCCGGATGTCGGTCGGTGGCCGACGGGGCTCTGTTCGGTGGCCGGATTTCGCTCTCCGGTGTCCGGCGCGATTGTCACGCACAGTCACGAAGATCCTGAGGGGGTGGGCTGCTTCGTCTGGGCCCAAGGGTCCGTCGTCGGGATGCCGTTGCGGTAGCGCTCGGCGCAACCGCGCTGCGCCTGCTGCTCGATGAGCCGGTCGCCCGCGGCCGCGCCGTGGGCCGCACGTTCCTTGCGGGCCGCGGCGAGGGTGGTCAGGAGGATCTCGTTCTGCCCGTCGGACAGGCCTTTCTCCTGGTAGTCGAGCCCGGAGCCCTGCCCCTCGTCGAGCTCCTGCTTCGCCCAGTACGTGATCAGGTGCGTGCAGAGCTCGGCAGGCGAAGTGGTGTGCGGCGAGGGCGAGTCGAGGGCCGAGGGGGACCGGCTCGGGGTGTCGGCGGGCGTGGCGTCGTGCCCGGCCGAACAGCCCGCCAGGGCCGCCGCCAGAGCGAGCGCGCACAGCGGCGCGAACCGTATCCGTACCCGTGGCCGCGCTCGGGTTCTCATGACACGACGTTAGGACCCGGTCCGCCGACATGACAATGGCCGGTGAGTCATCGACCCACCGGCCATCCGATGCCCAACTCGCCTGCCGCAAACCGGACTTGAGCGATCCGCGTTCGGCTTCCGCGGGCTGTGCGGGCTCAGCCCTTGAGGCCCTCCGCGTCGCGCAGCAGGCAGGTCAGGCGCGCCGTGCAGACCCGCTTGTCCTGCTCGTCGGTGATGACGATCTCGTACGTCGCCGTGGAGCGCCCGCGGTGCACGGGGGTGGCGACGCCGGTGACCAGGCCGCTGCGCACCCCGCGGTGGTGGGTGCAGTTCAGGTCGACGCCGACCGCGATCTTGGTGATGCCGCCGTGCAGCATCGAGCCGACCGAGCCGAGCGTCTCGGCGAGCACCGCGGAGGCGCCGCCGTGCAGCAGCCCGTACGGCTGGGTGTTGCCCTCGACGGGCATGGTGCCCACGACGCGCTCCGCCGAGGCCTCGATGACCTGCACACCCATGCGGGTGCCCAGGTGTCCGGCGGAGAACATGGCGGGCAGGTCGACGCCGAGGGCCGCGTACTCGTCGACGACTTCCTGCGGGAACTTCACGCTGCTCTGCTCGCCCATGGGCCACGGCTCCGTTCATCTGCGCTCGCACTGCTGTGTCCGCACCGTCATACCAGATGCCTGAGCAAACGCTTAGGACCGGGCTCTCATTCCCGCTGCCCGCTCTCCCGCCCGGCGCTCTCGAAGCGCACGATCACCGACTTGCTGGCCGGGGTGTTGCTGACGTCGGCCGTCGCACCCAGCGGCACCAGGACATTCGTCTCGGGGTAGTAGGCGGCGGCGCAGCCGCGGGCCGTCGGGTAGTGGACGACGCGGAAGCCCGGCGCGCGCCGCTCCACCCCGTCCTTCCACTCGCCGACCAGGTCCGTGTACGAGCCGTCGGCCAGGCCCAGCTCGCGGGCGTCCTCGGGGTTGACCAGGACGACGCGGCGGCCTCCCTTGATGCCGCGATAGCGGTCGTCGAGGCCGTAGATGGTGGTGTTGTACTGGTCGTGCGAGCGCAGTGTCTGCAGCAGCAGCCGGCCCTCGGGCAGCTCGGGGACCTCGACGGGGGCGGCCGTGAAGTTGGCCTTTCCGGTGGC
Organism: Streptomyces mauvecolor; assembly: GCF_039532965.1. Taxonomy (NCBI): domain Bacteria; kingdom Bacillati; phylum Actinomycetota; class Actinomycetes; order Kitasatosporales; family Streptomycetaceae; genus Streptomyces; species Streptomyces mauvecolor. The sequence goes on along the minus strand of NZ_BAAASQ010000007.1, from coordinate 204,938 downwards.
GGTGGGGAAGCGGCGCTCGTCGCGCGGGGCGTGCGCCAGCTGGAAACCGCCGGGGTGGGCGACCCTGGCGTTGAAGTCCTGGAAGCCGGGCACGACGCGCGCGATGCGGTCGCGCACGGTCGCGTAGTCCTTCTCGAACTCGGCCCAGTCGATCGACGACCTGGCGCCCAGCGTGGCCTGCGCCATGCGCACGACGATGGCCGGCTCGGACAGCAGGTGGGGGCTCGCGGGGGTGAGGTTGCCGCGGGAGGCGTGCACCATGCCCATGGAGTCCTCGACGGTCACGAACTGCCGCCCGCTCTTCTGCACGTCCTTGTCGGTACGCCCCAGGGTGGGCAGGATCAGGGCCCGCCGGCCGGTCACCGCGTGCGAACGGTTCAGCTTCGTCGACACGTGCACGGTCAGTGAGGCCCGGCGCATCGCGGCCTCGGTGACCTCCGTGTCCGGGGTCGCGCCGACGAAGTTGCCGCCCATCGCGAAGAACACCTTGGCCCTGCCGTCGCGCAGCGCCTCGATGGACCGTACGACGTCGTAGCCGTGGTGGCGGGGCGGGGCGAAGCCGAACTCCTTCTCCAGGGCGTCGAGGAAGGCGGGCGCCGGCCGCTCGAAGATGCCCATCGTGCGGTCGCCCTGCACGTTGGAGTGGCCGCGCACCGGGCACACCCCGGCGCCGGGGCGGCCGATGTTGCCGCGCAGCAGAAGGAAGTTGACGACTTCGCGGATCGTCGGCACGGCGTGCTTGTGCTGGGTCAGGCCCATCGCCCAGCACACGATGGTGCGCCTGGAGGCGAGCACCATGGAGAGGGCCTGCTCGATCTCGGCGCGGGTCAGCCCGGTCGCCGCGAGCGTCCGCTCCCAGTCGGCCTCCTTGGCGGCTGCCCTGAACTCCTCGTATCCATGGGTGTGTTCGCGTACGAAGAGCTCGTCGACGCCTCCGTCGGTCTCCATGATCAGCTTGTTGAGGAGGCGGAAGAGGGCCTGGTCGCCGCCGATGCGGATCTGCAGGAACAGGTCGGTGAGCGCGGCGCCCTTGATCATGCCCTGCGGTGTCTGCGGGTTCTTGAACTTCTCCAGGCCCGCCTCCGGCAGCGGATTCACCGAGATGATCTTGGCTCCGGCGGACTTCGCCTTCTCCAGGGCGGACAGCATCCGGGGGTGGTTGGTGCCCGGGTTCTGCCCGGCCACCACGATCAGATCGGCCTGGTGGAGGTCCTCCAGGGACACGCTGCCCTTGCCGACGCCGAGGGTCTCCGTCAGCGCCGAACCGGACGACTCGTGACACATGTTGGAGCAGTCCGGCAGATTGTTCGTGCCGAACTCGCGGGCGAAGAGCTGCAGCAGGAACGCCGCCTCATTACTGGTGCGCCCCGATGTGTAGAAGAGGGCCTCGTCGGGGGAGTCGAGCGCGGTGAGCTCCTCGGCGATGATCCCGAAGGCCCGCTCCCAGGTGACCGCCTCGTACCGCTCGGCCCCCTCGGGCAGATACATCGGCTGTGTGATCCGGCCCTGCTGGCCCAGCCAGTACCCGCTGCGGGTCGCCAGGTCGGCGACGGGGTGCGCGGCGAAGAAGTCGGGCGTCACCCGGCGCAGCGTCGCCTCCTCGGCGACCGCCTTCGCCCCGTTCTCGCAGAACTCGGCCGTGTGCCGCTTGTCGCCCTCGGGCCACGCACAGCCAGGACAGTCGAAGCCGTCCTTCTGGTTGACCTTCAGCAAGGTCTGCGCCGTGCGCCGCAACCCCATCTGCTGCTGTGCCATGAGCAGCGTGTGGCCGATCGCGGGGAGGCCGGCGGCGGCATGCTTGGGTGCCTCGACCTGCGGCGCGTCCTGGACCGGATCACCTGCGGGCGGCTTGCTGGCCATGGCGCTGCTCCCCTTCGAGCGAACACGTCGTGCGGGTACGTCGTGCGGGTACGAGGTGTACGTACTCGATCCTGCCACGCGGCACCGACAGCCGTGCCGGGCAGGTCGGACACGTTCGGGCCGGGCGGCCGGAGCCGGGACTGGCCAGGATTGTCAGTGGGGCGTGGCAGGATCGGGGGCATGGCTGAGACAGCATCGAAGAAGACCCCGGACAACCGACCGCGCCTGCTCCTCATGGACGGGCACTCCCTGGCGTACCGGGCGTTCTTCGCGCTGCCCGCGGAGAACTTCACGACCGCGACGGGCCAGCCGACCAATGCGGTCTACGGCTTCATGTCCATGCTCGCGAACACCCTGCGTGACGAGGCACCCACGCACTTCGCGGTGGCGTTCGACGTGTCCCGCAAGACCTGGCGCTCCACCGAGTTCCCCGACTACAAGGCGAACCGGTCGAAGACCCCGGACGAGTTCAAGGGCCAGGTCGAGCTGATCGGCGAGCTGCTCGACGCGATGCACGTGGACCGGTTCGCCACCGACGGCTTCGAGGCCGACGACATCATCGCCACCCTCGCCACCCAGGCCGAGGCGGCCGGCTTTGAAGTCCTCATCGTCACCGGCGACCGCGACTCCTTCCAGCTGGTCTCCGACCACGTCACCGTCCTCTACCCCACCAAGGGCGTCTCCGAGCTGACCCGGTTCACCCCGGAAAAGGTCGAGGAGAAGTACGGCCTGACCCCGCAGCAGTACCCGGACTTCGCGGCGCTGCGCGGCGACCCGTCGGACAACCTGCCGGGCATCCCGGGCGTCGGCGAGAAGACCGCCGCGAAGTGGATCAACCAGTTCGGTTCGTTCGCGGAGCTCGTCGAGCGCGCCGAAGAGGTCAAGGGCAAGGCCGGGCAGAATTTCCGCGACCACCTGGAAGCGGTGAAGCTGAACCGCCGGCTGACCGAGATGGTCAAGGACGTAGAGCTTCCCAAGGGCCCCGCCGAGCTGGAGCGCGCCCCCTACGACCGCGCCGCGGTGACCGGCGTCCTCGACGTCCTGGAGATCCGCAACCCGTCGCTGCGCGAGCGGCTCCTCGCCGTCGACCCCGGCGCGGGCGAGGAAGAGGCCCCGGCGCCGGCCGCCGGCCTGGAGCTCGACGGCACGGTCCTCGGCGCGGGCGAGCTCGCCCCCTGGCTGGCGGAGCACGGCGGGCAGCCGCTGGGCGTGGCCACCGTCGACACCTGGGCGCTCGGCACCGGAAGCGTCACCGAGATCGCGCTGGCCGCGGCCGACGGCGCGGCGGGCTGGTTCGACCCGGCGCTCGTCGACGAGGCCGACGAGCAGGCCTTCGCCGCCTGGATCGCCGACGCCGACCGGCCCAAGGTCATGCACAACGCCAAGGCCGCGATGCGGGTCTTCCCCGAGCACGGCTGGTCCATCGCCGGCGTCACCATGGACACCGCGCTCGCCGCCTACCTCGTCAAGCCCGGCCGCCGCTCCTTCGCCCTGGACGCGCTGTCCATCGAATACCTGGGCCGCGAACTCGCCCCCGCCGGCGCAGCCGACGGCCAGCTCGCCTTCGGCGCCGACGACGAAGCCGAAGCAGACGCCCTGATGACCCAGGCCCGCGCCGTCCTCGACCTGGGTGGCGCGTTCACCGAGCGCCTCAAGGAAGTCGGAGCCGCGGACCTCCTGCACGACGTCGAGCTCCCCACCTCCCTGCTGCTCGCCCGCATGGAGCGGTACGGCATCGCCGCCGACCGCGCCCACCTGGAAGCCATGGAGCAGCAGTTCGCGGGCGCCGTCCAGCAGGCCGTCAAGGAAGCGCACGCCTCGGTGGGCCACGAGTTCAACCTCGGATCGCCCAAGCAGCTCCAGGAAGTCCTCTTCGGCGAACTGGCCCTGCCCAAGACGAAGAAGACCAAGACCGGCTACACCACGGACGCCGACGCGCTGGCCTGGCTCGCCGCCCAGACCGAGCACGAGCTGCCCGTGATCATGCTGCGCCACCGCGAGCAGGCGAAGCTGCGGGTCACCGTCGAAGGCCTCATCAAGACGATCGCCGCCGACGGCCGCATCCACACCACGTTCAACCAGACGGTCGCCGCGACGGGCCGCCTCTCCTCGACCGACCCCAACCTGCAGAACATCCCGGTCCGCACCGACGAGGGCCGCGCCATCCGGCGGGGCTTCGTCGTCGGCGAGGGCTACGAGTCGCTGCTCACCGCGGACTACAGCCAGATCGAACTGCGCGTGATGGCCCACCTGTCCGAGGACGAGGGCCTCATCGAGGCATTCACCTCCGGCGAGGACCTCCACACCACCGTCGCCTCACAGGTCTTCGGCGTCGCCAAGTCCCAGGTCGACCCCGAGATGCGGCGCAAGATCAAGGCCATGTCGTACGGCCTGGCCTACGGTCTGTCCGCCTTCGGCCTCTCCCAGCAGCTCAACATCGAGGCGGGCGAGGCGCGCGGCCTGATGGACACGTTCTTCGAGCGCTTCGGCGGCGTGCGGGACTACCTGCAGCGCGTCGTCGAGGAAGCCCGCGCCACGGGCTACACGGAGACGATGCTGGGCCGCCGCCGCTACCTGCCGGACCTCAACAGCGACAACCGCCAGCGCCGCGAAATGGCCGAGCGGATGGCGCTCAACGCACCGATCCAGGGCACCGCGGCCGACATCGTGAAGGTCGCGATGCTGAACGTGGACCGCGCCCTGACCGAAGCGGGCCTCACCTCCCGCCTGCTGCTCCAGGTCCACGACGAAATCGTCCTGGAAATCGCGCCGGGCGAGCGCAAGAAGGTGGAGACGCTGGTCCGCCGAGAGATGGCCGGAGCGGTGGAACTCCGTGCCCCGCTGGACGTCTCGGTGGGCGCGGGCAACGACTGGGAATCGGCGGCGCACTAGCGTGGGCCGCCGCCCCGCCGGGCCTGGGTGACCTTTCGCCCGGGCCCGGCGGGGCCGGGCGGCGCGGGGGTGGCGGTTCGGCCGAGGCGGCCCGACCGCCACGCCGCCGCATAGGCCAGCAGGCCGAGGACGAGTCCCGTACCGCCGCCGAAGCAGGCGCTCGGGATGAGGCCCAGGACGGACGCGTCGCCGTAGAAGGCGTACCAGCGCAGACACCGGTACGCCGCGAGCGCTGCCGTGCACAGCATCAACAGGCCCAGAATGATGGGGAGTTGGCGTGGGGTGAGGCCGGGCGGGACCTCTGCGGTGTTCGTGGGGGCGGTGGGGCGGAGGCTTCCGGGGGAGGCCCGGCGCAGTGCCGTCACCGTGAACCAGCCGATTCCCGTCAGCGCGAGGGCCGATCCGCCGTACTGGGCATACCAGTACAGAGGGAACCCGGCGAGCTTCTCGCCGAGCACGGGCAGGACCCGCATCCCCCAGCGGTCGAAGTGGGTGAACGCATCCCACACCACATGCGTGGCGGAGCCGATCGCCGCCGACAGCGCGAACCGGCCCGCCAGAGCCCATGACCCGGGCCGCCGCCACACCTCGCCGCGCACGACCGCGTACACCCGCGAACGCCAGGACGCCCTCGGCAGCAGCGCGATCAGCGGTTCACGCAGCAGCACCCACAGCGCGACCAGTGCGCATGCCGAGGCGACATCCACGGTGACGACCCCGAGCGCGGAATGCGTGACCCGGCCGAAAGGCATCGCGGCCGGCACGACCGTCGCCACGTAGTACGTCGCATCCGGCGCGAACGACCCCGCGACGAGAGCGGACGCGACCAGCCCGCCGCGGCCGGTGCCGTTTCTCCGGATGCCCGGCAGTACGGCCGCGGCGTGGCTCAGCGTGAACGGCATGCGTGTCCCATTGGTCGATTGGCCTGTCTGTCCGTAGTTGTCATGGTTCGTCAGCTGCCGGTGGTCGGCCGATTCCTGTTAGCCGTCCGTTAGCCGTTGGCGGTTAGATGGCGCTCGGCACCTCTGGTTACCCGTCAGCGATCACCAACGTTCGGGGTTCGGCACCGGTTCCCCCGCCATCGGCCGGCAACGCGCAGGTGGCGAATCGGTGAAAAGCGGTCGGCCCGCGGTGCAGTAGCGCCAACGGGTGCCGTAGTGTCACGTGAGTCTCGCGCTGGGGAGCGCGGACAGCCGAATACGGGGAGGGACTTGACGTATGGCACCGCACATGGGCCGACGACTGCGCAAGGGAGCGGGCACCACGGCGGTGGCCGCGCTGGCGGTGGCGGCGCTCTCCGCCTCGCAGGCGCCGGGAGTCGTGCACGCGAGCACCCCGACGGACCAGGCGGCTTCCGATGTGACGCCGACCCCCACCCCCGACGCCCCGGCCTCCGGCAACTCCCCGTACTACACGGACCTTCCGCCGCTCACGTCGCCGACGCCTCCGCCGAACGCGTCCACCGGCACGCTTCCCATCGGTGACCAGCAGGGCATACCGGCCACCGTCCTCGACGCGTACAAGAAGGCGGAGGCGGCGCTCGCCACGGACCGGCCGAACTGCCACCTCCCCTGGCAACTGCTCGGCGGCATCGGCAAGGTCGAGTCGGGCCATGCGAACGGCGGCCGGGTCGACGCCAACGGCACCACCCTCACCCCGATCCTCGGCCCGGTGCTCAACGGTGCCGGGTTCGCCAACATCACCGACACCGACGGCGGCGCGTACGACGGCGACAAGGTGCACGACCGGGCGGTCGGGCCGATGCAGTTCATCCCGTCGACCTGGGCGAGCTCGGGCCGCGACGGCAACGGTGACGGCGTCAAGGACCCCAACAACGTCTACGACGCGGCGCTCGCCGCCGGGTTCTACCTCTGCGGCAACGGCCGCGACGTCGCGGTGAAGGCCGACCTCGACAAGGCGATCCTGAGCTACAACCAGTCGCAGGAGTACCTGACCACGGTCACCACGTGGTTCGACTTCTACCGGCGCGGCACCCACGAGGTCCCCGACGGCACGGGCTCGCTGCCCAGCCGTCGCAGCGACCAGAGCACCCCCAAGCAGCCGCCGGCCACCCCGAAGGCGCCGCCGAGCAAGAAGCCGACGCCGCCCCCGACCCCGCCCGCCCCGCCGGTGAAGCCGCCGGTGCCGCCCACCAAGCCCGACGGCGGCGGCACTCCGACGCCTCCGGTGCCGACCGTGCCGCGGGCGACGACGTTCGAGGGTGTGGGCGCCAAGGAGTTCACGGCGTTCGCCGGCGGCGCGTTCGGCGGGCAGCCGACGGCGCGCGTGAAGGACGCGTCCGGCAAGGCGATGGCCAAGGTGTCGGTGACGTTCGAGGTCGTCGGCGACACCGACACCCGCTTCGCCGGCGGAGCCACCAGCGTGACCGTGGCGACCGCGACCGACGGCACGGCCGCCGCCCCCGCGCTGAAGGCGGGCGAGAAGACCGGCACGTTCACCGTGCGGGCCACCGTCGCCGAGGCCAAACTGTCCGCCGTCGAGTGGAAGGCGACCGTCGTCGCCCGGCAGGCCGACATCCTGGCCCGCAGCGACGCCAAGGAGCTGACGGCGGCGCCGAGCGGCGAGTTCGCGAACCAGGTGTCGGTCAAGGCGACCTACAAGGGCGCCGTCGCCTCCGGTGTGGCGGCATCCGCGACCATGATCGTGACCCCGGCCGCCGGCGCCGACCCGAAGGCCGCGCCCAAGGTCAACGACAAGGGCCCGTACTTCAAGGACGCCAAGGGCAACCCGGTCCGCGAACTCACGGACCTGAAGACCGACGCGAACGGTGTCCTGGTCCTGCCGAAGATGTACGCGGACGCCCAGACCGGCACGTTCCTGCTCCGCCTCACCACCGAGGGCGGCGCCGCGCTCACCGTCGAACTCAAGGTGGCCGCCGCGGCCTCGTAGCAGCACACCGGCCCCGTTCTCCCCAGCAGCCCCTCTGCCGCCCGGCGGCAGAGGGGCTGTTCGACGTGTTCTCATCTCGGCCCGGCGTTGCTACGGTGCCCACTCCTGACGACCCATCAGCTCTACGGAGGCCGAGCATGCGCGCCCTCATAGCCGCCGCGATCGGACTGGCCGCCGCCCTCGCCCTCGTCCTGACGATCTCGGCCATCGGCGCCCCCGAGGGCAAGACCTCGCCGAAGCCGCTGCTCACCACCGTCCCCAGCGCCCCGGGCAAGATCACGCAGACCAAGTAGCGCCCAGACCAAGCAGAGCCACCCCATGTCGAGGGAGAGCAGGTCCATGCGACGCAAAGCCAGTCTCGTCCTGCTCGCCCTTGCCGTGTTCTTCGGCGCCCTGTCGCCCCTGTTGCGCTGGTACGCCTTTCCCCGGCTCGCGAAGATCCCGCCCAGCCAGTACCAGGAGGCGGTCCTCGAGGCGAAGAACGCCACCCTCATCGACTACGGCACCATGCAGTCGAAGACGGTCCCCAAGGTGACGGTCGTCCAGACGCTGAAAGGCAACGTCGAGGCGGCCAAGGAGATCGAGAAGAGCGCCGGCCGGGACGTCGTGGTGTGGGACACCCTCTCCTACGTCCAGGGACCCGACGGCAAGATGGTGTCCCAGATACCCGAGCGCTACATCTTCGACGCCCACAGCCAGGCACCCGTGCACGCCACCGGCGAGATGGTCGACGGCGATCCGGTGCAGCGCAAGGGCATCGAGTTCAAGTTCCCCTTCCTGACCGAGAAACGGGACTACGAGTACTTCGACTTCCAGGCCCGCACCTCCGCGCCCATCCACTACAAGGGCACCCAGAAGTTCCACGGCCTCGACGTGTACTACTTCGAGCAGACCATCCCGTGGACCAAGGTGGCCTACCCGAAGAAGATGCCGCTGCCCGGCATCGACTCCAGCACCCTGGAGAAGACCACCGGCACCTCCCTCTGGTACACCACCACGCGGAAGTTCTGGATCGACCCCGTCACCGGCGCCCCGGTCAACGGCGAGGAAGTCAACCAGGAGGAGATGCGGGGCGGCACCCTCCTCGGAGGCCGCGACAGGGTCACTGTGTTCGCCGGCGACGTCAAGATGCGCGACGACTACGTCGACTACACCGTCGACCTGGTCAAGAAGAACCGCGTCCTGGTCCTGCTGCTCACCTCCTACCTCCCCTGGGGATTCCTCGGCCTCGGCCTCGTCCTGCTCGCTCTGTCCCTCTGGCTGGAGGCGCGCAGCCGCCGCCCCAGCGACCCGCCTCCCGCCGTCACGGAGCAGCTCGACCCCGTCATCGCCTGAGCCGCCCAGCCTGCGGGTGCCTGAGTCCGGGTCCGCCCGGATCGGACGCGGGCTCCGGCTGGCAGGCCCCTACTGTTTGAGCCGCGCCTTCGTGAACCGCGTCGCCTCCGCGCCCGTCGGATCCTCCGGCCACGGGTGCTTGGGGTAGCGGCCGCGCAGCTCGGCCCGCACTGCCCGGTACCCGTCGCGCCAGAAGGTCGCGAGGTCCGCGGTGACGGCGGCGGGCCGTCCGGCGGGGGAGAGCAGATGGACCAGGACGGGCACACCGGCCACCTCGGGCGTGCCGTCCAGGCCGAACATCTCCTGCAACTTGACGGCGAGGACGGGCTGTTCACCCCCGTACTCCACCCGTATCCGGGATCCGCTCGGCACCTGGATGCGTTCGGGGGCCAGCTCGTCGAGACGGGCCGCCTCGCCGGTCGCCCACGGCAGCAGCCGGTTCAGCGCGGCCCCCGCCTCGATCCGCCCGAGGTCCGCCCGGCGCCGGGCGCGCGAGAGTTCGGGTTCCAGCCAGGCATCGGGCCGGGCGAGCAGTGCCGCGTCGGACACGTCGGGCCAGGGTTCTCCCAGCACCCGGTGCAAGAACGCGAGCCGCTCGCGCAGGCCCTGCGCGTCACGGGTCCAGCGCAGGAGCCCGACCCCTTCGCGCGCCAGGCCGTCGAGCAGCGCGTCGCGCACGAGCGCCGGGTCCGGGTTCTTCAGCGGGCGTACGGACAGCTCGACCGAGCCGAGCCGGGCCACCCGGCGGGCCACCACGTCGCCGTCCTCCCAATGCACCTCCTCGCCTTCGGCCAGCAGATGCCCCGCGGCGAGCCGGGCGGTGGCCTCGTCGATGACGGCGGCCAGGCGGACCCTGGCGGAGGCCGCCTGTACCGGCCGGTCGGCGACGGCCACCGCCAGCCAGCCCGCCGTGGCGAGACCGGACCCCTGGGTCACCTCGGCGCCGGTGCCGGACGCCATGAGGAACGAGCCTCCGCCGCGGGCCCGCGCCACCCGCTCAGGGAACGCCAGGGCCGCGACGAGCCCGGCGGCGGCCTCGGCGGAGCCCTGCTCGGGATGGCTCCCGGCGAACGAGGCCAGGCGCCGCACCTCCTGGAGCCAGCGCCCCGCATACCCGTCGCCGCCACGGCGCGCCGTGCGCCAGGCCGCCGCCAGGTCGTCCCCGTACTCCCGCGGAGGCTCCTCGCTCAGCAGAGCGACCACTTCGGCGGCCCGCCGCCCGCCGACCTCCGAAGCGCCGTCGAGGAGAGCCCGGGCGAGCCGGGGATGCAGCCCGAGCCGGGCCATCCGGGTGCCGCGGTCGGTGGCGCGGCCCTCGTCGTCGACGGCGCCGATCGCCGTCAGTACGGCACGGGCCGCGGCCATCGCGCCGGCCGGTGGCGCGTCGAGCAGGGCGAGGCCATCGGCCGACGGGTCGCCCCAGCAGGCTGCCTGCAGGGCGAAGGCGGCCAGGTCGGCGACCTTGATCTCGGGGGCCGGGAAGCGCGGCAGGCGGGTGTTCTCCGCCTCGGTCCAGCAGCGGTAGACCGCGCCGGGGGCCTCACGCCCGGCCCGGCCCGCGCGCTGGCGGGCCGCCGCCTGCGAGGCCCGTACCGTCGTCAGCGCGCCGAGGCCTCTGGAGTGATCCACCCTGAGCTCGCGGGCCAGGCCGCAGTCGACGACCACCCGCACCCCGGGCACGGTCAGAGAGGACTCGGCGACCGCGGTGGCCAGGACCACCCGCCGGCCGTCGGATCCGGCGAGCACCGTGTCCTGGACGGAGGCAGGGGCCCGCCCGTGGACCTGGAGCACCTCGATCCCGCCGAGGTCGCCCAACTGCCGTGCCACGCGGGCGATTTCACCGACACCGGGCAGGAAACAGAGCACGTCGCCGTCCCGCTCGGCCAGCGCCCGCCGCACCGTGGCCGCCACGTGCGAGAGCAGGGCTGGATCCACCCGCATGCCGTGCGGCGGCCGGACCGGCTGCGCGGGCGGCGCCCACACCACCTCCACAGGGTGCGCGACCCCGGCCGCCTCGACGACCGGCGCGTCCCCGAGCAGCCGGGCCCAGCCTTCCGCGTCGGTCGTCGCCGAAGCCGCCACCAGGCGCAGCTCGGGCCGCAGGGCCGCCCGTACGTCGAGGAGGAAGGCGGCGACGGTGTCCGCGTCGAGATGCCGCTCATGGCACTCGTCGAGGACGACGACGTCGACCCCGGTCAACTCCTGGTCACGCTGCAGGCGTTGGAGGAGCACACCGGTGGTGACGACCTCGACGACGGTGTCCGGGCCGACGGAGCGTTCGCCGCGCACGGTGAAGCCGACCTTCGCGCCCGTCCGCTCGCCGAGCAGCCAGGCCATCCGGCGCGCGGCGGCCCGGGCCGCGATCCGGCGGGGCTCGGCCACTATGACCCGCCGCACCGGGCCGCCCCCGACCAGGCCCGCGAGGACCAGCGGCACCAGGGTGGTCTTGCCGGTACCGGGCGGGGCACACAGCACGGCCGTGCCGTGCCCGTCGAGCGCGGCCAGCAGCTCGGGCACGGCCTCGCGGACGGGGAGGGCGTCGAGTGCGTCGGTTCGGATCATGCGCTCAGTGTCGTACGTTCCGCCGGACCGCGTGACGCTCCGTCCACAGGGACGGTGGGCTTGTATGACTAACTCTGGGTAACGCACGCTCCGGGGCCGGGCCCGCGTCGGATCCGGACGCGCGTCAGTCCCGTACGCACACGAAGATCGCCGTGCCCGGGATCAGATTGCCCCGCAGCGGGGACCAGCCGCCCCACTCCTGGGTGTTCCAGGACGGCCACTCCGGCTCGACCAGGTCCTCCAGGCGGAAGCCGCCCGCGACCACGTCCCGCACCCGGTCGCCCAGCGTGCGGTGGTGCTCCACATAGACCGCGTGACCGCTCTCGTCCTGCTCGACGTACGGCGTGCGGTCGAAATAGGAGGCGGCGACGGACAAGCCCTCGGGGCCCGGCTCGTCGGGGAACGCCCAGCGGATGGGGTGGGTGACCGAGAAAATCCAGCGGCCACCGGGGCGCAGCACCCGGCGCACCTCGCGGAAGACCCTCACCGGGTCCGCCACGAAGGGGACCGCGCCGTAGGCCGAGCACGCCAGGTCGAAGGAGCCGTCCGCGAAGGGCAGCGCCCCGGCGTCCGCCTCGACGAGCGGGAAGGCGCCGCCGTCGATGCGCAGCGCGTGCTGGAGCTGGCGGTGCGAGAGGTCGAGGGCCACCGGGCGGGCGCCCTGCGCGGCCAGCCAGCGCGAGCACTGGGCCGCGCCGGCGCCGATCTCCAGGACGTCGAGACCCTTGAGGGACTCCGCGGGGCCGAGCAGCCGGGCATCCGCCTCGTCCAGGCCCTCGGGGCCCCACACGAACCGGTCGTCCCCGAGGAACGCTCCGTGATCGGTCTGGTACTCGTCGGCGTTGCGGTCCCACCAGCCACGGCTGGCCCGGCTGCTCTCCGTGTCGCCGGCGGTACGCCTGGTCGCCTCGGGCTCGGATTCGGACCCGTTCTCGGACTCGTACGCTTGGATCTCTTGGCTCATCGTGTCCGTCGTTGTAGTTTGCGCGGAACGCGACCTCGTGTTCCGAAGGTTCTCGAAAGAGGTCTGCGGGGCCCATCGTGGCCTCGGGGAACCTTAGTTGTGCCGGGAATGCGGGGATCCGCCCCGGGTGTGCGCCTTCGCGCATTGACCGTGTCCGGCTGCCCCCGTATGCTACAAGTTGCGCTGCGAGCCTGCGCACCTCAGACGTAGCAGGCGCGCTTCCATCTGTTGTATGTCCCCTCGGTTCTCGAGGCGCCATCCGGACCGACCCGGATCGGCGCTTCCCAGGCTGTCCGGCTTCTGCAGAGGCGATACGGGCTCTCGGCGTGGCAGTACCTACGACTTTCTGTCCGTAACCGGAGCCCTTTCCCACATGACGAGCAGCACCGAGACCACCTCTACCACCCCGCAGGTAGCGGTCAACGACATCGGTAACGAGGAAGCCTTCCTCGCCGCGATCGACGAGACGATCAAGTACTTCAACGACGGCGACATCGTCGACGGCGTCATCGTGAAGGTCGACCGGGACGAGGTCCTGCTCGACATCGGTTACAAGACCGAAGGCGTGATCCCGAGCCGTGAGCTCTCGATCAAGCACGACGTCGACCCGAACGAGGTCGTCAAGGTCGGCGACGAGATCGAGGCCCTGGTTCTCCAGAAGGAGGACAAGGAAGGCCGCCTGATCCTGTCCAAGAAGCGCGCTCAGTACGAGCGTGCCTGGGGCACGATCGAGAAGATCAAGGAAGAAGACGGCATCGTCACCGGTACCGTCATCGAGGTCGTCAAGGGTGGTCTCATCCTCGACATCGGCCTCCGTGGCTTCCTGCCGGCCTCTCTCGTCGAGATGCGTCGTGTCCGCGACCTCCAGCCCTACGTGGGCAAGGAGCTCGAGGCGAAGATCATCGAGCTGGACAAGAACCGCAACAACGTGGTCCTGTCCCGCCGCGCCTGGCTCGAGCAGACCCAGTCCGAGGTTCGCCAGACGTTCCTCACCACCCTGCAGAAGGGTCAGGTCCGCTCCGGCGTCGTCTCCTCGATCGTCAACTTCGGTGCCTTCGTGGACCTGGGTGGCGTCGACGGTCTCGTCCACGTCTCCGAGCTGTCCTGGAAGCACATCGACCACCCGTCCGAGGTTGTCGAGGTCGGCCAGGAAGTCACCGTCGAGGTCCTCGACGTCGACATGGACCGCGAGCGTGTCTCCCTGTCGCTGAAGGCGACGCAGGAAGACCCGTGGCAGCAGTTCGCCCGTACGCACCAGATCGGGCAGGTCGTCCCCGGTAAGGTCACCAAGCTCGTTCCGTTCGGTGCGTTCGTGCGCGTCGACGAGGGCATCGAGGGCCTGGTCCACATCTCCGAGCTGGCCGAGCGCCACGTGGAGATCCCGGAGCAGGTCGTCCAGGTCAACGACGAGATCTTCGTCAAGGTCATCGACATCGACCTCGAGCGTCGCCGGATCTCGCTGTCCCTGAAGCAGGCCAACGAGTCCTTCGGTGCCGACCCGGCGTCGGTCGAGTTCGACCCGACCCTGTACGGCATGGCCGCGTCCTACGACGACCAGGGCAACTACATCTACCCCGAGGGCTTCGACCCCGAGACCAACGACTGGCTCGAGGGCTACGAGACCCAGCGCGAGGCTTGGGAGGGTCAGTACGCCGAGGCGCAGTCGCGCTTCGAGCAGCACCAGGCCCAGGTCATCAAGTCCCGCGAGGCCGACGAGGCCGCCGCTGCCGAGGGTGCTGCCGCCCCGGCCGGTGCCCCGGCGGGCGTCTCCGGCGGTTCGTACTCCTCGGAGTCGGACGACAACTCCGGCGCCCTGGCGTCGGACGAGGCGCTGGCTGCCCTGCGCGAGAAGCTGGCGGGCGGCCAGAGCTGACGCTCTGACCCCAGCTGGTAGATAGCTGAAAGTAAGGCCCGCTCCCTATTGGGAGCGGGCCTTACTTCATGTTCCGGGTCAACTCGGGCTGCCCCGAGCCGGTTTGGGTGAAAGCAGCGGGGACGGGAATGCCCGCGTCCTGGCGGTCGTTCTTCCTGATGAACACGAGGAGGAGCGGTAATCGTGCTTGATCCGCAGGGTTTGTACGAATGGGAGCCGAAGGGCCTCGCCGTCGTCGACATGGCGCTCGCGCAGGAGTCGGCCGGCCTGGTCATGCTGTACCACTTCGACGGCTACATCGACGCGGGTGAGACCGGCGAGCAGATCGTCGAGAAGCTGCTCGACACGCTGCCCCACCAGGTGGTGGCCCGCTTCGACCACGACCGGCTGGTGGACTACCGCGCCCGCCGCCCGCTGCTGACGTTCCGGCGGGACCGCTGGACGGACTTCGAGGTGCCCGCGCTTGAGGTCCGCCTGGTGCAGGACGCCACGGGCGCGCCGTTCCTGCTGATGTCCGGCCCCGAGCCGGACGTCGAGTGGGAGCGCTTCGCGCTCGCCGTGCGGCAGATCGTCGAGCGCCTCGGCGTGAGTCTCTCCGTCAACTTCCACGGCATCCCCATGGGCGTGCCGCACACCCGCCCCGTCGGCCTCACGCCGCACGGCAACCGTACGGACCTGATGCCCGGCCACCGGTCGCCGTTCGACGAGGCGCAGGTGCCCGGCAGCGCCGAGTCGCTGATCGAGTACCGCCTGATGGAGTCCGGCCACGACGTCCTGGGTGTCGCCGCGCACGTCCCGCACTATGTGGCGCGCTCGGCCTACCCGGACGCGGCGCTGACCGCTCTGGAGGCCGTCACGGCGGCAACGGGCCTGGTCCTGCCGAGCGTTGCGCACGGCCTGCGTACCGAGGCGCAGCGCACCCAGACCGAGATCGAGCGGCAGATCGGCGAGGGCGACGAGGAACTGGTCAGCCTCGTCCAGGGCCTTGAGCACCAGTACGACGCGGTGGCGGGCGCCGAATCCCGCGGCAACCTGGTCGCCGAACCGGCCGACCTCCCTTCGGCGGAGGAACTGGGCCGCGAGTTCGAACGCTTTCTCGCCGAGCGGGAAGGCGACGCATAGAACGGGCGCCTAAGCTTCCGCTCATGCTGAAGGTGGGCCTGACCGGCGGTATCGGCGCCGGCAAGAGCGAAGTGTCACGGCTGCTCGTCTCCTACGGAGCCGTACTGATCGACGCGGACAGGATCGCGCGGGAGGTCGTCGAGCCCGGAACGCCGGGCCTGGCGGCGGTGGTCGAGGCATTCGGCCCCGGCATCCTGTCCGCGGACGGCACCCTCGACCGCCCCCGGCTGGGCGGCATCGTCTTCTCCGACCCCGAGAAGCTCGCGACCCTGAACAAGATCGTCCACCCGCTGGTCGGCGCGCGCTCCGCCGAGCTGGAGTCGACGGCGGGCCCCGACTCGGTCGTCATCCACGACGTAGCCCTCCTCACGGAGAACGGCCTCGCCGCGCTGTACGACCTCGTGGTCGTCGTCGACGCGGCCCCCGAGACCCAGCTGGACCGGCTGGTGCGGCTGCGCGGCATGACGGCCGAGGAGGCCCGCGCGCGCATGGCCGCGCAGGCCGACCGCGCACAGCGCCTCGCCGTCGCCGACCTCGTCATCGACAACGACGGCCCCCTGGAGTCGCTGGAGCCGCAGGTCCGCAAGGTGTGGGAGGAACTGGTGGCGCGAGCTGCTGCCTGAGGGCGGCGGCAGTGCGCGGCCGTCAAGAGCGCCTCGCGGGAGCGCGGCCCGCGCCCCGGGCGCACCGGGGGCGGGTCATCGCCCCGCCGATGAACCGGCGCGTATCCGAACCGTACGGATTCCCTCATCATGCTGGGTTTCCACGGCTTGGCCCGCGGCATATGGCCCGGGCGGATTACGATCCGACTGTGCTCTTCGTACTGGCGGGTTTCACGGTGCTCGGCGGCCTGGTGGCGCTGCTCGCCGGGGCGTACGGGCTGCGGGAGACCCGGCGCGTCGAGCGGGCTGGCGCGGTCGCGTGGGCGCTGGTGAAGCCCGCGCCGCAGGGCTCGGCGCGGCCCCTCCTGCAGTTCGAGACGGCCGACGGCCATGTCCTCGAACTTCCCTCGCCGGCCCCGCCGAGCCGCCGCGAGCCGCTCCCGCCGGGCGCCAGTGTCCGGGTGTCCTACGACCCGGAGGACCCGCGCACCATCGTGCTGCTCGGCCGCGAACGCACCGCCCTGGACCGGGCGTTCATGGCGGCGGGGGCGGCAATCGTGCTGCTGGGGCTGACCCTGGCGGCAGCCTCGCTCTGAAGCGTGCGGCCCCCGGGCGTGAGCGCGCTCGAATGCGTACGGAATACCGGAGCTGGGCATGGCGTTGACAACGCGCAGCGAGGGAAAGGACAGGCACGTGGCCGAGAGCAACCCCGAGACGCACGTGATCGACTTCCGCGCGGCCGAGCACCTGCTGGCCGCCCGGGACCCGCGTGGCGCCGTCAAACTCCTCGACTCGGTCATCGCCGCCCACCCCGAGAACACGGCGGCCCGCCTGCTGCGGGCCCGAGCGTTCTTCGCCGCGGCTCAACTGCGTTCCGCGGAGCTGGAGTTCCAGCTGGTCCTGGAGCGCGAGCCGGACAATGCCTTCGCCCACTTCGCCCTGGCCCGCACCTTTGAGCGCCAGGCCCGCCCCGACCAGGCCAAGCGCCACTTCCGGCTGGCCGCGGCGCTGGATCCGAAGCCGGAGTACCTGGCGTCGGCGCGGTTCGAGGACGAGGCGGAGTAGCGCAGCGGGATCAGGCCGGGGGCTCACGGCCAGCGGGTGCGCGGCGGCTCGTACGGAGGGATGTCGCGGCCCGGCTGGTAGTGCGGGCCCTGCCGGATATGGCGGATGATCATGAACAGGTCGACGATGATCACCGCCGCCAGGGCCGCACAGGCCGCCATCCAGCCCGGCCGCCCCTCCAGGGCGAAGCCCACCGTGCCGCCGACGGCCCAGATCAGCCCCCAGATGCTCAGCCACAGCCGCATCCGCAGGGGGCTGCGGGCGGTGATCGGTTCGTTACCGGTGCGCAGCATGACGATCGCCTCTATAAGGAGGTGTACCCGCTGGCGCGCAGGTGAAAGCCGCGGGATGCGGAGGATCCGTACGGCACGTCACGGGCTGTGTCCGCGGGGACGCGGTGCGCGCCGCGTCCGCAAATGCGGCGGCGCGGGGGGAACGGGGTGGCTAGGGTGGCGCGCATGCTGCTCCTCGACGACCTCCCCGAGACGCTGCTCGACCTCGCCGTACCGCACGAGGACATCAACGAACTGACCTCGCTGGCCGCGCGGTTCACCGCCGAACCCGGGCTCGGCGAGCTCCTGGAGGAATCGGCGCGGGTCCTCGTCCAGGACATCGGAACCGTCGGCGTCCACCCCGAACTGCCCGCCCTGCCGGAGGGGTTGGGCGACCTCAAGCGCTGGTTCCCCGTGTACGTCGCGGTCGCCGCGCTGCCGCACATCAAGGCGTACCACCGGGAGCGGGGCATCCCCGAGGACATCGCCCGCCGTACGCTCGCCGACCTCGGGCGGCACATCGCGCTGCACCACAGGCGGCGCGGAAACGGCGGCCTCTCCGTGCCCGGCTGGCTGCGGCTGCACTTCCGCGGGGAGATCTACCAGCTGGGCCGGCTCCAGTTCCAGCGCTCACGGCTCGGGAACCGTACGGGCCGGGCCGTCCGGGAGGCGGGCATCGAGGCGGAGCCCGGCGGCCCCTGCCTGGACCTGCACATCCCCGACTACCGGGGCCCGTTGACGCCCGAGGCGTGTGCCGACTCCATCGCGCGGGCCAGGGAGTTCTTCGCGCGCCACTTTCCCGAGGAGCACTACCGGGTCGGCGTCTGCCACTCCTGGCTGCTCGACGAGCAGCTGCGCGACTACCTTCCCGAGAATTCCAACATTCTGCGCTTCCAAGGTTTGTTCCGTACCGCCTACAAAGACGACGAGCCGTCCGACCGCGAACCCGTCGGCTTCGTCTTCGGCAACCCGGACCTGCCCGTGGCGGACCTCCCGCAGCACACCACCGTGCAGCGCGCCGTCACCCGGCACCTCCTGGGCGGCGGCCACTGGTACCTGGGCCACGGCTGGTTCGAGCTGTAAAGCAGGCTCGGTCAAGACGGGCCCGGCCAAGACAAGCCCGCCAAAGGCAGGTGTCAGTCAAAGACAGACTCAGCCAAAGACAGACTCAGTGCACGAAGCTGTAGCTTCGCCAGGGCGCGGCCTTCGGGGCCACGTTGTTGGCGAGTCTGCTGCCGATGTACGTCGTGTCCTTGCCGGTGCAGTCGGGCGTCCGGTACATGACCATATCGACCAGCGTGTTGTTGTACAGGTCGGTCGTCCCCGACGGGGGGAGCTTGTGGCAGCCCCGCACCTTCGGGCTGGTCAGCATGACGGACGTCTCGGGGCCGATCGAGTAGGTGATCGTGCCGACCGACGTCCGCCCCAGGCTGGAGCAGGCCGTGGTGGCGAGGGTGAGCAGCACGGCTCCGGCGGCGAGCCGTGTCCGGCGACGGCGGTGCGACGTGCGGGCGGGGGACTGGGACGCGGGCACGGACATGAGCGGTCCTCGTCTGTACGGCATGGCTGCGGCTGTCAGTGCCGCCAGCCTCCCCCCTGCCCGCGCTTCCGGCATCCGGTGTGCGCCGCGGATAGCCCGCCCGGGCGAAGGGGCATCGACACCCCACACTTCGCCTGCGCCTTGTGTGGTGCGCACACATCATCCCGGTCAGCGCGCCGCCCGGCGTCTACGCGGCCGGTGGCCGGGTACGAGAGATTGCGGTGCCCGGAGCCGGGCATGGATTCCCTGCCGAACGTTCCGAGGAATGCGGCGCGGCACCGCTCGAACCCTGTCGGAAGGCGCACGAACCTGATGGAACCGATCCGTACGACCCACCAGGGCGCGGTGCGAGGCCGGCTCGTCTCCGACGACGTGGCCGCCTTCCTCGGCATCCCGTTCGCCGCGCCCCCCTTCGGGGAGGCACGCTTTCGCGCACCGGGACCGGCCGCACCCTGGGACGGCGTACGCGAAGCGCTCACCTATGGAGCGAGCGTTCCCCGAGCCCCCTACGCGCCGCCCTTCGACGCCCTCATCCCGGACGACGGGCCCCAGGGCGAGGACTGCCTCAACCTCAACATCTGGACGCCGCACCCGGCCTCCGGCGGCGGCCTCCCGGTGATGGTGTGGATCCATGGCGGAGCCTTCGCCAACGGCTCCGGATCCACCTCCGCGTACGACGGCAGCGCCTTCGCCCGCGACGGCGTGGTGTACGTGAGCATCAACTACCGGCTCGGAGCCGACGGCTTCCTTCGGCTGCCCGACCGGCCGGACAACCGCGGGCTGCTCGACCAGATCGCCGCTCTCGAATGGGTCCGCGACAACATAGAGGCCTTCGGCGGCGACCCCGGCCAGGTGACCGTGTTCGGTGAGTCGGCGGGCGCAATGAGCATCGGCGCCCTGCTCTCGATGCCCCGCGCGCGGGGCCTGTTCCGGCGCGCGATCCTGCAGAGCGGCGCCGCCCACCACTTCCTGCGGCCCGCCTCGGCCGAACTGATCACGGCCAGGCTCGCCGAGAAGCTCGGTATCGAAGCGAGGGCCGAGGAGTTCGCCGCCGTCCCCCTCGACACGCTGCTGCCCGCGCAGGCCGAGCTGCGGGGCGAGATCGGGGCCCGCCCGGACCCGGCGCTGTGGGGCGAGGCGGCGCTCAACATGATGCCGTTCGAGCCCGTCCTGGACGAGCTGCCGCTGCCCGCTGCGGACTGCGGGGTGGAGCTCCTGGCCGGCAGCAACCGCGAGGAGTACCGCCTCTTCCTGGTGCCGACCGAGCGCCTCGACGTATTGCCGCACGCCAAGCTGCGGACCGTGACGGCGGCCTACGGCCTCGACCCGGACAAGGCGCTGCCCGTGTACGCGGAGCGCCGCCCGGACGCCGTGCCCGGCGAGCTGTTCGACGCGGTCACCACCGACTGGTTCTACCGGATCCCGGCGTTGCGGGTAGCCGAGGCGGTCCCCGGCTCGTACGTGTACGAATTCGCCCGGCGCTCCCCGGCCCTCGGCGGCCGGCTCGGCGCCTGCCACGCCTCCGAACTCGGCTACGTCTTCGACCGGCTCGACGACCCGGCCTATGCCCCGCTCCTCGGCGAGAAGCCCCCGCAGGCCCTCGCGGACGCGATGCACGGCGCCTGGGTGGCCTTCGCGAAGACGGGCGACCCGGGCTGGGCGCCGTACGACCGCGAGACCCGGACGGCGATGGTCTTCGACACCGCATCCGGCGTCGAGTCCGATCTTCGCGGCGAGGAACGTGCCTTGTGGGAGGGGGTGCGCTGAGGCCGTGGGGCTCATTGTCAGACCTCGCCCGTAAGGTCGTAGATCAGTCGCGGACCACGCGACGCATCATGACCGTGCGGACGGAGGGAGGTGACCGGCGATGAACCGGCCGACACCGATGCAGAGCCCCGAGCGGGAGCCGGTGGCCTCGTGGCTGCCCGCCCCCGCCTGGCGTGACCAGCGCGGGCACGCCCACCCGTCGGCGGAGCCCGCGTGGCCGCACGAGGCCGCGAGGGAGCCCGCGCCCTCCCCGTGGCCCGCGGTGTCGGCGGCCGCCGTGTTCCTGCCCGCCGGGCTGCCGCGCGACGGGAAGGTCGCCTTCTGGGACCCCGACCAGGGGCCGGTGCCCCAGGGGCCGCCCGGGGCGGAGGTGACCGAGCTGACCGTGGTGCGCCGCCACGGCGGGGGAGCCCGCAGCCGCAAGGTCGCAGCCCTCCTCGTGCCCGTCGCCGAAGCCCTTCCGATGCTGGTCAGGGCCCGCCGTCATCCCGCCGCACACCCGGCGGCGGCCTGCTGGGGCGCCGCCGCGCTGCACGCCCTGCACCTCGTCGCGCGCGGCAGGCTGCTGCCCGGGCTCACCTCCACCCACCACGACGCCTGGCGGGCCGGACCGCTGGACGCCGACGACATCGCCCAGCTGCGCGCCATCGCCGCCGCCATGCCGTACGAGGCGTACGGCGTACCCGTGCCCGGCCGGGGCGCCCTCCGGCTGCCCGAGCCGGAAGCCCTGGTGCGCGCCTTCCTGGACGCGGTCGCGGACACCCTGCCGCGCACCCCGGCCGCCGCCCACGCGGCGGGCGCGCCCTTCGCCGCGGCCGCCGCCCAGCACCTGCCCGCCGCCCGCGCCTGGGCCGCGGAGGCGGCCGCAGGGATGGACGCGGGCGTACGGGTCTCGCTGCGCCTGGACCTGTCCGGGTACGAGCTGTTCGACACGGCGTCCGAAGAGGAGGGCGAGGTCCGGCGCGCGGGCTCGGCGATCGTCCAGGTGCACAGCCTCGCCGACCCGACCCTGGTCGTCGACGCCGCCCGCCTCTGGTCGGACGACGAGGGCGAGAGCGGGACCAGGACTTCAACGGGCAGCGCGCGAAACGGAATTGACGCCTTCGGGCCGCGTGCCCGGATCGACGCGCTGCTCGCGCTGCGCCGCGCGGCCCGCGTCTGGCCGCCGCTCGGGCTGCTCCTGGAGCGCAGTGTTCCGGACGTCCTTCCGCTCACCGAGACCGAGCTGTACGAGCTGCTCGGCGAGGCCTCGGCTCGCCTCGCCGCGGCGGGCATCGCCGTCCACTGGCCGCGCGAACTGGCCCGTACGCTCAGCGCCACCGCCGTCGTACGGCCGGCGCCCGGCTCGGCGACCGACGGCACGTCCTTCTTCGACGCCGAGGAACTCCTCGCCTTCAACTGGCAGTTGGCGCTCGGCGGCGAACCGCTCAGCAACGACGAGATGGACGTCCTCGCCGAGTCCCACCGTCCGATCGTGCGGCTGCGCGACCAGTGGGTGGTGGCCGACCCCGAGCTCGTCCGCAAGGCCAGAAAGCGCGACCTGGGGCTGCTCGACCCGGTGGACGCGCTGTCCGTCGCGCTCACCGGCAGCGCCGAGGTCGACGGCGAGACGGTCGAGGCCGTCCCGGCCGGCGCGCTCGCCGTGCTCCGCGACCGGCTCCTGGAGGGGCCGGCCACGGTGGAACAGCCGCCGGGCCTGGACGCCACCCTGCGCGACTACCAGCTGCGGGGCCTGGCCTGGCTGGATCTGATGACGTCGATGGGCCTCGGCGGCTGCCTCGCCGACGACATGGGCCTCGGCAAGACCATCACCGTCATCGCCCTGCACCTGCGCCGCGCCCGCACCGAGCCCACCCTCGTCGTCTGCCCGGCATCGCTGCTCGGCAACTGGCAGCGCGAGATCGCCCGGTTCGCACCCGGCGTCCCGGTGCGCCGCTTCCACGGCAGCAGCCGCAGCCTCCAGGGCAGCGAGGGCGGCTTCGTCCTCACCACGTACGGCACCATGCGCGGCAGCGCACCCCAACTGGCCGGTCACGCCTGGAACATGGTGGTCGCCGACGAGGCGCAGCACGTCAAGAACCCGTTCTCGGCGACCGCCAAGGCGCTGCGCACCATCCCGGCCCCGGCCAGGATCGCGCTCACCGGCACCCCCGTCGAGAACAACCTGTCCGAGCTGTGGGCGCTGCTCGACTGGACGACGCCGGGGCTGCTCGGCCCCCTCAAGGCGTTCCGGGCCCGGCACGCCCGGCTGGTGGAGAACGGCGAGGACGAGGACGCGGCGGGGCGCCTCTCCCGCCTGGTCCGCCCCTTCCTGCTGCGGAGGAAGAAGTCCGACCCGGGCATCGTGCCCGAACTGCCGCCCAAGACCGAGACCGACCATCCCGTGCCGCTGACCCGCGAACAGGCCGCCCTCTACGAGGCGGTGGTCCGCGAGGTGATGGCCGCCGTCGAGGCCTCCGAGGGCATCGCGCGGCGCGCCCAGATCATGAAGCTGCTCACCGCCCTGAAGCAGATCTGCAACCACCCCGCCCAGTACCTCAAGGAGGAGGCCCCGCGCCTGCCGTCCCGCTCGGGCAAGCTGGCGCTGCTCGACGAGCTGGTGGACACCATCCTCAGCGAGGACGGCTCGGTCCTCGTCTTCACCCAGTACGTCGCGATGGCCCGGCTGCTCTCCAGCCACCTCACCGCACGCGGCGTGCCCTCCCAACTGCTCCACGGAGGAACGCCGGTGGCCGAGCGGGACCGGCTGGTCGACGCCTTCCAGAGCGGCGAGGTCCCCGTGTTCATCCTCTCCCTCAAGGCGGCGGGCACCGGTCTCAACCTCACCCGCGCCGGCCATGTCATCCACTACGACCGCTGGTGGAACCCGGCGGTGGAGGAACAGGCCACCGACCGCGCCTACCGCATCGGCCAGACCCAGCCCGTCCAGGTCCACCGCCTGATCGCGGAGGGCACCGTGGAGGACCGCATCGCCGACATGCTGGAACAGAAACGCCGGCTGGCCGACGCCGTCCTCGGCTCCGGCGAGAGCGCCCTGACCGAACTCACCGACCGCGAACTGGCCGACCTGATCTCCCTGCGGAGGGCCCCATGACCCCCCGCCCGTCCATCGGCACCCCGCGTCACGACGACCGCCGTCGCAGCTACCCCGCGCTCGGCGCCCGCTCGGAGCGGACCGGCACCTGGTGGGGCGACGCCTGGGTGGAAGCCCTGGAGGAACTCGCCCTGGACTCCGCCCGGCTGGCGCGCGGCCGCGCCTACGCCGAAGCCGGAAACGTCGACGCGATCACCGTCACGCCGGGTCGCATCACCGCCTACGTACACGGCTCCCGCCCCCGTCCCTACCGGACGGAGCTGCGCCTGCGCACCCTGCCCGACCAGGCGTGGGAGGGCTTCCTCGACACCGCCGCCCAGGAGCCCGCCCACATCGCCGCGCTGCTCGACAAGGACCTGCCGCACGCGCTGGCCGACGAGGCGGCGCTGCTGCCCGGTCCGGGCGACCTGGTCCCCGACTGCTCCTGCCCCGACGACGGCTACCCCTGCAAGCACGCGGCGGCTCTCTGCTACCAGGCCGCCCGCCTCCTGGACGAGGACCCGTTCGTGCTGCTGCTGATGCGCGGGCGCGGCGAGCAGGAGGTGCTCGCCGCGCTCACCCGGCGCAACGCCGCCCGCATGGCCGTGGAGCGGGCGGCCCCGCTGCCCCAACTCCCCACCGTCCAGGCCCGGGTGGCCGTCCAGCCGCGTACGCTTGCGCCCCTGCCGCCGCCGTTCCCCATGCCGCCACGGCCGGGCCACCCGCCCGCCTTCCCCGAGATGCACGGCGGGCCCGACCCGCTGGCCCTCGACCTCCTCGCCACCGAGGCGGCCATCCGTGCCCACACCCTCCTGGCCACCGGAAAGGACCCGATCGCCCCCCTCTCCACCTGGCAGGACGCGGTCCGCCTCGCCGCCGCCCACCCCGGCTCCGGCCTCACCTCGGCCACCCGCGCCCTCTACACCTCCCTGACCCGGGCCACCGACCGCACCCCCACCGACCTGGCGCGCGCGGTGGCCGCCTGGCGGCAGGGCGGCATCGAGGCGCTCGCCGTCCTCGAATCCCCGTGGGACCCGCCGGCCGGCCCCTTCGACCGGGCCCGCCCGGCGCTGGGCGCCGCCGGATTCCCGGACTTCCGCCCCAGCCGCAACCGCCTCTCCACCCCCACCACCCAGCTCCGTTACGGTCGCGACGGGCTCTGGTACGGATACGAATCGGACCCGGGAAGGGAGGACTGGTGGCCGCGAGGCACCCCGGACGCGGATCCGGTAGGGGCGCTCACGGCCAGGCTCGGCGGCTGATACGAGGTCAACCGGGCGGCCTCAGGCCGATGCCTCGGTGGCCTTGGCGTGCTGCGCGGGGCGCGGCCGCTCCAACTGCGTGACCACGCCCGAGTGGAACAGGTCGACTGCCGCGTCGACACCGCGGATGAACCCGGTCTCGGCGTTGCCGCGCGTACTGCCCACGCTCTTGGAGAGCGTCAGCCGGAACCCGGTGATCCGCTCGGATCCCCTCGGCAGCAGGTCCCCGGGCTCGGGGCGCAGCCTCTCCAGGGTGCCGCGCGGGCCGACCGTCTCCCCGTCCAGGAGGGTCTGCACATGCAGGTCGGCCGGTGCCTCGCCGAGCTGCTTCATCAGCTTCTTCACCCAGGTGAGCGGATAGCCCTGTTCGGGCGCGGGAACTTCGATGGAGGTGCGCAGCCGCCCCATCCGCAGATCGGCCACGATCGCGAGAATGCCGGGCGCCCCCTCGACCCGGATCTCCGCGTGCAACTGCCCGTCCACACAGAGCCGGCCCGCCAGTTCCGCCCGCCGCGACTGAGGGTCGGTGCCGCGCTTGGCCCGCTGCACCGGCACCACCTTCGTGCCGAGCTCACCGCCGAGCCGCAGACAGACCTGGCGGATCAGCCGCTCCCAGCTCTCGACGACCTGCACCGTGCGCGGATCGCCGGGCGACAGGGTCTCCTCGTCGATCCCGTTGCGCACCGGGACCCATGCCGGGCCCATGTTCTGGAAGCCGTGGCAGCCGGAGTTCTCGTGCTGGAGATAGTGCAGAAGCTCCTGGAGGAGCCAGGCGTGCGCCTCGTTGCGTACGCCCTCGTGCCGGATGAGGAGCTGCGCCTGGTGGGTGAGCTCGGCCCAGGACAGATGCCACAGGGCGACCTTGTGCTTGCGCCGCCCGTCGGTCTTCACCTCGACCAGGGAACTTCCCTCCAGGGCAACATCGTTGGACAGGGTGATGACCGCTTCGTAGCCCCGGCGGGCGGCGATGTCCATGTAGTCCTGGATCTGCTCGCTCTTGAGGGCGTTGCCGTTGGTCTTGGTCTCGACGAGCGCCGTCCACAGCTTCCCCGCACGTTCCACCCGGATGACGCCGTCGGGCCTCCTGGGGGTGTCGCCGTTGGGGAGCGAGACCTCGGTGAACGTCTCCATCCGCCCGGCGGGCGCACCGAAGGCGGCGGTGAGCCGACGGCCGAATTCGGGAACCTGCGTCATCACGGCCAGGAGCACGGACGTTGCCCGCATTTCGCGTTCCCGGTCACTCTTCAGCGAGGAGGCGGGGAACAGCCGGGCGGTGCGCCACGCCTCGTTCTCCGCGAGCGAGACCTTGGGTGCCTTCGGCAGCGTGACCTTCTTCTTGGCCGTACGGAGCCGACGCGCGGGCACGGCGGCGGGAGCCTTGGCCGCGGCGGGCTCGGCGGAGCGCTGCACGGGCACTCCGGCGAGCGCGTCGGCACGTGGGGCGCGCTGTGCCTCAACAGGTGTGGCAGATACGGGAGTTCGGGCTCCCCTCTCGACGGCGGGAGCGGCGTTGCCTTCGCCTTCGCCCTCGCCCGAGGCGTTGAGGGGGCTCGGCTCGCCGGCCTGGTCGCCGTCACCGTCGTCGTCCTCGTCGATCTCGATGCCGTAGTCGGTGGCGAGTCCGGCCAGACCGGAGTCGTACCCCTGGCCGATGGCCCGGAACTTCCAGGCCTGTGCGCGCCGGTAGATCTCGCCGAAGACGAACGCGCTCTCCGCGCCGGCGTCCGCTATGGAGAAGCCGAGCAGCCCGTCGCCGGAGCCGTCCGTCAGGGCGAGCCGGATGTTCTCCAGCTCGCCGAAGTGTGCTCGCTGATGGCGGCTGGCCGCGATGATGATCCGGTCGACGTCACCGGGAAACGCCGTCAGATCGAGCCGGATTCTGTCCTCGCTGCCGTTCTCGGTCGGAGTCGGGCCGAGGAGTTGCACCGTGCCGTCGGCGGCGGCCGGGTTGTTGTAGAAGTAGAAATCCGCGTTGCCCCGCACCTTGCCGTTCGCGCCGAGCAGCAGTACGGAGACATCGGCGTCGCCTTCGCCGCTCGGGCTGCTCCAGCTCAGGCTGACGATGACCGAGCCGGCGTTCTCGCTCAGCGCCGCCAGGCTCGCGTTGGCACCCTTGACCATTTCGTGCATACGAGATCCCCCCACGGGATAGAGGGCTGCACGGGCAGGGCCGAACTGCCCTCTGTTCACGGAAAGTTCAGGCTCTCCCCAAGAGCGCGACATTCAGCCTACTCGGCATTGCACCTGTCACCTGGGGAAATGGGGGAAGTGGGGGAAGTCGTGGAAGAAACGGACGCACCGGGTCAGTGTGTGGGGTTCATGTGTTCGCCGCCGCCCACTGGGTCAGTTTTCTGAAGTCGGCCTCCCGCAGCCCCCGTCGCGGATGCACGCGCACCATCAGCGCGGGCGAGTCATGGTTGTCGCGCACATAGCTCTCGTCCAGATCGGTGATCATGTCGTCGACCCAGGCGAACGGGCGGCCCGCCGCCCACTTCAGCAGCGGTCTGGTCTTCCAGTACAGACCGTCCGGGTCGGTCGCGAAGAGTTCGGGCCAGGCGATGAACGGGAGGTCCGGCGGCAGGCCGACGGCGGGGGCGATCATTTCGTTCGCCTCGTTCATCCACGTGGTGGCCCAGGCCAGTTCGTACGGCAGGGAACGCAGCCGGGGGCCGTGGGCCGGGTTGAGGTAGACGCGCAGGCCGCGCCGGTGCCGTCGGGAACCCGGGGTCTGGCGCGAGAGCCAGCACGACGGGTGGAGCCGGTGGGTGCGGTAGCCGCGCAGTTGGGGGAGGTGGGCCCCGTACGGGTTGAGGGGGCCGTCCACGTCGAGGAGCAGCAGGGGGCGGTCCGGCGCAGTCGTCATGGGGGAGGGATACCCATGCGGACGGCCCAAGTGACGGATGGCGCCCGGCAGTTGCGGAGGTCAGGCCTCCGCCGGCGGAGCCGACGCGCTCGTCGGGGGGCCTTGGCCGCGCGACGTTGTCGCCGACTCCCCTCCGCCCGGGGCTCCGGCTGCCCGATGCGGTCGCCCGCTCCCACGTCCCCCGACGTCTCAGCCGCCCGACGTTGTCACCGACTCGCGCGTCTCCGGGGCCCACGCCAGCGACACCAGCATGCCGACGAGGAGGACGGCCGCCAGCCAGTACATCGAGCCGCTCAGACCGAGGTGCTCCAGGCTCACCGGCAGGATGAACGTGCCGACGGCCGAGGCGATACGGCTCGTGCCGTTGAGGAAGCCGACGCCGGTGGCGCGCAGATGCGTCGGATAGAGCTCGGCGGGATACACCTGGGTGAGGTTTGAAGCGCCGGCCATCACAAAGGTGTAGACGAGGAACGGCACCATGAGGGCGATCGTCGACGCATGGGCGAAGGCACCCATCAGGGCCAGCGCCGCCGTCATGATGCCGAACGTGACGATCGTCAAGGGGCGGCGGCCGGTCTTCTGGAGGAACCAGAGACCTATGATGCCGCCGCCGAGCAGGAAGAGGTTGAGCAGCAGGTTCTGCAGGTCGGGGTCGGGGACGTGCAGCGCGGCCAGGATGGTCGGCATGAAGGTGTAGATCGCGAAGTACGGCAGCACCTGCGCGCTGTAGAAGACCGTGCCGAACCAGGTGCGCCTGGCCTGGCCGGGAGAGAAGAGTTCCCGGTAGGCGGCGCTTGTGCTCGTGCCCCGCGCGGCCGGGGCGGCCTCGGCCGGGCCCAGCTCGGCCTTCAGGTACTTCCTGGCGATGTCCCGCGCCTCGGCCACTCGGCCCTGGCTGATCAGCCAGCTCGGCGACTCGGGCGTGCCGATGCGGAGCAGCAGCACCAGGAGGGCGGGCACCGCGCCGGACGCGAGCAGCAGGTAGGCGGCGTCCTGCGACTTGCCGAGGTAGGTGCCGAGGATGCCCGCGAGGACGTAGCCGACGGTCCACATCACGGTGAGGGAGCCGAGGAGTACGCCCCGGAGCCTGCGGGGTGCGAACTCCGACAGCATCGTCGGGCCCACCGCGTAGTCCGCGCCGAGCCCGAAGCCGATCAGCAGGCGCAGGGTGAAGAGCAGCGCCGGATCCCTGGCCCAGAGCTGGAGCGCGGAGGCGATGGTGATCAGGACGAAGTTGTAGATGTACAGCTTCTGGCGGCCGATGATGTCGCCGACCCGGCCGAGCACGATGCTGCCGAAGAAGAGGCCGATCAGCGCCGATGCGCCGAGCAGGCCCTGCCAGACGCCCGAGAGGTGCCGGGCGTCGGTGAGGGTGGCGAGGACGGCGCCGATCATGCCGAGCGCGTAGCCGTCGGAGAAGTTCGCCCCGAACGTCGTCGCCGTCACCCGCAGGTGGAACGGGCGCAGCGGGGCCTCGTCGAGCGACGGGGCGAGTGGCTCGGGTGTGGTGGATTCCACGGTGGCCGGCTTCGGCATCGGCTGCTACCTCGCCTTGTGCATGGGCCCGCCCGGAGTGGCGGGGGATGGACGGCTTGGGTCGAGCGCAGCCATCCTGCCCTGCCGGAGCACCGCAGGGGAATCGTTCTATGCGAAAGAACTGTGAGTGAATGGAATTCTTACGTAAGAGGAGGCTGGTCTTCCGCGACCCTGGAGGCTACCTCGTCCGACCCGTCCGCCGCCCATGAGGCCAGGACGGCGTCGATCGCGGCGGCGACCCGGGCCCGCGCCCGGTGGTGCGGCACCCGCGCCATGAGCAGCGCGTCGTACTCGGTGTCCAGATGGCGGACGGAGGCGCGCACGGCGGCCGTCACCGCGAACTCGTCCAGTGCCCGGCCCGCCGCGGAGCGGCCCACCCGCCCGCTGCCGCGCACCGAGGTGTGCTCGGCGATGTCGCGGGCCCGCTCGGCAGGGCAGTGCGGAAACAGGCGCAGGATCTCGGCGGTCAGCGCCGCTGTGAACCGCACGTCCTCGGCGGCCCGGCGCCGGGCGTCCCGGGCCCGCCGCCGGGCCCGGGCCTCCGCGTCGGCCAGGCACGCTGCCTCCGCCGCGGCGAGGGCGGGCTCCTCGACGAAGACACCCTGGCGCTCGTAGCGGCGACGGCGCCGGTTGAAGCGGACCACGACGGCGGAGAGCGAACTGCCCGCGCGGGCGCGACGGGTGAGCGCGGTGTCGCCGCGCGGCAGGAAGACCAGATGCCCCATATCCGCGCAGTCCAGACAGAGCGGGGCGCCGGACTCCAGGACGATGTGCCGGAGCGGGGCGCGGTCGCAGTCGGCGCAGCGATGGTGGCGCCGGGGTTGTATGACGAGAATGCGGCGGCCCTCCTTGCCATGGCCCCAAGTCCCTGGGTGCGTCCCTCCCCCTTCTCTGATTCCCCTCTCAACAGCCGGTGGAACAGGGGGGATTGGAAGGGGTTCCTTCCCGAAAAGCAGCTGACGGACTTCCGTACTTCGGTGCGCCGGAGGCAGGTAGGGCCTCCGGGCCCGCTCCTTTTGCCGGAACCCACACACTCCGGCACCCCGCATGATGGGGGCGTGCGATTCGAAGCGATCACCTGGGAACGGCTGACCGACGCCCTCGCCGAGCGGGCCATGGGCCTGAAGGCGGCCGACGGCGGTCCCTGGCTGCGCATCGGCATCGACGGCGCCCCGGCGGCCCGCCCCGAAGAACTGGGCCGGCGCATCGCGGAAACGCTTCGGCTGCGTGGCAGGTCCGTCCTCGCCGTCTCCACCGAGGGCTTCCTGCGGCCCGCGTCGCTGCGCTACGAATTCGGCCGCGAGGACCCGGACACGTACTACGACGGCTGGTTCGACACGGGCGCCCTGTGGCGCGAGGTGTTCGGGCCGCTGGAGCCGGGCGGCACCGGCCGCGTGCTGCCCGACCTGTGGGACCCGGCGACCGACCGGGCCACCCGGAGCCCCTACCGACTCCTCCCGGAGTCAGGCGTGCTGGTGCTGTACGGTCCCATGCTGCTGGGCCGATGGTTCCCCTTCGACCTCACTGTGCACCTGCGTCTGTCGGCGCCCGCCCTGCGCCGCCGGACCGAAGAGGGCGCCCGCTGGACGCTCCCCGCGTTCGAGCGGTATGAGAGCGAGGTGGGACCGGGCGAGGCGGCCGATGTGGTGGTGCGGGTGGACGATTTCCGGCACCCGGCTTGGGGGACGACGGCCGGCGGATGACGGACTCCGATATCTGATATCCGGCGTCTGTCCGTTGTCCGTTGTCCGTCACCCATCGCGCGCGATCGCTACCCGGCCCCCGCCTCCGGCCGCCCTCCCACCACCCCCACCGCCAGCGCCCCCGCCCGGCACCCCGCCGCCGCGGCCTCCGCTGGGGACGCGCCGCTCAGGCGGGCGGCGAGAAAGGCGCCGGTGAACGCGTCGCCCGCGCCCGTGGAATCCAGGGCCGCCACCTCCGGCGCCGCCACCCTCGCGACGACCTCCCCGCCCGTGGCCACCAGCGCGCCGGCCGCGCCCAGCGTGACCGCCACCAGGGGGAACTGCCGGCTCAACTTGGCCGCCGCGTCGGCCGGTTCGGGCAGTCCGGTCAGGAAGGCCGCCTCGTCCGCATTGGGAAGCAGCACGTCCACCCCCTCGGTCGTCGCCAGGAATCGTTCGACGCCCAGGTCCCCGATGAAGCCGGTCGACGCCGGGTCCAGGCTGACGGAGACGCCGGCTCGACGTGCCGATTCCCGTGCGGCCAGGGCCAGTTGACGGCTCTGGTCGGCGAACAGCAGATAGCCCGAGAGGTGGAGGTGCGCGATGCCGTCGAGGAGGTCGGGTGACCAGTCGGCGGGGTTCATGCGGTGGACGGCGCCGCTGTCGGTCAGGAAGGTGCGCTCGGCCGTCGCCGTGTCGACCAGCGCGATCACGGTCGCGGTGGGCGCGTCGGCATCCGGGATCAGCAGAGGGCGTACGCCGGAGCGGCGCAGCCGGAGGTCGTGCCAGCCTGCCGAGTCCAGGCCGACCCGGGCGAGCAGCCGCACATCCGGGCAGCCCGAATGGGCCGCCCAGCAGGCCGCGTTGGCGCCCGCACCGCCCGGCACCGTACGGATGTCGGCCGTGGTGTCCGTGGCGGGAGCGAGCGGGCCGCGGTGGCGGGCGACCACATCGGTGACCACGTCCCCGACGACGAGGAGCCCGCCGCCCGAGTGGCCGCCCCCGGCACCGCTCACAGCGCCGCCGCGATGTCCGCCGCGAGCTGGACGTTCCCGCGGACCGCCGCCACGTTGGCCTCCAGGGACGCGCCGTCCGTGTGCTGGACCAGGTGGCCGAGGAGGAAGGGCGTGACCGCCTGCCCCGTGATGCCCGCGGCGCGGCAGGCGGCGAGGCCCGAGGCGAGCACCTCGTCGTGCAGCCCGGGATCGAGCTGCTCGGCCTCCGGCACCGGATTGGCGACGATCACCGCCGAGCCGAGCGCGAGCGCACGATGGGCCCGCAGCACGTCCGCGGCCTCCTGCGGGGTCCGCACCGTCCAGTCGACCGGCTCGCCGGAACTGGACAGGTAGAACCCGGGGAAGTGCTCCGTTCCGTAGCCGACCACCGAGATCCCCAGCGTCTCCAGGCGCTGGAGCGTGGCCGGCACATCGAGGATCGACTTCACCCCCGCGCACACCACGGCGATCGGCGTCGTGGCGAGGAGTCGCAGATCGGCCGACTCGTCCTGGGTCTCGGTCCACTCGCGGTGCACGCCGCCGAGCCCGCCGGTCGCGAAGACGCGCAGGCCGGCCCGCGCGGCCAGGAACGCGGTGGCCGACACGGTGGTCGCCCCGCTCGACCCGGTGGCCAGCGCCATCGGCAGATCGCGGTGCCCGAGCTTGCGCATCTCCTCGTTGGCCACCCGCTCCAACTGCGCCTTGTCGAGGCCCACCCTGGGCTTCCCGTCGAGTACGGCGATCGTCGCGGGGACGGCGCCCCTGGCCCGCACCAACTGCTCCAGTTCGGTGGCGACCAGCAGATTGCGCGGCCGGGGGAGGCCGTGCGAGATGATCGTCGACTCCAGAGCGACGACCGGACGGCCCTCGTCCAGAGCCGTCCGTACTTCTTCCGACACCTTGGTCTCATCAGGTACGTCGTCAAAGGGCATGTCCCATCCCTGGCACGCCCGAAGGCCGGGTAAACGTTCAGCCCCGACGGTCCGGGCCACGCGGCGCGCGGGTCCGGGGCCGCGCGCCGCGACGGCTCAACTCGGCGTCGGCGCGGCCGGTTTGATCCACGGTGTTCGAGGTAAGGGGCGCGCTGGACATACTGTCGCGGAAGGACCCCCGGACCTGGCCGGACTGTCGGTCACGGCCGCTGTCGGGCGCGGCTAGATTGACCGGCCATGAGCACCATGGACCAAGACTCTGCCGCACCTGCCGGTTCCGCCTCCGCCGACCCGAGCCCCCTCGCGCCGGCATCCTTCGCCGTACGAGTCCCCGACGCCGAGTTGGAGCCGGAGCCGCTCGATCCGGAGCAGATCGTGTCCGGCGCGCCCGAGGTGACCGGGAAGGTGCTGTGGGAGTCGGCGGACGGGAAGCAGATCCGGGGCATCTGGCAGATCACGCCGGGCGTGGTGACCGACACCGAGGCCGACGAGCTGTTCGTGGTGGTCAGCGGGCGCGCCACCGTCGAGGTGGAGGGCGGTGACACGCTGGAGATCGGTCCCGGCGACGCCTGCGTGCTGCGCGAGGGCGACCGCACCACGTGGACGGTTCACGAGACGCTGCGCAAGGCCTACCACATCAGCTTGTAGGCGCGGCCGGGCTCTGTTCCTTCGCCCCGTGCCGACGGGAGGTGAACAGGGCGAGGCCCGCCATCGGCAGCAGCAGCGAGGCGCCCGCCGCGTTCAGCCAGCCGTAGCCCGCGCGGGCCACGATCAGGCCCGCCGTGAGGCCGCCGAGACCCGCCGCCACGTTCATGGTCAGGTCGCACAGGCCCTGTACGGCGGCGCGGGCCGGGCCCGGCACCGAGTCGGTCAGGAGGGCCGAACCGGACACGAGCCCCGCCGACCAGCCGAGGCCCAGCAGGAACAGCCCGGCCATGGTCTGCCCGTGGCTCGCGCCCGCCGTGCCCGCCAGCAGGGCTGCGCAGCACAGCAGCCCGGCCGCCAGGCCGATCACGGAGAGCCGCCCGAGCCGGTCGGCGAGCCAGCCCATCACCGGGGAGAACGCGTACATGCCGGCGATGTGGATGCTGATGACGAGGCCGATCAGCTCGATGTCCGCGCCGTGCCGGGTGAGCGCGACCGGCGTCATCGACATGATCGACACCATGGCGGTGTGCGACACGGCGACGGTGACGAGCGCCAGACGGGCCCGCGGGGACTCCCTGACCGCCCTGACCCCGGCCCGCAGCGAGCGGGCCGCCGCGGAGTGCGCCGCGCCGCCGTCCAGGGCGCGGGCCGTCAGCAGCGGGTCCGGCCGCAGCAGCACGCCGACGAGCACGGCGGACAGCAGGAACACCCCGGCCGCCCACACGAAGGGCCCCGCGGCCGCAGGTATCCCGAAGCGGGTGACGCTGTGGCCGGCGGGCGCGGCTATGTTCGGGCCGAGTACGGCGCCGATCGTGGTGGCCCAGACCACGGTGGAGATGGCCCGGGCCCGCCGTTCCGGCTCGGCGAGGTCGGCGGCGGCGTACCGGGCCTGGAGGTTGCCAAGGGAGCCGGCGCCGAAGACGGCCATGCCGAACAGCAGCAGCGGGAAGCTGGCGAGCACGGCGCCCGTGACCACGACCGCGGCGCCGGCCACCCCGAGGAGATAGGCGAGCACCAGGCCGGGGCGGCGGCCGCGCCGGGTCATCAGCGCGGCCAGCGGCATCGCGAGGAGCGCGGGACCGACCACCATCGACGCGGAGGCGAGCCCCGACAGGGCCTGGCTGCCGCTGACCTCGGCGGCAAGCACCGCGGCCAGCGCGATCCCCGTGGCGTTGGCGAGGCCGCCCAATATCTGGCTCGCGATCAGCACGGCCGTGATGCGGCGCCGCAGCGCGGGCAGGGCCGCCGGATCGGGCACCGCACGGCCGGTGCCGGAGGCGTCGGAGAGCGTAGTCACCGGCGCAGTGTGCCAGCCCGCAACCGCGTACGAAACAGGTGAGGCAGCGGAATGGCGCAGCTCAGAACAGCGGCTGGGGCAGCACCCCTTCGAGCGCGAGCAACTGCCGCTTGGTCTCCAGGCCGCCGCCGAACCCGCCGAGCCCGCCGTCGCTCTCCACCACGCGATGGCAGGGCACCACCACCGGCAGCGGGTTCGACCCCATGGCCGCGCCCACCGCCTGGGCCGCCCCGGGCTGGCCGACCCGGCCGGCCAGATCGCCGTAGCCCACCACCGTCCCGTACGGCACGCCTGCCGCCAGCTCGCGCAGCACCTGCCGGTTGAACCCGGACGACAGCGACCAGTCGAGAGGCAGTGTGAACTCCCGCAGCCCGCCCTCGAAATAGGCCTCGATCTGGCGTATGGGCTCCTCCAGGGGGCCCGCCCGGCCGGGCACCGCCGGGGCCGGCTCGGTGCCGAACCGGGCGGCGAGCGCCCGCACGGCCCTCTCGCGCACTGCTTCATCGGCGTGGAACACCACGTTCACCAGACCCTGCCCGGTCGCGGCCAGGAGCAGCGGACCGATGCCGCTCCCGACGACGGCCCACTCGACGAACTGCGCATTGCTGTCCATGCCGACCACCGTACGACCGCCCACTGACAACGCGGCCGCCCGCCCGCGAAACCGGCCTGCCTGGGCCGCGAGACGGGGGTGCCAAAGGGTGCGGATCCACACACAACGGAACGTCCCAACTGCCCGGAGTCGATAAATTGCCCGGAAAATGTTTGCCTGTCGCGCAGCGAGCCCTAATGTCGCCCCGAACCAGGGCCGCAATCAGGAGTAGGGCCTCTTCAGTCGGTACGGGGTGAAGGGCACACGGGTATGCACGGGACGGTCGACGGATTCAGCTATGGCCTTGTGACGCCGGTGGCGGCGTTCATCATGGCCTGCCTCGGTGGAGCGCTGGGCCTGCGCTGCACCGCCCGGTCCGTGCGGACGGAGCGCTCCTTCAAGGCCGCCTGGCTGGCGCTCGGCGCCACCTCCATAGGCTCGGGCATCTGGACCATGCACTTCATCGCGATGATGGGGTTCACGGTCCACGAGGTGCCGCTCGGCTACGACCGGGGCATCACCTTCGCCAGCCTCGCCGTCGCGATCGTGATGGTGGGCATCGGCATCTTCATCGTCGGCTACCGGGGCGCCACCCCCATGGCGCTGGTCACGGGGGGCACCATCACCGGTCTCGGCGTGGCCACCATGCACTACCTGGGCATGGCCGGGATCACGATGAACGGCGAGTTCGAGTACAACACCGTCGTCGTCAGCGTCTCCGTGGTGATCGCGGTCGTGGCCGCCACGGCCGCGCTGTGGGCCGCCGTGTCCGTGCACGGCTTCCTGGCCAGCCTGGGTGCCAGCCTCGTCATGGGCGTCGCCGTCAGCGGCATGCACTACACGGGGATGGCCGCGCTCAGCGTCCGGCTGCACGGCGGCGCCGCCACTGCCGCCACCGCCGCGGCCGGAGGCGAGTCGCCCGCCTCCCTGCTCGCGCCCATGCTGATCGGGCCCGTCGCCTTCCTGGTCCTCGCCGGGGTGGTCGTGATGTTCGACCCGCTCGTGGTGATGGGCAAGCCGGACTGGGAGAAGCGTCCGACGCGCGCGATCCCCGCGCCCCGGCACCGCCCGTCCTTCCCGGAACGCACCAGCTGGGCGGCGTCCGAGCCGTCGCGCGAGGGCTCCGCCTCCCCGCACGACTGGTGACCGGAGCGCGATCGGACCCCGGTTGTCAGTGGCGGGTCGTACGGTGGTTGCATGCGGCCCGTTTCCAAGATCGAACGTACGGTGGCGCCCTTCGAGGTCGTCAGTCCCTACCAGCCCAGCGGTGACCAGCCGGCGGCCATCGCCGAGCTGGAGAAGCGCATCCGTGCAGGTGAGAAGGATGTCGTCCTCCTCGGCGCCACCGGCACCGGAAAGTCGGCGACGACTGCCTGGATGATCGAGAAGCTCCAGCGCCCCACGCTCGTCATGGCGCCGAACAAGACTCTGGCCGCCCAGCTGGCCAACGAGTTCCGCGAGCTGCTGCCCAACAACGCCGTCGAGTACTTCGTGTCGTACTACGACTACTACCAGCCCGAGGCGTACGTCCCGCAGTCGGACACCTACATCGAGAAGGACTCCTCGATCAACGAGGAGGTCGAGCGGCTGCGCCACTCGGCGACCAACTCGCTGCTCACCCGCCGTGACGTGATCGTGGTCGCGTCGGTGTCCTGCATCTACGGCCTGGGCACCCCGCAGGAGTACGTCGACCGGATGGTGCCGCTCAAGGTCGGCGACGAGATCGACCGCGACCAGCTGCTGCGCCGCTTCGTCGACATCCAGTACACCCGCAACGACGTGGCGTTCGCCCGCGGCACCTTCCGGGTGCGCGGCGACACCATCGAGATCTTCCCGGTCTACGAGGAACTGGCCGTCCGCATTGAGATGTTCGGGGACGAGATCGAGGCGCTCTCCACGCTCCACCCGATCACCGGCGAGATCATCAGCGAGGACCAGTCGCTCTACGTCTTCCCCGCCAGCCACTACGTGGCGGGCCCGGAGCGCATGGAGAAGGCCGTCAACGGCATCGAGAAGGAGCTGGAGCAGCGCCTCGCCGAGCTGGAGAAGCAGGGCAAGCTCCTGGAGGCCCAGCGGCTGCGCATGCGCACCACGTACGACCTGGAGATGCTCCGCCAGATCGGCAGCTGCTCGGGTGTGGAGAACTACTCGATGCACTTCGACGGCCGTGAGCCCGGCACCGCGCCCAACACCCTGATCGACTACTTCCCCGAGGACTTCCTGCTGGTCCTCGACGAGTCGCATGTGACCGTGCCGCAGATCGGCGCGATGTACGAGGGCGACGCCTCCCGCAAGAGGACGCTCGTCGACCACGGCTTCCGGCTGCCCTCCGCGCTGGACAACCGGCCGCTGAAGTGGGAGGAGTTCCTCGGCCGCATCGGCCAGACGGTGTACCTGTCGGCCACCCCCGGCAAGTACGAACTCTCCCGCGGCGACGGCTTCGTGGAGCAGATCATCCGCCCGACCGGCCTGGTCGACCCGGAGGTCGTGGTCAAGCCCACCGAGGGACAGATCGACGACCTGGTGCACGAGATCCGCAAGCGCACCGAGAAGGACGAGCGGGTCCTGGTCACCACGCTGACCAAGAAGATGGCCGAGGACCTCACCGACTACTTCCTCGAACTGGGCATCCAGGTGCGGTACTTGCACAGCGATGTCGACACGCTGCGCCGTATCGAGCTGCTGCGGGAACTGCGGGCCGGCGAGTACGACGTGCTGGTCGGCATCAACCTGCTGCGTGAGGGCCTCGACCTGCCCGAGGTGTCCCTGGTGGCGATCCTCGACGCCGACAAGGAGGGCTTCCTGCGGTCGGGCACCTCCCTGATCCAGACCATCGGCCGTGCGGCCCGCAACGTGTCCGGCCAGGTCCACATGTACGCCGACCGCGTCACCCCGGCGATGGAGAAGGCCATCGAGGAGACCAACCGGCGCCGAGAGAAGCAGATCGCGTACAACAAGGAGAAGGGGATCGACCCGCAGCCGCTGCGGAAGAAGATCAACGACATCGTCGCGACCATCGCGCGCGAGGAGATCGACACCGAGGAACTGCTCGGCAGCGGATACCGCAAGGGCAAGGACGGCAAGGCGGCCAAGGCGCCGGTGCCCTCCCTCGGCACCAAGGCGGCGAAGGCGGGCAAGGGAGCGAAGAAGGAGCTCACCGACCGTCCCGCGGCCGAACTGGCGGGAATCATCGAGGAGATGACCGACCGGATGCGGGCGGCCGCCGCGGACCTGCAGTTCGAGGTGGCGGCCCGGCTGCGCGACGAGGTCGGCGAGCTGAAGAAGGAGCTCCGCCAGATGAAGGAGGCGGGCCTCGCCTGACCGGCCGGCCGCGGGGGCGGATTCCGTGCAGGGGCGGTGTGTTGCAACACCGCCACAAAAAGCCCCCGCGTGGCCGCGGGGCCCGATGGACTGCGTAGGGTCGGGCGCGAGAACGTACAACAACGCAAAGCATGTCAAGAACGACACATGGGGAGAGGGGACAGCGCGTGACGGTCAATCTGTCCAAGGGTCAGGCCATCAGCCTGGAGAAGCAGGGTGGCGGCACCCTGACCGCGGTGCGGATGGGGCTCGGCTGGCAGGCGGCACCGCGCCGGGGCCTGTTCGGCAAGCGGACGCAGGAGATCGACCTGGACGCTTCGGCGGTGCTCTTCGCCGACAAGCAGCCCGTCGACGTGGTGTTCTTCCGCCACCTCACCAGCGACGACGGCTCGGTCCGGCACACCGGCGACAACCTCGTGGGCGGCGCGGGCCAGGGCGGTGACGACGAGTCGATCCTGGTCGACCTCTCGCGCGTGCCGGTCCACATCGACCAGATCGTCTTCACGGTGAACTCGTTCACCGGCCAGACGTTCCAGGAGGTGCAGAACGCGTTCTGCCGCCTGGTCGACGAGACCAACGGCCAGGAGCTGGCCCGCTACACGCTGGACGGCGGCGGCCAGTACACCGCGCAGATCATGGCCAAGGTGCACCGCGCGGGCGCCGGCTGGCAGATGACCGCCATCGGCAACCCGGCCAACGGCCGCACCTTCCAGGACCTGATGCCGGCGATCCTGCCGCACCTCTGACCGCGCCGCGGTACCGAACACCGCAGTACAGAGCAGAAACTGACGCCGCAGCTCCCGGAGGCACGATGCCGCCGGGAGCTGCACCGCAACCGCATACGCAGCACACGCACCACCATCAACTCGACGAGGGGACAGAGGCGATGACGGCCGAGCTGGTACGGGGGCAGAACCACCCCCTGCCCCAGACCCGACTGGAGATCCGGGTGTCGGCCGGCACCCCGGTCGTGGCCGGTGCCACGCTCGGCGACGAGCAGGGCCGGGTGCGCGGGGCGGAGCAGGTCGCCCACCCCGGCGCGCCGAGCCTGCCCGGCCTGGAGGTCTCCCGGCAGGCCGCCGCCGACCACCGCCTGGCCGTGGACCTGGAGGCCCTGGGCGAGAGCGTGCACCGGGTCAACGTGCTCCTCGCGCTGCCGCTCGGGACTCCGGGGCCCAGCCGGTTCGCCGCGGTGGCCGCGCCCTTCGTCGCGGTCACGGGCCTTGACGGCACAGAGATCGCCAGCTACACCATCACCGGGCTCGGCGCCGAGTCAGCGGTCGTGGCCCTGGAGCTCTACCGCCGCCAGGGCGCCTGGAAGATCCGTGCCATCGGCCAGGGATACGCGGGCGGCCTCGCCGACATGCTGGCCGACCAGGGCCTGCCGGAGGCGGGGCAGCTGGCCACCGCCATCCAGGACGCGATCGCGCTCGGCGTCTCCCGTTCGGTGGCCGCGCCCCCGCCCCGTACGAGCGACGACGCCCGGGTGCGCGCCGCGGGGCCCGGAGCGTCCGGCGGGCCCGCACCGGCCGACGCCCAGCCGCCCGTCACCCCGCCCCAGCAGGCGGTCGGCGACGGCGGTCCCATCAACTACGCGCATCCCCGGCGCCAGACCAGCACGCCCCCGCCACCGGCCCCGGTCGCGCCGCCCGCGGCCCCCGGCGAGCCCGCGCAGCCCGTCGCGGGCGATGCCAGCGGCTGGTCCATGGACGAGCGGCTCTACAACCAGGTGTGGGGCATGTTCGAGGACCTGGCCCGCGCCGTCGCCGCCTACCGCAGCGCCGTCGACTTCGCGGACTCGCGGATGGAGCAGGAGATCGACCGCGCCCTGTCCGACCCGCGCGGCCGCATGGGATCGGCCGGGGACCAGGCGCGCGAACAGGCCCGTGCCAAGCGGGAGGAGCTCGTCGGCAGGGCCAGGGAGGCCCTCGACCGCGACCTCGGTCAGCTGACCGCCGAGTCCGAGGTCGTCGAGCCCGCCCTGCCGCCCGCGTACGCCCGCTGGGACAACCCGGTGTGGCACGCCTACCGGGTCCCGATGGAGCTCCCCATGGCCCTGCGGATCGGCGATCTGCAGCTGCCCGAGCAGCCGGAGCTGCGCATTCCGATGCTGGTCCGGCTGCCGCTTGAGCGCGGCCTGTGGATCGACTCGGGCCGCGGCGGCTCCGAGGCGGCCGCCTTCATGGACTCCGATCGGGTCAAGGGCCTGGCGGTGGACACCGCGGTGGCGATCGCGGCCCGGCTGCTCGCGGTGTACCCGGCCCATGAGTTCGCCGTCCACGTCATCGACGCGGCGGGCTCGGCCGCGTCCCGGCTCGCTCCGCTCACGCGGGCCGGGGTGCTCGCCGCACCCCCGGCGGCGGGTGCGGCCGGGGTGGCCGAGGTCCTGGCCCGGCTCACCGAGCGCGTGGACCTCGTACAGATGGCGGTACGGGCAGGGGCGGGCGCCGACGCGCTGCCGCCCGGCATGGACACGGCAGAGCAGCTCCTGATCGTCAACGACTTCCCGCACGGCTTCGACGACCGCGCCCTGAACCAGCTGCGTTACCTCGCCGACGAGGGGCCCTCGGTCGGCGTGCACCTCCTGATGATCGCCGACCGTGAGGAGGCCAGCGAGTACGGGCCGGTCCTCCAGCCCCTGTGGCGCTCGCTGCTGCGGCTGACCCCGGTCCCCGACGACCACCTGGCCGACCCGTGGGTGGGTCACGCCTGGACATACGAGCCGCCGCTCGCGCCGCCCGGCAGCCGCATCCTGGAGCAGGTCCTCGGCCAGGTCGGTGAGGCCCGCGCCGCCTGGCCCCGCTGACACCCCTGCCCGTTCCGGGACGGCGCGGGCGACTCCGCCGTAAGAGCTATACCAAACGCCTCCGACCTGGCCATTTGGCTGATCTTTACCAATCTCTTTACCTTCTCTTGGTTATTCGGGTAGGCTGCCTC
Organism: Streptomyces mauvecolor; assembly: GCF_039532965.1. Lineage (NCBI taxonomy): Bacteria > Bacillati > Actinomycetota > Actinomycetes > Kitasatosporales > Streptomycetaceae > Streptomyces > Streptomyces mauvecolor. The sequence goes on along the minus strand of NZ_BAAASQ010000007.1, from coordinate 163,036 downwards.
CAGCGGAGGGGAGTACTCCCGACTGCGGCGTTCCCGTCAATACGGACCCATGGGACGGGTCCCGGGGCGCCGGCCCGCGGCGCGAGGGAAGGCGCCCGGGTGGAAGAGACCTCCGGCAGCGACGACGCTGATCAGTAGCCGTACGACGCCGGAGGCGCAGTGGACGTTTCAATGACCCTGTGGGTACTGACCATTCTTGGTCTGTGTGCCCTGATCGCGGCCGACTTCTTCATCGGGCGCAAGCCCCATGACGTGTCGGTCAGGGAAGCCGGCATCTGGACCGTGGTCTGGATCGTGCTGGCCGCGCTCTTCGGCGTCGGCCTGCTGTTCTTCGGCAACAGCCAGGCGTCCGGCGAGTTCTTCGCGGGCTTCATCACCGAGAAGTCGCTCTCCGTCGACAACCTCTTCGTCTTCATCCTGATCATGGCGAAGTTCTCGGTGCCCTCGCACCTCCAGCAACGGGTGCTGCTGTTCGGCGTGTTGATCGCCCTCGTGCTGCGTGCGATCTTCATCGCGGCCGGTGCCGCGGTGATCGCCAACTTCTCCTGGGTCTTCTACATCTTCGGCGCGTTCCTGATCTACACCGCCTGGAAGCTCATCCAGGAGGCGCGCTCCGGCGAGGAGGAAGAGGAGTTCGAGGAGAACCGCCTCCTGAAGTCCGTCGAGAAGAAGTTCGGCGTCGCCGACAGGTACCACGGCACCAAGCTGTTCGTGGAGAAGAACGGCAAGAAGATCCTGACGCCGCTCATGGTCGTCATGCTCGCCATCGGCACCACCGACGTCCTCTTCGCGATGGACTCGATCCCCGCGATCTTCGGCCTCACGCAGGACCCGTACATCGTGTTCACCGCCAACGCCTTCGCGCTGATGGGCCTGCGCCAGCTGTACTTCCTGATCGGCGGGCTGCTCAAGAAGCTGGTCCACCTCAGCTACGGCCTCTCGGTGATCCTCGGCTTCATCGGCGTGAAGCTGGTGCTGCACGCCCTGCACGAGAACGGGGTGAACGTCCCCGAGATCTCCATCCCGGTCTCGCTCGGCGTGATCTGCGGCGTGCTGGTCATCACCACGATCACCAGCCTCGTCGCCGCCAGGAAGCAGACGGCGGCCGAGGAGCCCCAGAAGGACAGCATCGGCGCCTGACCGGCAGGGAGGCGGCCCTACGCCGGGGCCGCCTCCGGCTCCCCGGGACCCGGCTGCGCCACCGGCGCGGGCCGGGTCTCGGGGAGCAGCGCGAAACAGCCCAGACTCAGCAGTCCGACGCCGGTCAGATACGCGGCGACACCCCACGGCGGGCCGTCGCCGCGGGCCAGCGCCGTCGCCGCGATCGGGGTCAGCGCGCCGCCGAGCACCCCGCCCAGGTTGTAGCCGACCGCGGCGCCCGTGCAGCGCACCCTCGGCTCGTACAGCTCCGGCAGGTACGCCGCGATCACCGCGAACATCGAGATGAACGCCAGCATCGCGCCGAGGAACCCGGCGAACATCCACAGCGGCTCGCCGGTCGAGAGCAGCGCCACCATCGGGAACATCCACAACACCGTCGCCGTGCACCCCGCCAGGCACATCGGCCGACGCCCGTAGCGGTCGCCGAACAACGCCGCGAGCGGCGTCAGTGCACCCATGACCGCGACCGTCGCCAGGATGCAGACGAGCATCACCGTGCGGTCGACCCCGAGCCGTTCCGTCGCGTACGCCAGCGACCAGGTCGACACCGTGTAGAAGACGGCGTACCCGATCGAGAGGGCGCCCGCGGTCAGGAGCACCAACCGCCCATGGCCGCGCGCCACTTCGAGCAGCGGCAGCCTGACCGGCTCGCCCATCTCGCGGAACTGCGGCGTCTCGGCCAGCGAGGTGCGCAGCAGCAGCCCGCCGAGCGCGAGCAGCCCGGCGCCCCAGAACGGCACCCGCCAGCCCCAGGCGTGGAACTGGGCGTCGCTCAGCCCGGCGGACAGGGCGAGGACGACCCCGTTGGCCAGCAGGAAGCCGAGGGAGGGCCCGATCTGCGGAATGCTCGTCCACAGCACGCGCCGGTGGGCGGGCGCGTGCTCGGCCGTGAGCAGCACCGCGCTGCCCCATTCGCCGCCGAGCCCGAGCCCTTGGAGGAAGCGCAGCACCAGGAGCAGCGAGGGTGCCGCGATGCCGATCGAGGCGTACGAGGGCACACAGCCGACCGCGACCGTCGCGAGCCCGGTCAGCGTGAGCGAGGCGAACATGACGGGGCGGCGTCCGTGGCGGTCGCCGATGTGCCCGAACAGGGCGGAGCCCAGGGGGCGGGCCAGGAAGCCGATGCCAAAGGTGCCGAAGGCCGCCAGGGTTCCCGCGAGCGCGGAGAACGTCGGGAAGAACAGCGGGCCGAGGACCAGGGCGGCCGCAGTCCCGTACACGAAGAAGTCGTAGAACTCGATGGCGGTGCCCGCGAGCGAGGCGGCCGCGAGGCGGATCATCGAAGGCGGTGTGGGGGGAGTGGTGGTGCGCATGTCACGCCAACTACCCGCAGTGATCATGCGTTACGGGGGCGCGCGGAAGCGTGCGGGACGGCGGGCGGGCGCACGTGTGCCCCGTCGATTGTCAGTGGCGGGTGCCACGATCGAGGCATGGACTTCTACGGCGCGGCGAACGGACCGGTTCCCCCGGCGGGCCCGGCGGCGGAAGGCGCCGCCGGGCGGCGGCTACCAGCCGCGTGCGTGCCACTCCGGCAGGTGCGGGCGCTCGTCACCCAGGGTGGTGTCGTTGCCGTGGCCGGGATAGACCCAGGTCTCGTCCGGCAGCGTGTCGAAGAGCTTGGTCTCGACATCGCGGATGAGGCTGGCGAAGGCCTCGGGGTCCTTCCAGGTGTTGCCCACACCGCCCGGGAACAGGCAGTCGCCGGTGAACACATGGGGGTGGCCGTGCGGGTCGTCGTAGACCAGGGCGATCGAGCCCGGCGTGTGCCCGACAAGGTGGCGCGCGGTGAGCTCGACGCGGCCGACCTTGATCGTGTCGCCGTCCTCGACGGGGACGTCGGTCGGGACCGGGATGCCCTCGGCGTCGTAGCGGCCCGCATAGGTGCGCGCGCCCGTCGCGGCGACGACCTCGGCGAGTGCCTGCCAGTGGTCGCCGTGCCGGTGGGTGGTGACGACGGACGCGATGCCGTCGTCACCGATCAGCGTGAGCAGCGTCGAAGGGTCGGCCGCCGCGTCGATGAGCAGCTGCTCGCCGGTGGTCCGGCAGCGCAGCAGGTACGCGTTGTTGCTCATCGACCCGACCTCGACCTTGGAGATCATCAGGTCCGTCAGCTCGTGCACATCGGCCGGACCGCCGGCCTTCACCGCTCCGCTGTACGTCATGGGCTCAGCCTATCGCCGGGGTCACAGTGGGGGCAGGGCGGGCAGCGCGCCGCCGGTCACCTTCAGGGCGGCGCCGTCACGCCGTCCGGCGAGCCAGCCGACGAGGTCCGCGGCGGTTCCGCTCACCTGGACGGGGCTGCCCTCGGCGCCGCCTCCGGTGGTCCAGCTCCGGCCGCTGTCGTCGGTCAGGGCGACCGGCGGAAGGTCCTGGTGCCCGGCGAACCGCTCGGTGAGGAAGTCGGTCTCGCGCCGGACGAAGTCCTCGGGCAGGTCTTCCAGCTCATAGCCGATCCCGAGGTCCACGTGGTGCAGCTCGACCTCGACGAGGCGGCGGAAGGGCACGCGGGCGGCGGCGTCGGTGACGCCGTTGCGCAGCTCGACCGTGCGCGACCAGTCGGCGGGCAGCTCGCCCTGGGCCTGGAAGCCGGCCGCGCTCTCGCGCACGTCCGCGAGCTGGGCGTCCAGCGGGCGGGGCGCGTCGCGGTCGATGTCCGCGTCCCGGGCCTCGGCGCTCGGATACATGGGCCGCCCGGCCAGCACGTTGACGAGCGCGTCCGCGTTCCGTGCGATATGGGCCAGCACATGGCCGCGGCTCCAGCCGGGCAGCCGTGACGGCTCGGCGACGGAGGCGTTGTCCAGTGCGGCGGCTGCGGTGAGCAGTCGTTCGGTGGCCTCGCGTACAGAGGCCAGGTCGCGTGCGTGATCAATCATGGCGCCGACGATAGCCCCGCCACTCGTCCGGGTGAAGGTGGCCGGACGAGTCCGTAAATCGAATGCGCGTGCTATACGCTCGTAGTCGGTTCCCTTCTCGGATCCGTTTCGGAACGTGTCCGGATTCATCCAAGAATCAACAACATCACCGAGGCGTCCCCCCATACCCTGGGACGGGGGCTCCTGGAGCTCCCTCGCTCTCTCTAGAAAGGTGCGGACCGGCGTGGCCGACCGTCTCATCGTCCGTGGCGCGCGCGAGCACAACCTGAAGAACGTCTCGCTCGACCTGCCGCGCGACTCCCTCATCGTCTTCACCGGGCTCTCGGGGTCGGGCAAGTCCTCCCTCGCGTTCGACACGATCTTCGCCGAGGGGCAGCGCCGCTACGTCGAGTCGCTCTCCTCGTACGCCCGCCAGTTCCTCGGCCAGATGGACAAGCCGGACGTCGACTTCATCGAAGGTCTCTCGCCCGCCGTCTCCATCGACCAGAAGTCGACCTCGCGCAACCCGCGCTCGACGGTCGGCACCATCACCGAGGTCTACGACTACCTGCGTCTGCTCTTCGCCCGCATCGGCAAGCCGCACTGCCCCGAGTGCGCCCGCCCGATCTCGCGCCAGTCGCCGCAGGCCATCGTCGACAAGGTGCTCGAACTGCCCGAGGGCAGCCGCTTCCAGGTGCTCTCGCCGCTGGTGCGCGAGCGCAAGGGCGAGTTCGTCGACCTCTTCGCCGACCTCCAGACCAAGGGCTACAGCAGGGCCCGGGTCGACGGCGAGACCATCCAGCTCGCCGAGCCGCCCAAGCTGAAGAAGCAGGAGAAGCACACCATCGAGGTGGTCATCGACCGCCTCACGGTGAAGGACGGCGCCAAGCGCCGCCTCACCGACTCGGTGGAGACCGCGCTGGGCCTGTCCGGCGGCATGGTCGTGCTCGACTTCGTCGACCTGGCGGCCGACGACCCCGAGCGCGAGCGGATGTACTCGGAGCACCTGTACTGCCCGTACGACGACCTCTCCTTCGAGGAGCTGGAGCCGCGCTCCTTCTCCTTCAACTCGCCGTTCGGCGCCTGCCCCGACTGCACCGGCATCGGCACCCGCATGGAGGTCGACCCCGAGCTGATCATCCCGGACGAGGACAAGTCCCTCGACGAGGGCGCTGTCTCGCCGTGGTCGCTCGGCCACACCAAGGACTACTTCGCCCGCCTGGTCGGCGCGCTCGCCGAGGAGCTGGGCTTCCGCACCGACATCCCGTGGGCCGGGCTTCCGCAGCGCGCCAAGAAGGCGCTCCTCCACGGCCACAAGACGCAGATCGAGGTCCGCTACCGCAACCGGTACGGGCGCGAGCGGGCGTACACCACCTCCTTCGAGGGCGCGGTGCCGTTCGTCAAGCGGCGCCACTCCGAGGCGGAGAGCGACGGCGCCCGTGAGCGCTTCGAGGGCTACATGCGCGAGGTGCCCTGCCCCACGTGCGAGGGCACGCGCCTCAAGCCCCTGGTCCTCGCGGTCACCGTGATGGAGCGGTCCATCGCCGAGGTCTCCGCGATGTCGATCAGCGACTGCGCGGACTTCCTGGCCGAGCTCAAGCTCAACAGCCGCGACAAGAAGATCGCCGAGCGGGTCCTGAAGGAGGTCAACGAGCGGCTGAAGTTCCTGGTCGACGTCGGCCTCGACTACCTTTCGCTCAACCGCGCGGCCGGCACCCTCTCCGGCGGCGAGGCCCAGCGCATCCGGCTCGCCACCCAGATCGGCTCCGGCCTGGTCGGCGTGCTCTACGTCCTGGACGAGCCGTCGATCGGCCTGCACCAGCGCGACAACCACCGCCTGATCGAGACGCTGGTCCGCCTGCGCGACATGGGCAACACCCTGATCGTCGTCGAGCACGACGAGGACACCATCAAGGTGGCCGACTGGGTCGTCGACATCGGCCCGGGCGCCGGTGAGCACGGCGGAAAGGTCGTCCACAGCGGCCCGTTGAAGCAGCTGCTCAGCAACAAGGAGTCGATGACCGGCCAGTACCTGGCAGGCAAGAAGTCGATCCCGCTGCCCGACATCCGGCGGCCCATGGACCCCACGCGCCGGCTCACCGTGCACGGCGCCAAGGAGAACAACCTCCAGGACATCGACGTCTCGTTCCCGCTCGGCGTGCTGACCGCCGTCACCGGAGTCTCCGGCTCGGGCAAGTCGACGCTGGTCAACGACATCCTGTACACGCACCTGGCCCGCGAGCTGAACGGGGCGCGCAGCGTGCCCGGCCGGCACACCCGGGTCGACGGCGACGACCTCGTCGACAAGGTCGTGCACGTCGACCAGTCGCCCATCGGCCGCACCCCGCGCTCCAACCCGGCGACGTACACGGGCGTCTTCGACCACGTCCGCAAGCTGTTCGCGGAGACCATGGAGGCGAAGGTCCGGGGTTACCTCCCCGGCCGGTTCTCCTTCAACGTCAAGGGCGGCCGCTGCGAGAACTGCTCCGGCGACGGCACCATCAAGATCGAGATGAACTTCCTGCCGGACGTGTACGTCCCGTGCGAGGTCTGCCACGGGGCGCGCTACAACCGGGAGACGCTGGAGGTCCACTACAAGGGCAAGTCCATCGCCGAGGTGCTCGACATGCCGATCGAGGAGGGCCTGGAGTTCTTCGAGGCCGTCCCGACGATCGCCCGTCACCTGCGGACGCTGAACGAGGTCGGGCTCGGGTACGTCCGGCTCGGGCAGTCCGCGCCGACCCTGTCGGGTGGCGAGGCCCAGCGTGTGAAGCTCGCCTCCGAGCTGCAGAAGCGGTCCACGGGGCGGACGGTGTACGTGCTCGACGAGCCCACCACCGGGCTGCACTTCGAGGACATCTCGAAGCTGATCAAGGTCCTTTCCGGGCTTGTCGACAAGGGGAACTCGGTGATCGTCATCGAGCACAACCTGGACGTCATCAAGACGGCGGACTGGGTCGTCGACATGGGTCCCGAGGGCGGCAACGGGGGTGGCCTGGTCATCGCCGAGGGCACGCCCGAGCAGGTCGCCTCGGTGCCGGCCAGCCACACGGGCAAGTTCCTGCGGGACATTCTGGGGGCGGACCGGATCAGCGACGCGTCTGTTCCGGTACGGAAGCCGGTGAAGAAGGCGGCGGCGAAGAAGGCGGTTTCTGCGGCGAAGGCCGCGCCTGCCAAGAAGACGGCCTCTGCTCGGACGGCCTCCGCGGCCAAGAAGGCGGCGCCGGCGAAGAAGGCGACCCGGGCTCGCAAGGCGTGAGTCCCCCTCCCCGCCCCTTCCCGAGACCCTCCGGGGGTTGGGAAGGGGCGAGGGAGGATTCGGTTCCCTGGGGTTCCGCCCCAGACCTGGGGGAGCTTGCCCTCCCGCCTGCGCGTGACGGGGTTGAGAGGGCGCCCCGGCTCCTCAAGGAGTTGCCCGCCCGCCCGCGCGTGCAGGCGGGTTGAGAAGGCTGAGCCCTGGGGCTCCGCCCCAGACCCCCCTGAGGGCTCCGCCCTCTAGACCCCCACGAAGGGCTCCGCCCTTCGACTCCGGCGGGGGAGCTCCCCGCACCCCAGCAGAGGCACCCCGTCGACCGCACGAAGGGCTCCGCCTCCGGACTCCGGCAGGGCTCCCCTCACCTCGGTCCTGCACGAAGGGCTCCGCCCTCGGACCCTGGCTGGGGCTTCGCCCTCGCGACCCTGGCGGGACGCCCCCGCACCCGCTTCGCGGGCTCCCCTCCCGTACCCCGTCCCGGGACCCGCTCCTCAAGCGAGCCGGGTTTGCAGTCGGGGAACGGCTTGCCCCGTGCGTCCCGGAAGGGCGTTGGAGGTCGCCCCCCCCGGCGGCCCCCTCAGACCCTCCCCACCTCCTCCGCCGTGGGCGGCTGCGCTCCCTCCCTCTCGCAGGTCAACGCCGCCGCCCTTGCCGCGTAGCGCAGGATCTCCGGCCAGTTCGCCGAGGCCAGGGCGTTCAGGTCCGGGAGGCGGTGCAGCAGCGCGGCGTTCACCGTGTCGCCCGCGCCGATCGTGTCCGCCACCCTCACCCGCTCGGCGGGGACCGTGTGCTCGGCTCCCTCCGCCGTGTACGCCGTCAGGCCCGCCGCGCCCCGCGTCACCACCACCGCCTCCGGGCCGGCCGCCAGCCATTCCTCCACCGCGCCGCCCAGCCACTCCGCGTCCTCCTCCGAGAGTTTCAGGAGGGACACGTACGGCAGCCAGCTACTGAAGCGGGTTCGGTAGGCGTCCGGGTCCGGGATCAGACCGGGGCGGATGTTCGGGTCCAGGAGAGTGAGGACGCCTCTGGCCGACTCCCTCCGGAGCAGCGCCTCGTACGCCGTCGCGCCCGGTTCGAGTACCAGGGAGCAGGTGCCCAGTGCCAACGCGCTTGCAGGGGAAGGGAGTTGTGGAGGCAGCTCGAAGAGGCGGTCAGCGGTGCCGTCCGCGTAGAAGCTGTAGCGCGCGGAGCCGTCCGGCGCGAGGCTCGCCACCGCCAGCGTCGTCGGCTCCGGGCCGCGCTGCACCAGGGACGTGTCCACCCCGGCCGAGTGCAGCCCGCCCAGGAGGGCCTCGCCGAAGCCGTCCGTGGAGACCCGGGAGCAGAAGGCGGCCCCCGCGCCGAGCCGGCCCAGGGCGACCGCGGTGTTGTACGGGCCGCCACCCGGGCGTGGAGCCAGCGGCCCCAGCGGATCCTCGGGGCGCTGCGGCACCAGGTCGATGAGGGACTCTCCGGCGACGACGATCACGGCCCAGAACGTAACCCATCCCACGCCCGCTCCGGCAGCCCCGGCGAAGGGCGGGCGATCTGCGCCGGTATCGTCGATACGCAACCCGGGTCGGTTGCGCGCGACGACCGCGTCGGCCGCGCAGGCGACCGACCGAGACCAGTGATCAGTGGAGTACCCATGACCGGCCAGCCCGCCGCCCGTCGCACCGTGCTGAAAGGCGCCGCCCTCGCCGGGGCCGCGGGGGTCGGCGTGGCCGCCTGCTCCACCGACTCCAAGCTCGGCCACGCCGAGACGCCGACCCCGACCGCGCCCGAGCCGCTCGGCTCGCCCGACGCGGTCCCGGTCGGCGGCGCCAAGCTCTACCGCGAGCAGCGGGTCATGGTGTCCTGCCCGGCGAAGGGCGAGTACCAGGCGTTCAGCGCCCAGTGCACGCACGCCGGCTGCCTCCTGGAGAAGATCGAGGACGGCCACGCGAACTGTCCCTGCCACGGCAGCCGCTTCAACGTGATGACCGGCAAGCCGGTCCAGGGCCCGGCCACCGTGCCGCTGCCCAAGGTGCCGGTGAAGGTCAAGGACGGCCAGCTGGTGGCCGGCCCCGACGCCTGACCCCCGGCCCGACCTCCCAAGACCTCACTCCCAGTCCCAGTCGATCCCCAGGATCCCCGGCCGCACCCCCTGCTCCACCAGGTGCACCGAGCGGTGCCGCCCGCTGAGGGTGAGATCGCTGCGGCCGGAGCGGGTGGCGCCCGTGGAGGTCTGGGCGAAGCGGCGGCAGCGGGCCGGCAGGGCCCGCTCGTCGAACCGCACCTGAAGGACGTACTGGCCCCCCGCGAAGGCGAAGCCCCGCACGTACTCCCGGCTCGGACCGCCCGTACCGTCCTCGAAGCCGTATCCGAACAGATACGTCTCGCCGGCCCGCAGCCGGGTGTCGAAGAGCAGCTCGGCGACCAGGACCCCGCTGGCGGTGTCCCAGCGGACGCGGCCGGTGCGGCAGTTCTCGCCCGCGCGCACCTCGACCCGGGCCGGATCGCAGCCGGCGTCCCCGCGGTGGATGGCCAGATAGCGGTCGATGCCGTCGCGGTGGGCCCGTACGACGTGCTGTGAGTCGCGGCCGCGCAGTTCCCGGTCCGCGCCGATACGGATCCGCTCGTGGTGGCCGACGGTGTGCAGGCCGCCGTCCACCGGGGACTCCAGCTCGCCGATGAGCTGCTCCACCACCCCCGACGCCTCGACGAGTGAGCGGTAGGAGCGCCCGGCGGGCCGCTCGACGTCGGCCGCCGAAGTGTCGTCGAGGAGGCGCAGCAGGGAGTTGGCGGGCAGGCCGAGCACCTCTTCCAGGCCGCGCACGGCGCGCAGCGACTCGGGCCGCTGGGGCCTGCGCGCCCCCTGCTGCCAGTAGCTCAGGCTGGTCACGCCGACCTTGATGCCGCGCCCGGCGAGATGGTGCTGGACCCGCTGGAGCGGCAGGCCCCGGACGGACAGGGCGGCGCGCAGCGCCAGGTGGAACGGGCCGGTGTGCAGCACCTGCGCCAGATCGGCCTCGGTGTGGAGCATGGGGGACTCCTCAGTGAACGTTCACGGTGGGGGGTGGGCGCGAGGCGGCGTCAGGTCGGGGAAAACCTGGTGGCGGCAGGGGAGTTGTTCACATTCCGGCCACGTCGTTCACACCCGCGTCCCACCCCGCATTGAAGCGCGTTGACCTGTTCTCGACAACGTCCGATGCTCAACCGCAAGCGTCCGGACGCGATCCTCCACCATCCCCAACCCCCCACCCCGCCATGGGAGGAACGCGATGCGCAGCAAGAAGAGACGGCTGTCCGCCCTCACCCTCGTGGTGGCGGCTCTGTTTGCCGCCCCCACGGCAACGGCCACCGCCGCCCCGCACAGTGACAAGCCGGTGCCCGCCGCAGCCGCCGCGGCGAGCTCCAAGAAGCTCAACATCACGATGCAGGCCCAGCAGAAGGACAACTGGTGCTGGGCCGGGAGCGGCAACACCATCGCCACCTGGTTCGGCCGCAACTACACCCAGAACCAGTTCTGCAACGCGGCCTTCGGCCGGGCGCAGGGCTACGACTGCCCCAACTGGCAGGCGGACCTGGGCAATGTGCAGAACGCCCTGGACTGGGCGGGCATCAACTCGGGCTCGTACGTGACCGGTTGGCTGCGTTACTCGACCGTACAGACCGAGATCAACAACAACCGCCCGATCGAGACCCGCATCCAGTGGTCCAGCGGCGGCGGTCACATGCACGTCGTGTACGGCTACGACGACGCGAGCAGCTGGGTGTACTGGGGCGATCCCTGGCCCTCCAGCACCCGCTACAACTGGGCGTCGCACGCCTGGTACGTCAACAACAACTCCTTCTCCTGGACCCACTCGCTGTACCGGATCGGGGCGTGACGACGATGAAGTTGACCCGCCTCGCACCCGCCGCACTGGCCGCGGCCCTCATCGGCCTCGCGGCCCCGCACGCCTTCGCCGACCAGGCGCCGCTCGCCTCCGCCGAGTCGAAGGCCGCGGCCCACCGGGCCGCGTCCGCCCCCGCCACCCTCGACACGCTCTCCCGCTTCTTCGCGCGGGACGGCAAGGTGGCGCTGAAGGCCGCCGCCCCGCACATCGAGGGCGACGCCGTGCCCGTCTACGCGCTCTCCCCGCAGTTCGTGGCGGGGAAGGCGGGCGCCCCCGTCGCACAGCTGGAATACCTGGCCTCCACGGCCGTCTCCTCGGACGGCCAGAAGGCATCGCTGTGGACGGTTCAGCAGGGCTCCGCCTGGACGGTGGTCAACATAGCCACCGGCGACGACGAGTCCCGTTACGCCGCGGCCGGGGCCGCGAAACTCCCCGGCGGCACCGTGTTCCAGGAGCCGCAGATCAACGCCTGGTACGTCGAGAAGGGCGACAAGGTGCTGCCGCTCGACGAGGACGCCGTCAAGGCGATCGGCGCGAACGGCACCACGCTCGCGGCCTACCAGAAGCGCGTCGCCAAGGCATACGGCGACAAGCTGCCGGGCTCGGCCTACGACAGGTCGGGCAAGGCGGGCGGCTACGCGGAGACGGCCGAGGAGACCAGGGCCCAGGCCGCTCAGGCCGCGGCCGTCGCCGAGGGCGACACCACCTCCTCGACCGCGGTGTCCGCCGTGGCCGGGGCGGGCGCGGCGCTCGCGCTCGGGCTGCTCGGCACGGCGGCGCTGCGCAGGCGCCGCCGCCTCGGCGGGCGGGCGTAGCACCCTTGAGGCCGGTGCGGGGGCCGATGGCGCGCCCCCGCACCGGCCGCCGGTCGCCCGCGGACCGTGGTCGCTTCTCGCTCCCCCAAGTTCTCGGCTTCGCTCGAACAGGGGGACCCCCATCGCGGCGAAGTCGCACCGTGCCGCAGCCCCACGCCCCTGCCGGGACTGGTGCCGGCTCGCACAGGGTCGGGGCGAGCCCCGGCGTTCGGCGGGGGGACGCCCCGGGGACGCCGGGTTGTCAGCCCCCGCCAGTAGGGTGGTGGGCATGGCAGACCCCTCCAGCTACCGCCCCAAGCCGGGACAGATCCCCGACTCGCCGGGGGTCTACAAATTCCGCGACGAACACCGCCGGGTGATCTACGTCGGGAAGGCGAAGTCCCTGCGCCAGCGCCTCGCCAACTACTTCCAGCCGTTGACGAGTCTGCACCCGCGCACGGCCACGATGGTCACCACGGCCGCCTCCGTGGAGTGGACCGTCGTCGCCACCGAAGTGGAGGCGCTGCAGCTCGAATACTCCTGGATCAAGGAGTTCGACCCCCGCTTCAACGTCAAGTACCGCGACGACAAGAGCTATCCGTACCTCGCGGTGACGATGAACGAGGAGTTCCCGCGGGTCCAGGTCATGCGCGGCGCCAAGAAGAAGGGCGTGCGCTACTTCGGTCCGTACGGGCACGCGTGGGCGATCCGCGAGACCGTCGACCTGATGCTCCGCGTCTTCCCCGTACGCACCTGCTCGGCGGGCGTGTTCAAGCGCTCGGCCCAGATCGGCCGGCCCTGTCTGCTCGGCTACATCGGCAAGTGCGCGGCCCCCTGCGTCGGCCGCGTCACCCCCGACGAACACCGCGAACTGGCCGAGGACTTCTGCGACTTCATGGCCGGCCGTACGGGGACGTACCTGCGCCGCATCGAGCAGCAGATGATGGCCGCGGCCGAGGACATGGAGTACGAGCGGGCTGCCCGCCTCCGCGACGACGTAGAGGCGCTCAGGAAGGCCCTGGAGAAGAACGCGATCGTCTTCAACGACGCCACCGACGCCGACCTCATCGCGGTCGCCGAGGACGAGCTGGAGGCGGCCGTCCAGATCTTCCACGTGCGCGGTGGCCGGGTCCGCGGCCAGCGCGGCTGGGTCACCGACAAGGTGGAGGCCGTCGACACCGCGGGCCTGGTCGAGCACGCGCTCCAGCAGCTGTACGGCGAGGAGACCGGCGACTCCGTACCGAAGGAGGTCCTGGTCCCGGCGCTCCCCGAGGACGCGGAGGCGGTGAGCGGCTGGCTCGCGAGTCGGCGCGGCTCGAACGTCTCGCTGCGCATCCCGCAGCGCGGCGACAAGAAGGCCCTGATGGTGACGGTCGCGCGCAACGCCCAGCAGGCCCTCGCGCTGCACAAGACCAAGCGCGCCTCCGACCTGACGACCCGCTCGCGGGCCCTGGAGGAGATCGCCGCGGCCCTGGACCTGGACAGCGCGCCGCTGCGCATCGAGTGCTTCGACATCTCGCACCTCCAGGGCGACGACGTCGTCGCGTCCATGGTGGTCTTCGAGGACGGTCTGGCCCGCAAGAGCGAGTACCGGCGCTTCCAGATCAAGAGCTTCGAGGGCCAGGACGACGTCCGGTCCATGCACGAGGTGATCAGCCGCCGCTTCCGGCGCTACCTGGCCGAGAAGGTGCGCACGGGGGAGTGGGTCGAGGAGGAGAGCCAGGAGGGCGCCGAGGTGATCGGCGCGGAGCCCGGCGGGCTGCCGGCCGCGGTGTCCGGCGAGGTGTCCGCGCTCCAGGAGGAGGACGGGCGGCCCAAGCGGTTCGCCTACCCGCCGCAGCTGCTCGTCGTCGACGGCGGGCAGCCGCAGGTCGCCGCAGCCAAGCGGGCCCTCGACGAGCTGGGCATCGACGACATCGCGGTGTGCGGCCTGGCCAAGCGGCTCGAAGAGGTCTGGGTGCCCGAGGAGGACGACCCGGTGGTGCTGCCGCGTTCCAGTGAGGGGCTCTACCTCCTCCAGCGGGTGCGTGACGAGGCTCACCGGTTTGCCATCACCTATCAGAGGGCCAAACGGACGAAGCGCTTCAAGGCGGGCCCGCTGGATGCCGTGCCCGGCCTCGGCGACACCCGCAAGCAGGCTCTGATCAAGCATTTCGGCTCGGTGAAGAAGCTCCGGTCGGCGACAATCGACGAGATCTGCGAGGTCCCCGGCATAGGCCGCAAGACGGCCGAGACCCTGGCCGCGGCCCTCGCCGAAGCGGCCCCGGCCGCGCCCGCCGTGAACACGGCGACAGGAGAGATCATTGAAGAGGACGACGGGGGCAGCACGACATGACCGAGCAGCACGAAGAAGACCGAGAAGCGGGAGTACACGTGAGTACGGGCACGACGATCGAGGCCGGCGGGGCCGATGCGCCCATCCCCGAGCTGGTGATCATCTCCGGTATGTCCGGCGCCGGGCGCAGCACCGCCGCCAAGTGCCTGGAGGACCTCGGCTGGTTCGTCGTCGACAACCTGCCGCCCGCGCTGATCCCCACCATGGTGGAGCTCGGCGCCCGCTCCCAGGGCAACGTGGCGCGCATCGCGGTCGTCGTCGACGTGCGCGGCCGGAGGTTCTTCGACAACCTCCGCGAGTCGCTCGCCGACCTCGACGCCAAGGAGGTCACCCGGCGGATCGTTTTCCTGGAGTCCTCCGACGACGCCCTGGTGCGCCGTTTCGAGTCGGTGCGCCGCCCGCACCCGCTGCAGGGCGACGGCCGGATCGTCGACGGCATCGCCGCCGAGCGCGACCTGCTGCGTGAGCTGCGCGGCGACGCGGACCTGGTGATCGACACCTCCAGCCTCAACGTCCACGAGCTGCGCGCCAAGATGGACGCCCAGTTCGCCGGCGACGAGGAGCCGGAGCTGCGCGCCACCGTCATGTCGTTCGGCTACAAGTACGGCCTGCCGGTCGACGCCGACCTCGTGGTCGACTGCCGCTTCCTGCCCAACCCGCACTGGGTGCCCGAGCTGCGTCCGTTCACCGGTCTGAACGAGGAGGTGTCGGGCTACGTCTTCAACCAGCCCGGCGCCAAGGAGTTCCTCGACCAGTACAGCGAGCTGCTCCAGCTGATCGCGACGGGCTACCGCCGCGAGGGCAAGCGGTACGTGACGATCGCGGTGGGCTGCACCGGGGGCAAGCACCGCTCGGTCGCCATGTCCGAGAAGCTCGCCGCGCGCCTGGCCTCCGAGGGGATCGAGACCGTCGTCGTCCACCGGGACATGGGGCGCGAGTGAAGGTGTACCGCCGGCGCACCGCCGGACCGGTGCTGCGCACCGGCCGCAAGCGGGGCGCCCAGCCCAAGGTCGTCGCACTCGGCGGCGGCATGGGCCTGTCCGCCTCGCTCGCCGCGCTGCGCCGCATCACCGGCGACCTGACGGCCGTCGTCACCGTCGCCGACGACGGCGGCTCCAGCGGCCGCCTCCGCGACGAGCTGGGCGTGCTCCCGCCGGGTGACCTGCGCAAGGCCCTCGCGGCCCTGTGCGGCGACGACGACTGGGGCCAGACCTGGTCCCGCGTCATCCAGCACCGCTTCCAGTCCAAGGGCGACCTGCACGAGCACGCGGTGGGCAACCTCCTGATCGTCGCCCTGTGGGAGCAGCTCGGCGACCACGTGCAGGCGCTCGACCTGGTCGGCAAGCTGCTCGGCGCCCAGGGCCGGGTCCTGCCGATGTCGGCCGTCCCGCTGGAGCTGGAGGCCCTCGTACGGGGTCACGATCCGGAGCGTCCCGACGACGTGGACACCGTGCGCGGCCAGGCCACGGTGGCGCTCACGCCCGGCGAGGTGCTCTCCGTGCAGCTCGTCCCGCACGACCCGCCGGCCGTCCCCGAAGCGGTCGCCGCGGTGCTCGACGCGGACTGGGTGGTGCTCGGGCCGGGCTCCTGGTTCTCCTCCGTCATCCCGCATCTGATGGTGCCCGAACTGCTCGACGCGCTCACCGAGACCAAGGCCCGCAAGGTCCTCTCGCTGAACCTCGCGCCACAACCGGGTGAAACCGATGGCTTCTCTCCGCAGCGTCATTTGGAGGTTTTGGGACGACACGCCCCTAAACTCGCCTTCGACGTGGTGCTGGCCGACGAGGCCGCCGTGCCCGACCGGGGGAGCCTGACCGATGCCGCCAAACGGCTCGGAGCCGAGGTCGAGCTGGCGCCCGTGGCCAGGCCCGATGGTTCTCCGAAGCACGATCCGGAGCTGTTGGCCGCCGCGTACGACCGTATTTTCCGGATGCATGGAAGGATCGGCCCATGGCGATGACGCCGGCGGTGAAGGACGAAATTTCCCGGCTGCCCGTCACCCGGACCTGCTGCAGGAAGGCGGAGGTCTCGGCGATTCTTCGGTTCGCGGGCGGGCTGCACCTGGTGAGCGGCCGCATTGTGATCGAGGCGGAGCTGGACACCGCGATGGCGGCACGCCGGCTCAAGCGGGACATTCTGGAGATCTTCGGGCACAGCTCCGAGCTGATCGTGATGGCTCCGGGCGGCCTGCGCAGAGGCTCGCGCTTCGTCGTACGGGTCGTGGCGGGCGGCGACCAGCTGGCCCGCCAGACCGGGCTCGTCGACGGCCGCGGCCGTCCCATCCGCGGCCTGCCGCCCCAGGTGGTCTCGGGGGCCACCTGTGACGCCGAGGCCGCCTGGCGCGGCGCGTTCCTGGCACACGGCTCGCTGACCGAGCCGGGCCGCTCCTCGTCCCTGGAGGTCACCTGCCCGGGCCCGGAGGCGGCCCTCGCCCTGGTCGGCGCCGCCCGGCGGCTCCAGATCGCGGCCAAGGCCCGCGAGGTGCGCGGCGTGGACCGGGTGGTCGTCCGCGACGGCGACGCCATCGGCGCCCTGCTCACCCGCCTCGGCGCGCACGAGTCGGTGCTGGCCTGGGAGGAGCGGCGGATGCGCCGCGAGGTCCGCGCCACCGCCAACCGCCTGGCCAACTTCGACGACGCCAACCTGCGCCGCTCGGCCCGCGCGGCCGTCGCCGCCGGGGCCCGCGTCCAGCGCGCCCTGGAGATCCTCGGCGAGGAGGTCCCCGAGCACCTCGCGGCGGCCGGCCGGCTGCGCATGGAGCACAAGCAGGCCTCCCTGGAGGAGCTGGGCGCGCTCGCCGATCCGCCGCTGACCAAGGACGCGGTCGCGGGCCGGATCCGCCGCCTGCTCGCGATGGCCGACAAGCGGGCCCAGGACCTGGGGATCCCCGGGACCGAGTCCAACCTGAGCGAGGAGATGGCGGACGGCCTGGTCGGCTGATCCCGCCCGTTGCTCAACTCGCTTGTCCCGGCGCCCATTTGGTGGGCGCCGGTTCCGTTTCGGCCCGTACCGGTGCGCAGCACCACGGTATTGACATGATCATGGAGAGTCATGAGCCTGGCGTCTGTCCACTTTCGTGGCAGACAACTGCAAGGGGGGCTCATGAGACGCAGAGCGAGAGCGATCCTCGCCGCTGCATCACTGCTGACGGCCGGACTGGTGGCGGCACCCGTCGCCCAGGCCCGTCAGAGCGGAGCGGACGGCGAGGGCATCGTCGTCTGGAACGCCCAGGTCAGCCGCGCACAGCTGCCGCTGCTCCTGGAGGCCGGTGCCGACGCCCAGGAGCTGGGCGCCCAGCTGCCCGCCAAGGGCTCGGCCGGAGTCGAGCTGTACCTCACCAAGACCCAGGCCGCGGCGCTGAGCGGCAAGGGCGTGAAGCTCACTGAACACAAGGTCTCCGCCCAGGCCCAGAGCCGCCTCAAGGCCGCGGGCGACGGCGTCTTCCGCCCGTACAGCGGCCCGAACGGGCTGAAGCAGGAGATTCTCGACACCGGCAAGGCCAACCCGTCCCTCACCAAGGTCGAGTCGATCGGCAAGACCGTCGACGGCCAGGACATCCTCGCCGTGAAGCTCACCAAGGGCGCCAACAAGTCCAGGGACGGCTCCAAGCCCGCCACGCTGTACATGTCCAACCAGCACGCCCGCGAGTGGATCACCCCCGAGATGACCCGGCGGCTGATGCACTACTACCTCGACAACTACGGCAAGGACCCGCGGATCACCAAGATCGTGGACTCCACCGAGCTGTGGTTCGTGATCTCCGCCAACCCGGACGGCTACGACTTCACGTTCACCCCCGGCAACCGGCTGTGGCGCAAGAACCTCCGCGACAACAACGGCGACGGCAAGATCACGCCCGGCGACGGCGTCGACCCCAACCGCAACTTCCCCTACAAGTGGGGCTACGACAACGAGGGTTCGTCCCCCGATCCGGCGAACGAGACCTACCGCGGCCCGAGCGCGGGCAGCGAACCCGAGACCAAGGCGCTCGACTCCTTCGAGAAGCGGGTCCACTTCAACTACGCCATCAACTACCACTCCGCGGCCGAACTGCTGCTTTACGGAGTCGGCTGGCAGGTCGCCACGCCGACCCCGGACGACGTCATCTACAAGTCGCTCGCGGGCACCCCCGACAAGCCGGCCATCCCCGGCTACCTCTCCGAGGTCTCCTCCGCGCTCTACACCACCAACGGCGAGGCCGACGGCCACGCGGCGAACGTCAACGGCACGATGATGTTCACCCCCGAGATGTCGACCTGCACGACCGCATCCAATGTCGACCCCAACGACGAGTGGAACGCGGCCGACTGCCCCTCCGACTTCAACTTCCCCGACAGCGAGAAGCTGATCCAGGGCGAGTTCCAGAAGAACATCCCCTTCGCGCTCTCGGTCGCCGAGACCGCCGCCCACCCCGACCAGCCCTCCTCCTCGGTCGGCATCGAGGCCCCCGACTTCACGCCGGACGCCTTCGCCACCTCGTACACCCGTGACGACGACCAGGAAGTCGCCGTCACCGCACGCAAGTCGGTGCGCGACAAGACCCTCAACTACCGCATCAACGGCGGCCGTACGCACACCGAGGAGCTGGAGCCCTGGAAGGGCGGCCAGGTCTACGGCGGGCACGACAACCTCCGCTTCGACCAGTACCGCGCCAAGGTCGAGGACGCGGACGCCGGTGACAAGGTAGAGGTGTGGTTCACGGGCCGGACCGCCGCGGGCAGGCGGACGGCCAGCACGCCCTTCACGTACACCGTGGCCGACCGGCCCAAGGCGGACACCCTGGTGCTCGCCGACGAGGGCGGCACCGCCCCGGCCAAGAACGCCGCGCTCTACACCAAGGCGCTCGCCGACAACGGCAAGAAGGCCGCGGTCTGGGACGTCGCCACCCAGGGCACCCCGAGCGCGCTCGGCGTGCTCGGCCACTTCAAGAACGTCGTCTGGTACACCGGCGCCGCCCAGCCGGCGGCCGCCACGATGTTCGCCGTACGCGACTTCGTCAACGAGGGCGGCAAGCTGGTCAACGCGGGTGAACAAGCGGGCGGCAGCGTCGACTTGGGCGGTGGTGCCCTGTCCGACGACTTCTCGCAGTACTACCTCGGCGCCTACAACAAGGCCGGCCTCAAGTCCCCGCCCGCCTTCGCCGGCACCGGACGGCTCGCCGGGGCCAAGGCCTCACTGGCCGCCGCCCCCGGCAGCCCGCTGACCGCGGCCGGTGCGTACACGGTGACCTCCGACACCCTGAAGCCGAGCCAGTTCCCGCAGTTCACGAGCGAAGCCGCCGGTGACTACCCCGGGGTCCGCAGCCCGTTCGAGCCCGCCGAGGGCTCCTGGTTCGCCGCGGCCAAGCACCGGGACAACTCCTACAT
Source organism: Streptomyces mauvecolor (assembly GCF_039532965.1). Classification (NCBI taxonomy): domain Bacteria; kingdom Bacillati; phylum Actinomycetota; class Actinomycetes; order Kitasatosporales; family Streptomycetaceae; genus Streptomyces; species Streptomyces mauvecolor. The sequence goes on along the minus strand of NZ_BAAASQ010000007.1, from coordinate 143,415 downwards.
GCGGCTCGCCCGCACCGTCGACCTGACGGGCACGACGGCCAGTGTCAGGCCGAGCCTGGACTTCCAGCTCAGCTACGACACCGAGCCCGGCTACGACCAGGTGATCGTCGAGGCCCACACGGTCGGACAGGACGACTGGACGACCCTGCCGGACGCCAACGGGGGCAGCACCACCAGCGTGCCCAGCCAGTGCGACCAGGGCTTCCTGCTCAAGGAGCACCCCTTCCTCGCGCACTACCTCACGCTCGGCTCGCCCGCCTGCACGGCGAGCGGCACCAGCGGCGCCTGGAACCGCTTCACCGGCTCCTCCAACGGCTGGCAGCAGGTCGCCGTCGACCTCAGCGCGTACGCGGGCAAGCAGGTCGAGGTCGCCGTCTCCTATGTCTCCGACCCGGGCACCGGAGGTCTCGGCGCGTTCGTCGACGACACCCGCCTCGTCGTCGGCGGCACCGCCCAGGGCGCCGAGGGCTTCGAGACCTCGCTCGGCCCCTGGAGCGTGCCGGGACCGCCGGCCGGGAGCCCCGGGAACAGCGGCGACTGGGCCCGGTCCCAGGCGCTGTTCCACTCCTCGGCCGCCGTCACCACCCGCAACACCGTCCTCCTCGGCTTCGGACTGGAGAACGTGCCCACGGCCGCCGACCGCAAGCAGGTCATGGGCACGGCGCTCAGCGCACTGCACCGCTGACGCCGCGTAGTGGGGCCGAAGGTCCCTTGAGGTCCGTACCCGCAGGTAGGTACGGGCCTCGGGCCTGCCCGGGCGGCATATCGGAACCATCCGGGCGCGCTCGATGTCACCAGGGCCGCCCCGGGGAGGTAGGGTCGTAACCGGTCGGGGACATCCCATACAACTCGCCGGCGTCGAGAAACCCGGCGTACCTAACGAGGAGATCGGTTCGTGACGATCCGCGTAGGCATCAACGGCTTTGGCCGCATCGGGCGCAACTACTTCCGCGCGCTCCTTGAGCAGGGTGCTGACATCGAGATCGTGGCTGTCAACGACCTCGGTGACACCGCGACCACTGCGCACCTGCTGAAGTACGACACCATTCTGGGTCGTCTCAAGGCCGAGGTCACGCACACCGCCGACACCATCACGGTCGACGGCCACACCATCAAGGTTCTCTCCGAGCGCAACCCGGCCGACATCCCCTGGGGTCAGCTGGGCGTCGACATCGTCATCGAGTCGACCGGCATCTTCACCAAGAAGGCCGACGCCGAGAAGCACATCGCGGGCGGCGCCAAGAAGGTCCTCATCTCGGCTCCGGCCAAGGACGAGGACATCACCATCGTGATGGGCGTCAACCAGGACAAGTACGAGCCGGCGAACCACCACGTCATCTCCAACGCCTCCTGCACCACCAACTGTGTGGCGCCGATGGCCAAGGTTCTCGACGAGAACTTCGGCATCGTCAAGGGCCTGATGACGACGGTCCACGCGTACACCAACGACCAGCGCATCCTGGACTTCCCGCACTCGGACCTGCGCCGCGCCCGCGCCGCCGCCGAGAACATCATCCCGACCACGACCGGTGCCGCCAAGGCCACCGCTCTGGTCCTGCCGCAGCTCAAGGGCAAGCTCGACGGCATCGCGATGCGCGTGCCGGTCCCGACGGGTTCGGCCACCGACCTCGTCGTGGAGCTGCAGCGCGAGGTCACCAAGGACGAGGTCAACGCCGCGTTCAAGAAGGCCGCCGACGACGGCGACCTCAAGGGCATCCTGTTCTACACCGAGGACCCGATCGTGTCCTCGGACATCGTGAGCGACCCGGCTTCCTGCACCTTCGACTCCTCCCTGACCATGGTCCAGGACGGCAAGTCGGTGAAGATCCTGGGCTGGTACGACAACGAGTGGGGCTACTCCAACCGCCTCGTCGACCTGACCGTCTTCGTCGGCGGCCAGCTCTGACCTCGGTCCGGTAGGCACCTGATGTGAGCTACAGGGCTCGGGCAGCGCAATGACGCGCTGTACGGGCCCTGTCGCCTGTCCAGACCGTCCGTCACGTACCTCCCAAGGAGTCACCCTTTATGAAGACGATCGACGAACTTCTCGCCGAAGGGGTCGCCGGCAAGCGGGTATTCGTCCGCGCCGACCTCAACGTGCCGCTGGCAGAAGGCCTCATCACCGACGACGGCCGCATCCGCGCCGTGCTGCCCACCATCAAGGCGCTCGTCGCCGCCGACGCCAAGGTCGTCGTGGCCTCGCACCTGGGCCGCCCCAAGGGCGCCCCGGACCCGCAGTTCTCGCTCCTTCCCGCCGCCGAGCGGCTCGCCGAACTGCTCGGCGCCCCGGTCGCGTTCGCCCAGGACACCGTGGGCCCCGCCGCCCACGACGCGGTCAACGGGCTCCAGCCCGGCCAGGTCGCGGTCATCGAGAACCTGCGTTTCAACGCCGGTGAGACGGCCAAGGACGACACCGAGCGCGGCGAGTTCGCGGACCAGCTGGCCGCCCTCGCGGATGTGTACGTCGGCGACGGCTTCGGAGCCGTGCACCGTAAGCACGCCTCCGTCTTCGACCTCCCGGCGCGCCTGCCGCACTACGCCGGCTACCTCATCGCCACCGAGGTCGGCGTCCTCAAGAAGCTCACCGAGGACGTGAAGCGCCCCTACACCGTCGTCCTCGGCGGCGCCAAGGTCTCCGACAAGCTCGCCGTCATCGACGAGCTGCTCGGCAAGGCCGACCGCCTGCTCATCGGCGGCGGCATGGCGTACACCTTCCTGAAGGCCAAGGGGTACGAGGTCGGCATCTCCCTCCTTCAGGAGGACCAGATCCCGGTCGTCCTGGAGTACATGAAGCGCGCCGAGAAGAACGGCGTCGAGCTCGTGCTGCCCGTCGACATCCTGGTCTCCAAGGACTTCCCCGACCTGAAGACCAAGGCACCGGCCGACTTCGAGACCGTCGACGCGGACCGGATCCCCGCGGACAAGGAGGGCCTGGACATCGGCCCCAAGTCCCGTGAGCTGTTCGCCTCGAAGATCACCGACGCCGAGACCGTCTTCTGGAACGGCCCGGTCGGCGTCGCCGAGCACCCCGACTACGCCGGTGGCACCACCGCCATCGCGCAGGCCCTGCTCGACAGCAAGGGCTTCACCGTGGTCGGCGGCGGCGACTCCGCCGCGGCCGTCCGCAACCTGGGCTTCGACGAGTCGAAGTTCGGCCACATCTCGACCGGTGGCGGCGCGAGCCTCGAATACCTCGAGGGCAAGACGCTTCCCGGCCTCGCCGCACTGGAGGACTGAATACCTGTGAGCACCCGTACCCCGCTGATGGCGGGCAACTGGAAGATGAACCTCAACCACCTCGAGGCCATCGCGCACGTCCAGAAGCTCGCCTTCGCGCTCGCCGACAAGGACTACGAGGCCGTCGAGGTCGCCGTCCTGCCTCCCTTCGTCGACCTGCGCTCCGTGCAGACCCTCGTCGACGGCGACAAGCTCAAGATCAAGTACGGCGCCCAGGACATCTCGGCGCAGGACTCCGGTGCCTACACCGGCGAGATCTCGGGCCCGATGCTGTCCAAGCTGAAGTGCACCTACGTCGCCGTGGGCCACTCCGAGCGCCGTCAGTACCACGCCGAGACCGACGAGATCTGCAACGCCAAGGTCAAGGCCGCCTACAAGCACGGCCTGACCCCGATCCTCTGCATCGGCGAGGGCCTGGACATCCGCAAGGCCGGCCAGCAGGTCCCGTACACGCTGGCGCAGCTCGACGGCGGCCTCAAGGACATCCCGGCCGAGCAGGCCGAGTCCATCGTGATCGCGTACGAGCCCGTGTGGGCGATCGGCACCGGCGAGGTCGCCACCCCCGAGGACGCCCAGGAAGTGTGCGGAGCGATCCGCGGGCGCCTGGCCGAGCTGTACTCGCAGGAGCTCGCCGACAAGGTGCGCATCCAGTACGGCGGCTCGGTGAAGTCCGGGAACGTCGCCGCGATCATGGCCCAGCCCGACGTGGACGGTGCCCTGGTCGGCGGTGCCGCACTGGACGCCGACGAGTTCGTCAAGATCGTCCGCTTCCGCGACCAGTAAGTATGCGGTAGCGCGGATCCGTCGTACCCTTGCGGGGGCCGGGACAGGGATTGTGGAATGTCCCCCCGGCCCCCGTCGCCATATCAGTCCTAGGAAGTTGGTCCAGCCGTGATTGTCGGGTTCTCGATTGCCCTGATCGTCTTCAGCCTGCTGCTGATGCTGCTGGTGCTGATGCACAAGGGAAAGGGTGGCGGCCTCTCCGACATGTTCGGCGGTGGCATGCAGTCCTCCGTCGGCGGCTCCTCGGTCGCCGAGCGCAACCTCGACCGCATCACCATCGTGATCGGTCTGTGCTGGTTCGCGTGCATTGTCGTACTTGGTCTGCTGATGAAGCTCAAGTAAGCCGTCGTCGTTCGGCGTTTCGGGGGTGGGGTGTAACTCCAATCACTGGACGCGCGTTGGGCCTTACGTAGACTGGGGCATCTTCGAGCACCATCACGCAGGGAGTTACGACCGTGGCAAGTGGCAACGCGATCCGGGGAAGCCGGGTCGGAGCGGGGCCGATGGGGGAGGCTGAGCGCGGCGAGTCCGCGCCGCGCCTCCGCATCTCCTTCTGGTGCTCGAACGGGCACGAGACGCAGCCGAGCTTCGCCAGTGACGCACAGGTTCCGGAGACGTGGGACTGCCCGCGCTGCGGATTCCCCGCAGGACAGGACCGGGACAACCCGCCGGACCCGCCGCGCACCGAGCCGTACAAGACGCACCTGGCGTACGTACGGGAACGGCGCAGCGACGCGGACGGCGAGGCGATCCTCGCCGAGGCGCTCGCCAAGCTCCGGGGCGAGATCTGACAGTTGAAGGGCCCACAGGGTGAACTCGGTTCATCCGGAGGGCCCTTCGGTGCATCCGGGCCCGTGCGGGCCCGCCCCGACGGATGACAGCGCAGGCCGGCGGCCATTGTCAGTGGTGCCCTCTACCTTGTGAAGCAGCCGATCACGAGGGGGAGTTGTGGCAGCAGCGCAGGCCGTGGAGGGCGCGTCGCCGACGAAACCGGCCTGGCGCGGGGGCTTCGGCAGGCTGTGGACGGCGGCCGTCGTCAGCCGTTTCGGTGATTCCTTGCGCACCGCCGCGCTGCCTCTGCTCGCCACCACCCTCACCACCGATCCCTTCCTCATCGCGCTCGTCTCGGCCTGCGGCTATCTGCCGTGGCTGCTCTTCGGACTGCTCGGCGGGGCGATCGCCGACCGGGTGGACCAGCGCCGCGCCATGTGGGCCGTCGACCTGGTCCGGGGCGCCCTGGTCGCCGCCTTCGCCGTGGCCGTCGGCACCGGCCACGCCTCCGTGGGCCTGCTGATGGCGCTCGCCTTCGCGCTCACCACGCTGGGGACCCTCTTCGACAACGCGGCCACCGCCCTGCTGCCCTCGCTCGTGCCCAGCGGCGCGCTGGGCAGCGCGAACGCCCGGGTGATGACCGGGCAGCAGATAGCGGGGGGCTTCCTGGCGGTCCCGCTGGTCCCGGCGCTGCTCGCGGTCTCGGTCGCTGCGCCGTACGGGGTGGACGCCGCCAGCTACGTACTCGCCGCGGCCCTCGTCGCCTCGCTGCGGCCCCGTGCTCCACAGCGGGCGGCCAGGAAGGCGGGGTCCACGCTGCGGGCCGAGATAGGCGAAGGGCTGCGGACGCTCCGGGCGGACCGGGCGCTGCGCGGCCTGTGCGCGGCCACCACCGTGTGCAACATCGGCATGGGCGCCCTCATCGCCACGCTGGTCCTGCACATCACCGGCTGGCTGGGCGCCGGGCAGAGCGGCTATGCCGCGACCATCACGGCGTACGGGGCCGGGAGCGTGGCCGGCGGGCTGCTCGCGCAGCGGCTTGCGCGACGGCTCGGGCGGATAGGGAGCGTGCTGATCGCCGGGGCGGTCCAGGCCGGCTGCCTGGCGGCCATGGGCACGGTGTGCGCGCTCGGGGTGACGGTCGCCGCCATGGCGCTGTTCGGGGTGATGGGCATGGTGTGGAACGTCAACCTGACGACGCTGATGCAGGAGCGGTCGCCGGAGGCGATGCTGGGACGGGTGAGCGCGGCGTTCCGCACCCTTGCCGTGGCCGGCACCCCGCTGGGCGCGCTCGTGGGCGGTGCCGCGGCGGCGTCCTGGGGCCTCAACACCCCGGCCCTGCTGGCGTCCGGCTTGTTCGTGGCTGCCGTCGCCGCGCTGATTCCTGCCCGTGCGGCCTGATCAATTAGGTTGGAGGGGCAGCGGGGCAGGTACGCAAGTACGAGAAGAATGGGCTGATGTCGGAGATGAACGCAGGAAGCCGTACCAGGCTCAACCAGATGCCCGAGTGGATCGCACTGGGCAAGCACCGGGAGCAGTTGGGCGACACCCATCTGCGGGAGCTGTTCGCCGCCGAGCCCGGCCGGGGCACCGCATACACCCTGCAGGTCGGCGATCTCTATCTCGACTATTCCAAGCACCTGGTGACCGACGAGACCCTCGCGCTGCTTCGCGAGCTGGCCGCGGCCGCCGATGTCACCGGGCTGCGGGACGCCATGTTCCGCGGCGAGAAGATCAACACGACCGAGGACCGCGCCGTGCTGCACACCGCGCTGCGCGCCCCGCGCGACGCGGTGATCGAGGTCGACGGCGAGAACGTGGTGCCGGACGTGCACGACGTGCTCGACAAGATGGCCGCGTTCTCCGGGAAGATCCGCTCAGGCGAGTGGACCGGCCACACCGGCAGGCGCATCAAGAACATTGTCAACATCGGCATCGGCGGCTCCGACCTCGGTCCGGCGATGGCGTACGAGGTCCTGCGGTCGTTCACCGACCGGGAGTTGACGGTCCGTTTCGTGTCCAACGTGGACGGCGCCGACCTCCACGAGGCCGTGCGCGACCTGGACGCCGCCGAGACGCTGTTCATCATCGCGTCCAAGACGTTCACCACCATCGAGACCATCACCAACGCCACCTCGGCGCGCGACTGGCTGCTCACCGAGCTGAAGGCCGATCAGGACGCCGTCGCCAAGCACTTCGTGGCGCTGTCCACCAACGCCGACAAGGTCGCCGAGTTCGGCATCGACACGGCCAACATGTTCGGGTTCTGGGACTGGGTGGGCGGCCGCTACTCCTTCGACTCGGCCATCGGGCTCTCCCTCATGATCGCGGTGGGGGCGGACCGGTTCCGCGAGATGCTGGACGGCTTCCACCTGGTCGACGAGCACTTCCGTACGGCCCCCGCCGAGTCCAACGTGCCGTTGCTGCTCGGCCTGTTGGGCGTGTGGTACGGGGCGTTCTTCGACGCCCAGTCGCACGCGGTGCTGCCGTACTCGCACTACCTGTCCAAGTTCACCGCGTACCTCCAGCAGCTCGACATGGAGTCCAACGGCAAGTCCGTGGACCGCGACGGAAACCCGGTCGACTGGCAGACCGGTCCTGTCGTGTGGGGCACCCCGGGCACCAACGGGCAGCACGCGTACTACCAGTTGATCCACCAGGGCACGAAGGTCATCCCGGCCGACTTCATCGGTTTCGCCGAGCCGGTCGCCGACCTCCTGCCGGGCCTGGTCGCCCAGCACGACCTCCTGATGGCCAACTTCTTCGCCCAGACGCAGGCGCTGGCCTTCGGCAAGACGCCGGACGAGGTACGCGCGGAGGGCGTGGCCGAGGAGCTCGTGCCGCACAAGACGTTCAAGGGCAACCACCCCACCACCACGATCCTCGCCAAGGAGCTGACCCCCTCGGTCCTCGGCCAGCTGATCGCGCTGTACGAGCACAAGGTGTTCGTGCAGGGCGCCATCTGGAACATCGACTCGTTCGACCAGTGGGGCGTAGAGCTCGGCAAGGTGCTCGCCAAGCGCGTCGAGCCGGCGCTGACCGAGGGCGCGGACGTGCCGGGCCTGGACGAGTCCAGCAAGGCCCTGGTCGCCAAGTACCGCTCGCTGCGCGGCCGTTGAGAGGCTGAGGGCGCTCCGGGCGCCCGTAGAACACTCCGGCCCGGTCCACCCCCGAAGGGGCGGGCCGGGCCGGAGTGCTTCAGGCGGGCGGCGTCAGGGGGATGCCGGGGGGTACAGCGACCGCGGCAGCTGGGACGCGGCCGCCGCGTCCAGGAGCCACAGGGTGCGGGCCCGGCCGTAGGCGCCGGCCGCGGGGGCCTGCACCTCGCCCGCACCCGACAGGGCTATCGCCGCGGCGTGAGCCTTGTCCTCGCCGGCCGCGAGCAGCCAGACCTCACGCGCCGCCCGGATCGCCGGGAGCGTGAGCGAGATCCGGGTGGGCGGCGGCTTCGGCGCGCCGTGCACCCCGACGACCGTCCGCTCGGTCTCCCGCACCGCGGGCAACTCCGGGAACAGGGACGCCACATGGGTGTCCGGGCCGACGCCCAGCATGAGCACGTCGAACGTCGGAACCGGCCCGTGGTCCTCGGGGCCCGCGGCGTCCGCGAGCTCCGCCGCGTAGGCGGCCGCCGCCGCGTCCGCGTCCTGGCCGTACGCCCCGCCCGCGGCGGGCATCGCGTGCACCCGCTTCGGGTCGAGCGGCACCGCGTCGAGCAGCGCGGCACGCGCCTGCGTGTAGTTCCGCTCGGGGTCGTCCTCGGCGACGAAGCGCTCGTCGCCCCACCACAGGTCCAGGCGCGACCAGTCGATCGCGTCCCGGGCCGGCGACGAGGCAAGGGCCGTCAGCAGCCCGTTGCCGTTGCGGCCGCCCGTGAGGACGACGGATGCCGAACCGCGGGCGGCCTGGGCGTCCACGACCTTCGTGATCAGCCGGGCCGCGGCGGCCTGCGCCATCAGCTCCTTGTCGCGGTGGACGACGAGCTGGGGCGTGCTCACTTGGCCGCTGCCTTCTTGGCCGGCGCCGCCTTCTTCGCGGCAGCGGGAGCGGAAGCCGGCTTGTCGTCCGAACCCTCCGCGCCCTCCTTGGCGGCCGGTACGGCCTTGGCCTCGGCGCCCTCGCCGAGCCGGTCCACGCCGAACTTCAGCGCGGAGGCGTAGGTGTCGTCCGGGTCGAGGCGGCGCAGCTCCTCCGCGATGAGCTCGGAGGTCTCGCGGCGCTTGAGCGCCACCGCGCGGTCCGGCTGGCCCTGCACGGACAGCGTGGCCAGCGAGCCGTCCGCGCGGTCCAGGACGATCGGGCCGCCGTCCGTCTCCATGCGTACGGCGGTGAGGCCCGGGCCTGCCGACAGGGAGCGCTTGACCGGCACCTTCAGCCGGTCGGCGAGCCACATGCCGAGCAGTTCGCAGCTCGGGTTGAACTCCTCGCCCTCCACCTCGACGGAGGTCACCCTGCAGGCGATCTGGTCGAGAGCGGCGGCCAGCATCGAGCGCCACGGCGTGATGCGGGTCCACGACAGGTCGGTGTCGCCGGGGGTGTACGCCTCGGCGCGGGCGGTCAGCTCCTCTATGGGCTGCTCGGCCGCATAGGTGTCGGTCACGCGGCGCTGGGCGAGCGCGCCCAGCGGGTCCTGCGCCGGGTCGACCGGCGCGTTCACCGGCCACCAGACGACGACCGGCGCGTCCGGCAGGAGCAGCGGCAGGACCACCGACTGGGCGTGGTTGAGCACCTCGCCGTAGAGCCGGAGGATCACCGTCTCGCCGGTGCCCGCGTCCGCGCCGACCCGTACCTCGGCATCCAGGCGGGAGCTCGTGCGGTCGCGGGGCGAGCGCGAGACGCGCTTGATGACGACGAGGGTGCGCGAGGGGTGCTCGCGCGAGGCGTCGCTCGCGGCGCGCAGGGCGTCGTAGGCGTTCTCCTCGTCGGTGACGATGACGAGGGTGAGCACCATGCCGACGGCGGGCGTGCCGATGGCCCGGCGGCCCTGGACCAGCGCCTTGTTGATCTTGCTGGCCGTGGTGTCCGTAAGGTCGATCTTCATGGCCGACGCCAGCTCCGTCCGTCTCGTGCGAGCATTTCGTCCGCCTCGTCCGGACCCCATGTCCCCGAGGGGTACTGGGCGGGCTTGCCGTGCTTGTCCCAGTACTGCTCGATCGGGTCGAGGATCTTCCAGGACAGCTCGACCTCCTCCACGCGCGGGAAGAGGTTGGAGTCGCCCAGCAGGACGTCCAGGATGAGGCGTTCGTAGGCCTCGGGGCTCGACTCCGTGAAGGACTCGCCGTACGCGAAGTCCATGGAGACGTCCCGGACCTCCATCGAGGTGCCCGGCACCTTGGAGCCGAACCGCACGGTCACGCCCTCGTCCGGCTGCACCCGGATGACCAGGGCGTTCTGGCCCAGCTCCTCCGTGGCGGTGTGGTCGAAGGGGGAGTGCGGGGCGCGCTGGAAGACCACCGCGATCTCCGTGACGCGCCGGCCGAGCCGCTTGCCGGTGCGCAGGTAGAACGGGACGCCCGCCCAGCGGCGGTTGTCGATCCCCAGCTTGATCGCGGCGTAGGTGTCCGTCTTCGACTTGGGGTCGATGCCGTCTTCCTGGAGGTAGCCGACGGCCTTCTCGCCGCCCTGCCACCCGGCCGCGTACTGCGCGCGCACCGTGTCCTTGCCGAGGTCCTTGGGCAGCCGCACGGCGCCGAGCACCTTGGTCTTCTCGGCCGCGAGCGCGTCCGCGTCGAAGGAGGCGGGCTCCTCCATCGCGGTCAGCGCCATCAGCTGGAGCAGGTGGTTCTGGATGACGTCACGGGCCGCGCCGATGCCGTCGTAGTAGCCGGCCCGGCCGCCGATGCCGATGTCCTCGGCCATCGTGATCTGCACGTGGTCGACGTAGGAGCGGTTCCACAGCGGCTCGAACATGGTGTTCGCGAACCGCAGGGCCAGGATGTTCTGAACGGTCTCCTTGCCCAGGTAGTGGTCGATCCGGAAGACCTCGTTGGGCGGGAAGACCTCGTGCACGACCTGGTTGAGCTCCTTGGCGGAGACGAGGTCGTGGCCGAAGGGCTTCTCGATGACCGCGCGGCGCCAGGAGCCGTTCTTCTGGTCGGCGAGCCCGTGCTTCTTGAGCTGCTGGACGACCTTGGGGAAGAACTTCGGCGGCACGGACAGGTAGAAGGCGAAGTTGCCGCCCGTGCCCTGTGCCTTGTCGAGCTCCTGGATCGTCGACTTCAGCGTCTCGAAGGCGTCGTCGTCGTCGAAGTCGCCCTGGACGAAGCGCATCCCCTGGATGAGCTGCTGCCAGACCTCCTCGCGGAACGGCGTACGGGCGTGCGCCTTGACCGCGTCGTGGACCTCCTGCGCGAAGTCCTCGTCCTGCCACTCGCGGCGGGCGAAGCCGATCAGCGAAAAGCCCGGCGGAAGCAGACCCCGGTTGGCGAGGTCGTAGACGGCGGGCATCAACTTTTTACGGGACAAATCGCCCGTGACGCCAAAGATCACCAGGCCCGACGGCCCCGCGATGCGCGGGAGCCGTCGGTCTGCGGCGTCACGCAGCGGATTGCTGCTTGACAAGATTTACGCCTCCGAGGGTGCGAGGCGCTTGAGCTCCGCCTCGGTGGACTTGAGCAGGTCGTTCCAGGCGGCCTCGAACTTCTCGACGCCCTCGTCCTCGAGGAGCTGCACGACCTCGTCGTAGGAGATCCCCAGCTTCTCGACGGCGGCGAGCTCGGCGCGGGACTGCTCGTACGTGCCGGTCACCGTGTCGCCGGTGATCTGCCCGTGGTCGGCGGTCGCGTCGAGCGTGGCCTCCGGCATGGTGTTCACCGTGTTGGGCGCGACCAGGTCGTCCACGTACAGGGTGTCCTTGTACGCCTTGTCCTTGACGCCCGTCGAGGCCCACAGCGGGCGCTGCTTGTTGCCGTGCGCCTTGTCGAGGGCGGCCCAGCGGTCGGAGGAGAAGACCTCCTCGTACGCCTCGTAGGCGAGCCGCGCGTTGGCGAGACCGGCCTTGCCGCGGGCGGCCTTGGCCTCGTCCGTGCCGAGCGCGTCGATCCGCTTGTCGATCTCGGTGTCCACGCGGGACACGAAGAAGGACGCCACGGAGTGGATCTTCGACAGGTCCAGGCCGCGCTCCTTGGCCTTCTCCAGGCCGGTCAGGTAGGCGTCCATGACCTCGCGGTAGCGCTCGAGCGAGAAGATCAGCGTGACGTTGACGCTGATGCCGAGGCCGATGGTCTCGGCGATCGCCGGCAGACCCGCCTTGGTGGCCGGGATCTTGATGAGCGTGTTCGGCCGGTCCACCAGCCAGGCCAGCTGCTTGGCCTCGGCCACCGTCGCCCTGGTGTTGTGCGCCAGGCGCGGGTCGACCTCGATGGAGACCCGGCCGTCCTGGCCCTCACTCGCGTCGAAGACCGGGCGCAGGATGTCGGCGGCGTCCCTCACGTCAGCCGTCGTGATCATGCGGATGGCTTCTTCGACGGTGACCTTGCGGGCGGCGAGGTCGGTGAGCTGCTGCTCGTAACCGTCGCCGCTGCTGATCGCCTTCTGGAAGATCGACGGGTTGGTCGTGACGCCCACCACGTGCGACTGGTCGATCAGCTCGGCCAGGTTGCCGGACGTGATCCGCTTGCGCGACAGGTCGTCGAGCCAGATCGCGACGCCTTCGTCGGAGAGGCGCTTGAGTGCGTCTGTCATGAGAAATGCATCTCCTACTAGTTCGTATACCGGCGTCAGCGCGCGGCGGCTTCGAGAGATTCCCGGGCTGCGGCGGCCACGTGCTCGGCAGTGAAGCCGAACTCCTGGAAGAGGACCTTGCCGTCGGCCGAAGCGCCGAAGTGCTCCAGCGAAACGATGCGGCCGGCGTCGCCGACGTACTTGTGCCAGGTCAGACCGATACCGGCCTCGACCGCGACGCGCGCCTTGACCGAGGGCGGCAGGACGCTGTCCTTGTACGCCTGGTCCTGCTCCTCGAACCACTCGACGCACGGCATCGAGACCACCCGGGTCGGAATGCCGGCCGCCTGCAGCTGCTCGCGCGCGCCGACGGCGAGCTGGACCTCGGAGCCGGTGCCGATGAGCACGACCTGAGCGTCACCACCTTCGGCCTCGAACAGGACGTAACCGCCCTTGGCGGCATCCTCGTTGACCTCGTACGTCGGCACACCCTGGCGGGTCAGCACGAGGCCGTGCGGGGCCCCCTTGCCGAACACCTTGGTGTAGCGCTTGAGGACCTCGCGCCAGGCGATGGCGGTCTCGTTCGCGTCCGCCGGGCGGACCACGTTGAGGCCGGGGATCGCGCGCAGCGAGGCCAGGTGTTCGACCGGCTGGTGGGTCGGGCCGTCCTCGCCGAGGCCGATCGAGTCGTGCGTCCACACGTACGTCACCGGCAGGTGCATCAGCGCGGACAGGCGCACGGCGTTGCGCATGTAGTCGGAGAACACCAGGAAGGTGCCGCCGTAGATGCGGGTGTGGCCGTGCAGCGCGATGCCGTTCATCTCCGCGGCCATGGAGTGCTCGCGGATGCCGAAGTGCACGGTGCGGCCGTACGGGTCGGCCTCCGGCAGCGGGTTGCCGGCCGGCAGGAACGACGACGTCTTGTCGATGGTCGTGTTGTTCGAGCCCGCGAGGTCGGCGGAGCCGCCCCACAGCTCGGGCAGGACCGCGCCGAGCGCCTGCAGGACCTTGCCCGAGGCGGCGCGGGTGGCGACACCCTTGCCGGTCTCGAAGACCGGGAGGTGCGACTCCCAGCCCTCGGGCAGCTCGCCCGCGTTGATGCGGTCGAACTCGGCCGCGCGCTCGGGGTTGGCGGTGCGCCAGGCGGCGAACGACTTCTCCCACTCGGCCTTGGCCTCACGCCCGCGGTCGAGAGCCTCGCGGGTGTGCGCCAGGACCTCGTCGGCGACCTCGAAGGTCTTCTCCGGGTCGAAGCCGAGGACACGCTTGGTGGCGGCCACCTCGTCGTCGCCGAGCGCCGAGCCGTGCGCGGCCTCGGTGTTCTGGGCGTGCGGCGCGGGCCAGGCGATGATCGAGCGCATCGCGATGAACGACGGCCTGTCGGTCACCGCCTTCGCCGCCTCGATCGCGTTGTACAGCGCCTCGGGGTCCAGGTCGCCGTCCGGCTTGGGCGCCACGCGCTGGACGTGCCAGCCGTACGCCTCGTACCGCTTGATCGTGTCCTCGGAGACGGCGGTCTCGGTGTCGCCCTCGATCGAGATGTGGTTGTCGTCCCACAAAAGGACCAGGTTGCCGAGCTTCTGGTGGCCGGCGAGCGAGGACGCCTCGGAGGAGATGCCCTCCTGGAGGCAGCCGTCACCGGCGATCGCGAACACGAAGTGGTCGAACGGGGAGGTGCCGGGGGCGGCCTCCGGGTCGAACAGGCCGCGCTCGTAGCGGGCGGCCATCGCCATGCCCACCGCGTTGGCGACACCCTGGCCCAGCGGGCCGGTGGTCGTCTCGACGCCGGTGGTGTGGCCGTACTCCGGGTGGCCGGGGGTCTTGGAACCCCAGGTACGGAACGCCTTGAGGTCATCCAGCTCCAGGCCGAAACCGGCCAGGTACAGCTGGACGTAGAGAGTCAAGGACGAGTGGCCCGCGGACAGGACGAACCGGTCGCGGCCGACCCAGTCGGCGTCCGCCGGGTCGTGCCGCATCACCTTCTGGAAGAGGGTGTACGCGGCCGGGGACAGGCTCATCGCCGTACCTGGATGGCCGTTGCCGACCTTCTGTACAGCATCCGCGGCCAGTACGCGGCCGGTGTCTACGGCCCGCTGGTCCAGCTCGGTCCACTCGAGGTCTGTGGTGGTCGGCTTGGTGCTCACCCTGAGTCAGGGCTCCTCTCCACATGTCGAATCCCGGTGACTGAGGGCGCACCGGGCGCTGTCGAGCCTACCCCTGCCGGAACGCTCATTTTTTCGACTGACTGCACGTTGAGACAGACACCTCCAGGGTGCCGGGGAGCGGTGAAATCCGCCTCCCGGCGAACCACCCCCAACACGACCCCACCCCCGGGGATGGCGGCGTATGGGCAACGTCTAGAGTGGCGTGGTACGCGCAAGTCTTTACCGGGCCTTCACGTCCGGGAACGTCCGGGATCACCGGGGACTTGCTGGGAATTTCTCTGTCAGGGGTGTGCGTGACGGCCGTCGAGTCCCGACCCGCAGGGGTCATCTTGACTCCCAGCCCGGGGGGCCATCGGCCATTCGGGGCCCGCGTCAAGGCCTTCGTGATGCTGACCAAGCCGCGGATCATCGAACTGCTCCTCATCACCACCATTCCGGTGATGTTCCTGGCCGAGCAGGGCGTCCCTCCGCTGTGGCTGGTGTTCACCACCACCCTTGGCGGTTACCTCTCCGCGGGCGGCGCGAACGCGCTGAACATGTACATCGACCGCGACATCGACGCCCTGATGGACCGGACCTCGCAGCGCCCGCTGGTGACCGGCATGGTCTCGCCGCGCGAGTGCCTGGTCTTCGGTCTCTCGCTGGCCGTCGTCTCGACGCTGTGGTTCGGCCTCCTGGTCAACTGGCTCTCGGCGGCCCTGTCGCTCGGCGCGCTGCTCTTCTACGTCGTCGTGTACACGATGATCCTCAAGCGCCGGACCTCGCAGAACATCGTGTGGGGCGGCATCGCGGGCTGCCTTCCGGTGCTCATCGGCTGGTCCTCGGTCACGAACTCCATGTCGTGGGCGCCGATCATCCTGTTCACCGTCATGTTCTTCTGGACGCCGCCGCACTACTACCCGCTGTCCATGAAGGTCAAGGAGGACTACGCGCGGGTCGGCGTGCCGATGCTGCCGGTGGTCGCCTCCAACAAGGTCGTGGCCCGTCACATCGTCCTCTACAGCTGGGTGATGGTGGCCGTCTCGCTGCTGCTCACCCCGCTCGGCTACACCGGCTGGTTCTACACCGCGGTGGCGCTGCTCTCCGGCGGCTGGTGGCTGTGGGAGGCGCACGCGCTCCAGTCCCGCGCCAAGTCCGAGGCGACCGGCGCCAAGCTGAAGGAAATGCGGCTCTTCCACTGGTCGATCACCTACGTGTCGCTGCTGTTCGTGGCCGTCGCGGTGGACCCGTTCCTGCGCTGACCGCATCGCTTACACGCCTTGAGGGGCCAGTGGCGCAAGCCACTGGCCCCTCTTGTCGCTCCCGGGGCTACCCGCTAGTAGCATCGCGGCATGGCAGACACCCAGGTTGACGAGAAGCAGGCCGCCAAGGCCGCACGGCGGGCGGACAAGCTGGCCCGGCAGATCGGCTCCTTCGCCAAGGAGCACGGCGGCGCCGAGGGGCAGATCGCGTACATCGGCCAGAAGGGCGCCCGCATCGTGCTCGTCGGCGAGGACGGCGGCTGGGGCGACCTGGTGGCCCCGAGCCACGCCGTCGCCCAGAGCGCGGTCGAGAAGTCCGGGATCACCGTCCACGAGGACTTCGACGGGGAGTTCGCGGCCAAGGTGAAGACCGGCCCGTACGAGTGGACCCGCATGGCCGGCATCCAGCTCGGCGGCCCGAAGAACCGCTGAGCAACACCGATCCGGGGCTCACCCGTTAGGAGTGGTGGAAGCGCGTCCACCGCTGGGAGCCCCGGATGATCGACACCCCGACCCTGGTGGACCAGTACTGCCACGGAGTCCTGCGCACCGAGCTGGGCCTGGGCACCTTCGAGACGGCGCTGGGCCGCACCGGAGCCCTGCCCGCGCCCGGCACCACGTTCTTCGACACCCAGACCGGGTTCGCGGTACGCCGCTGGTGCCCCCCGCTGCTCGGCCTCGAACCGCACTGCCCCCCGGCCCGCTATCTGGCCCGCCGCCGTGAACTCGGCGTAGTCGAATCGGGCAGACGCCTGCTGCGGGGCTCCGGGATCTCCACCTATCTGGTGGACACCGGGCTGCCCGGGGACCTCACCGGCCCGCACGAGATCGCCGCGGCCGGCGCGGCCGACGCCCACGAGATCGTCCGCCTCGAACTCCTCGCCGAGCAGGTCGCCGACACCTCGGGCACCGTCGAGTCCTTCCTCGCCAACCTCGCCGAGGCCGTGCACACCTCGGCCGCCTCCGCCGTCGCCTTCGCCTCGGTGGCGGGCGTACGCGAAGGACTCGACCCGGCACCGCCGGGCCCGGGGGAGGTGCGCGGGGCGGCCGGGCGGTGGCTGGCGGGCAGGCGCAAACACGGGCGCCTCGAAGACCCGGTGCTGCTGCGCCATCTGCTGTGGAGCGCGGTCGCGGCCGGGCGCCCGCTCCAGCTCCAGGTGGGCATGGCCGACCCGATGCTGCTGGCCGGATTCGCGTCCGCGACGGCCGGGCTCGGCACCGATCTGGTGCTGCTGCACGGCTATCCGTACCACCGCCAGACCGCCCATCTGGCCAGCGTGCACCCGCATGTGTACGCGGATGTCGGGCCCGCCCTGGTGCGGACCGGGGCGCGGGCGGCGGCCGTGCTCGCGGAGATCCTGGAGCTGGCCCCGTTCGGGAAGCTGCTCTACTCCAGCGGCGCGCGCGGGCTGCCCGAACTGCACGTGGTGGGCGCGCGGCTGTTCTCGGAGGCGCTCAGCCGGGTGCTGGGCGAGTGGGTCGGCGACGGCGCGTGGTCACGCACGGACGCGCAGCGGGTCGCCGGGATGATCGCGGCGGGCAATGCCCGCCGCGTCTACGGTCTTTCAGGCGTGGCTGAGCGCTGAGCCGGCCGGAGCGGGGACCTCGGCGGAGACCTCGGGGCGTTCGCGCAGCGAGAGCAGGACCCGCAGCGCCGCGATCCACACCAGGCACGAGCCGAGCATGTGCAGGCCGACCAGGATCTCGGGCGTCTTCAGGAAGTACTGGACGTAGCCGATCACACCCTGGCCCATGAGCACCAGGAACAGGTCGCGGGCCCGGGCGCGCGGACCGGCCGGGGCGTCGACGGCCTTCAGGACGAACCAGAGGGCGACGGCCAGTGCCACCACGACCCAGGCGAGGTCCGCGTGCAGCTGCGTGATCATCGTCCAGTCGAGCGGGATGCGCGGCACGTCCTTGGAGTCGCCGGGGTGCCGTCCGGTGCCGGTCACGACCGTGCCGACCGCGATCAGCGCGGCCGAGGCGGCCACCAGGAGCCAGGTCAGCTGCACAACCGCCTTGCCCACCAGGGGCCTTGGCGCTCCGTCGCCCTCCTGGGTGCGCTGCCAGGTGACCACCGCGACCGCGATGAGCGCGCTGGAGAGCAGGAAGTGGGCGGCCACCGTGTACGGGTTGAGGCCGACCAGGACGACGATGCCGCCCAGGATCGCGTTGCCCATGACCACCCAGAACTGCACCCAGCCGAGCCGGGTCAGCGGGCGCCGCCAGGGCTGCGCCGAGCGGGCGGCGATGATCGCCCAGCCGACCGCGGCGCACAGCACGTACGTCAGCATCCGGTTGGTGAACTCGACGACGCCGCGGAAGCCCATCTCGCTGGTGACGGTCAGGCTGTCGCTGGTGCACTTGGGCCAGGTGGGGCAGCCGAGCCCGGAGCCGGTGAGCCGGACCGCACCGCCGGTCACCACGATGGCGACGGCCATGACGAGGGCGGCAAGGGCCGCGCGCCGCACGATCGTCGGGGAGGCGGTCCACCGCTGCGCGATGTAGAGGAGCGGATTGCGGGCCGCTGCGGTCACATCGGCTCGGGTCACTTTCGGCATGCGCCCTATCGTAGGCGCCCGTTTGTGCATGTTTTCACGAGGGGTGCCCGCCCGGCCGGGCCGAGCCGCCGGCCTACTCCCAGCGGAAGAACTTCGCGGCCGCGCCGAGGCCGAGTACCGCCCACACCGCGAGGATCCCGAGGTCTCCCCACGGCATCGACGCGTCCTGCTGGAGAACGTCGCGCAGCCCGCCGGACAGGGCCGAGATGGGAAGCAGGTTCAGCACGGACTGCACGCCGCCGGGGAACTTGTCCATCGGTACGATCACCCCGCCGGCCACGAGCAGCAGCAGGAACACCAGGTTGGCCGCGCCCAGCGTCGCCTCGGCCTTCAGGGTGCCCGCCATGAGCAGCCCGAGCCCCGAGAACGCGGCGGTGCCGAGCACGAGCAGGAGCAGCACCGCGAGCGGGTTGCCGTGCGGGGACCAGCCGAGCGCGAAGGCGATCACGGCGAGCAGGACGACCTGGAGCACCTCGGTGACCAGCACGGCCAGCGTCTTCGACGTCATCAGCGCCCAGCGCGGCAGCGGCGAGGCGCCGAGCCGCTTGAGCACTCCGTACCGCCGCTCGAAGCCGGTCGCGATGGCCTGGCCCGTGAACGCGGTCGACATCACGGCGAGCGCGAGAATGCCCGGCGCGAGGAAGTCGACGGACTTGCCCTGCCCGGTGTCGATGATGTCGACGGTCGAGAACAGCACGAGCAGCAGGCTCGGAATGATCACGGTGAGCAGCAGCTGCTCGCCGTTGCGCAGCAGCATCCGCGTCTCCAGGGCGGCCTGCGCCCCGATCATCCGCCCGAGCGGCGCGGCCCCCGGCTTCGGCGCGTACGTACCGGCGCTCATGCGCGCAGCTCCTTACCCGTGCGCTCCAGGCCGTGCTTTCCCGGGGGGCGGCCCCCGGGCCCCCGGCCGGTTGCCGTGTTGTTGTGATCCCGCGTCATGCGCGCAGCTCCCTGCCGGTCAGCTCCAGAAATACGTCCTCAAGCGTGTGGCGTTCGACCGAGATGCCGTCCGGCATCACGCCGTGCTGGGCGCACCAGGAGGTGACGGTGGCGAGCAGCTGGGGGTCGATGGTGCCGGTGATGCGGTACGCGCCCGGGGTCAGCTCGGCGGCGGCCGTGCCGTCGGGCAGCGCCTTGAGGAGCGAGCCGAGGTCCAGGCCGGGGCGGCCGGTGAAGCGGAG
The DNA here is from genome assembly GCF_039532965.1 of Streptomyces mauvecolor. Taxonomy (NCBI): domain Bacteria; kingdom Bacillati; phylum Actinomycetota; class Actinomycetes; order Kitasatosporales; family Streptomycetaceae; genus Streptomyces; species Streptomyces mauvecolor. The sequence goes on along the minus strand of NZ_BAAASQ010000007.1, from coordinate 123,817 downwards.
GGTGTTCTCGGCGCCGCCCTTGCAGAGCCGCTCGGGGGAGCCCTGGGCGACGACCTTGCCGGCGTCGACGATGGCCACGTCGTCCGCGAGTGCTTCGGCCTCGTCCATGAAGTGCGTGGTCAGGACCACCGAGACGCCGTCGGTGCGCAGCTCGCGCACGAGGTCCCAGGTGGCGCGGCGGGCCTGCGGGTCCAGGCCCGCGGTCGGCTCGTCGAGGAAGACCAGTTCGGGGCGGCCGACGACGGCCATCGCGAGCGCGAGGCGCTGCTGCTGGCCGCCGGAGAGCCTGCGGTAGGCCGTACGGCCGCAACTGCCCAGGCCCAGGCGCTCGATGAGGGTGTCCACGTCCAGCGGGTGGGCGTGCAGCCTGGCCATGTGGCGGAGCATCTCGTCGGCGCGGGCGCCGGAGTAGACGCCGCCGGACTGGAGCATCACGCCGATCCGCGGCTTGAGGCGCTCGGCGTCGGCGACGGGGTCGAGGCCGAGGACCCGGACGGTGCCCGCGTCCGGCCGGCGGTAGCCCTCGCAGGTCTCGATGGTGGTGGTCTTGCCCGCGCCGTTGGGGCCGAGGACGGCGGTCACGGTGCCCGTGCCGACCGTGAGGTCGAGGCCGTCCACGGCGGTCTTGGGTCCGTACCGCTTGACCAGGCCTACGACCTCGACAACCGGGTGCGACCCGCAGGGTCTCCCTGAGGGGCGGTGGCCGGGAGACGGGAGGGCGGGCTCGCTCTTCATGACCGGCAAGTCTAGGCGGGGCGCGCGGTCCCTCCGGCGCGGGGGCCCGGGGCCCCGACAGGGGGCGGGCCGGGCGTGGGGCAGGCCTACTCCTCGCGCGGGCGGTGGACCGCCAGCCACCGCTCGGCGTAGGCGACCGCGTCCCGGACCGGGAACAGGCGGCAGGCGGCGGCGCCCACCGTGCCCCGCACCACGTCCTTGTCCCGCTCGAAGTCCGCGCCCAGCTCGTCGAAGCGCTCGCTCGTGATCGAGGTGTCGCGGACCGTCAGCCACGTGCGGCCCTCGGGGGTCGTCGCGGCGAACGACACCTCCGTCATCGGTCCCGGCACCCGGTATTCCGCAAGGTGGAAGGAGGTGCAGGAGTCGTATCCCGCGCCCAGCAGCAGGACCCGGGCGCCGACCTCCTCCAGGCGGGCCAGCGGGCTGCGCTCGCCGAGCAGGCAGTCGAGCGCGTGGCCCCGGGTGATCCGCGCCGCGCCCGGGCCGATCGCCGCGAAGGAGGTCTGCGGATGGGCGCTGCGCAGGGCGCCGGGCCAGGTGCGGACGGCCTCCGGGATCACTCCGATGCCGTAGCTCGGCGTGGTCGCCGGGTCGTAGGCGGGGATGGCCGCCCGGACTTCCGTCCACCACTCCTCGGGGACGGGCGGGTTTTCCCAGAGTGCGGGGTCGGAGTTGTCCCCGGAGTGGGTGGGGACCACGAGCGTGCCCGTTTCGCCCAGTGCGTCGAGACATGCCTGAACCGCCGCGACCGCGCCTCCGCACACCCAGCCGAGCGACTTCAGGGAGGAGTGCACGAGGAGGGTCTCGCCGGGTCGCACACCCAGCTCGCGCAGATCCTCGGCGAGTGAGCCGCGCGTACACAAAGGGCCGGTCACAGGGGGTGTGGGCATAGCACGGCAGTCTGCCGGAAGCCCTTTTCGGGAGCCACCGAATTCCCGGTGAAACGATCGATCAAAGATCGTTTCCGCAGGTCAGCTTAGGTATGCCTAAGTGATGCACCGCACCGGCCGGTGATCGGGGCGTGGGTTGTCAGGCTCTGAGGAATTACGCAACAATGGCGTTGTGAAAAACATCGGCGAGGCTCCGCAGGAGGAACTCGCGACCGGTGAGCGGTCCACCCGCAACCGGGTCGCGCGATCCATCCTGGACCACGGGCCCTCGACCGCACAGGACCTCGCGAACCGCCTCGGCCTCACCCAGGCCGCTGTCCGCCGTCACCTCGACGCACTCGTCGCCGACGAGGTCGTCGCACCGCGCGAACAACGCGTGTACGGGGCGCGGACCCGTGGCCGGCCGGCCAAGGTCTTCGCGCTCACCGACTGCGGCCGGGACGCCTTCGAGCAGTCCTACGACAAGCTCGCGGTGGACGCCCTGCACTGGATCGAGCAGTCGGCGGGCGGCGGCGCGGCCGGCGAGGAAGCCGTCGCGGCGTTCGCCCGGGCCCGCATCGAGGCTCAAGCGGGGGCGTACAGGGACGCGATCGAGGCCGTGCAGCCTGAAGAGCGCACCCAAGCCCTGGCCAAGGCCTTGAGCGCCGACGGGTACGCTGCTACGGCGCGCAGCGCACCCCTTCCGCAGCGCGGTGAGCAGCTGTGCCAGCACCACTGCCCGGTCGCCCACGCCGCCGAGCGGTACCCGCAGCTGTGCGAGGCGGAGACGGAGTTCTTCTCCCGCCTCCTGGGAACGCACGTGCAGCGCCTGGCGACCATCGCCCACGGCGACGGCGTCTGCACCACGTTCATCCCGCACGGCGCGCCACCACAGACCACACATCAGCAAGCATCTGCAAGCACGGCCGGGAGGAACCCCGCATGACTCTCCCCACGGAGACTGCCCACCCTGAGCTCGAAGGCCTGGGCACGTACGAATACGGCTGGGCCGACTCCGACGCGGCCGGCGCCGCTGCCAAGCGCGGTCTCTCCGAGGCTGTCGTCCGCGACATCTCGCAGAAGAAGAACGAGCCGGAGTGGATGCTGAAGCTGCGCCTCAAGGGTCTGCGGCTCTTCGACAAGAAGCCCATGCCGAACTGGGGCTCCGACCTCTCCGGCATCGACTTCGACAACATCAAGTACTTCGTCCGGTCGACGGAGAAGCAGGCGGAGTCCTGGGAGGACCTGCCCGAGGACATCAAGAACACGTACGACAAGCTCGGCATCCCCGAGGCGGAGAAGCAGCGCCTCGTCGCGGGCGTCGCGGCCCAGTACGAGTCCGAGGTCGTCTACCACCAGATCCGTGAGGACCTGGAGGAGCAGGGCGTCATCTTCCTCGACACCGACACCGCCCTGAAGGAGCACCCGGAGCTCTTCCAGGAGTACTTCGGCACGGTCATCCCGGTCGGCGACAACAAGTTCGCGTCGCTGAACACCGCGGTGTGGTCGGGCGGCTCGTTCATCTACGTGCCCAAGGGTGTCCACGTCGACATCCCGCTGCAGGCCTACTTCCGTATCAACACGGAGAACATGGGCCAGTTCGAGCGGACGCTGATCATCGTCGACGAGGACGCCTACGTCCACTACGTCGAGGGCTGCACCGCCCCGATCTACTCCTCGGACTCGCTGCACAGCGCCGTCGTCGAGATCATCGTCAAGAAGGGCGGCCGCTGCCGCTACACGACGATCCAGAACTGGTCGAACAACGTCTACAACCTGGTCACCAAGCGCGCCGTGGCATACGAGGGCGCGACCATGGAGTGGATCGACGGCAACATCGGTTCCAAGGTCACCATGAAGTACCCGGCCGTCTACCTGATGGGCGAGCACGCCAAGGGCGAGACGCTCTCCATCGCCTTCGCGGGCGAGGGCCAGCACCAGGACGCCGGCTCCAAGATGGTCCACATGGCGCCGAACACCTCCTCCAACATCGTCTCCAAGTCGGTGGCGCGAGGCGGCGGCCGCACCTCCTACCGTGGTCTGGTCGAGATCGGCGAGGGCGCGCACGGCTCCAAGAGCAACGTGCTGTGTGACGCCCTGCTCGTCGACACGATCTCCCGCTCGGACACGTACCCCTACGTGGACGTTCGCGAGGACGACGTCTCCATGGGCCACGAGGCGACCGTCTCCAAGGTCTCCGAGGACCAGCTCTTCTACCTGATGAGCCGCGGTCTGACCGAGTTCGAGGCGATGGCGATGATCGTGCGCGGCTTCGTCGAGCCGATCGCCAAGGAGCTCCCCATGGAGTACGCCCTGGAGCTCAACCGGCTGATCGAGCTGCAGATGGAGGGATCGGTCGGCTAGCGACCGCCCCCCGTCCCGCAGTTGAGCAGATTCTGATCTAGGAAGAGAGCACTACGACAGCCATGGCTGAGGCTCAGAACATCCCGGTGGGCTCCACCACCGCCGGTTCGATCGCGGTGGCCGCCGAGTCGACCGTCGCCACCCGCATGAGCGCCCCCCCGTCCTTCGACGTCGCGGACTTCCCGGTCCCGCACGGCCGTGAGGAGGAGTGGCGGTTCACGCCGCTGGAGCGGCTGCGCGGGCTGCACGACGGCACCGCGGTCGCCACCGGCGACGGCGTGAAGATCGTCGTCGAGGCCCCCGAGGGTGTCGTCGTCGAGACCGTCGGGCGCGACGACGCCCGGCTCGGCAAGGCCGGCACGCCGGTGGACCGCATCGCGGCCCAGGCGTACTCGTCCTTCGCCAAGGCCTCCGTCGTGACCGTCCCCAAGGAGACGGTGCTCACCGAGCCGATCCGGATCGCCGTGCACGGCGAGGGCGGCGTGGCCTACGGCCACCAGGTCGTCGAGCTCGGCGCGTTCGCCGAGGCCGTCGTGGTCATCGACCACACCGGTGACGCGGTGCTCGCCGCCAACGTCGACTACCTCCTCGGCGACGGCGCCAAGCTGACCGTGGTCTCCGTCCAGGACTGGGACGACAAGGCCGTCCACGTCGCCCAGCACAACGCGCTGATCGGCCGCGACGCCACCTTCAAGTCCTTCGTGGTCACCTTCGGCGGCGACCTCGTACGGCTGCACCCGCGGGTCGCCTACGCGGGCACCGGCGGCGAGGCCGAGCTCTTCGGCCTGTACTTCACCGACCAGGGCCAGCACCAGGAGCACCGGCTCTTCGTCGACCACAACACCCCGCACTGCAAGTCCAACGCCGTGTACAAGGGCGCCCTCCAGGGCGACGACGCGCACGCCGTGTGGATCGGTGACGTCCTCATCCAGGCCGCGGCCGAGGGCACGGACACCTACGAGATGAACCGCAACCTGGTTCTGACCGACGGTGCCCGCGTCGACTCGGTGCCGAACCTGGAGATCGAGACCGGCGAGATCGCCGGCGCCGGTCACGCGTCCGCCACCGGCCGCTTCGACGACGAGCAGCTCTTCTACCTGATGTCCCGCGGCATCCCGCCGACCGAGGCCCGCCGCCTTGTCGTGCGCGGCTTCTTCGCGGAGCTCGTCCAGCAGATCGGTCTGCCGGACGTCGAGGAGCGCCTGCTCGCCAAGATCGAGACGGAGCTGGAGGCTTCCGTCTGATGGCCTTCGTCAAAGCCTGTGCGCTGAGCGAGCTGGAGAGCGACACCCCCAAGCGGGTGGAGATCGACGGCACGCCGGTGTCCCTCGTCAAGACCGAGGGCGAGGTGTTCGCGATCAACGACATCTGCTCGCACGCGAACGTGTCGCTCTCGGAGGGCGAGGTGGAGGACTGCTCCATCGAGTGCTGGCTGCACGGCTCCAGCTTCGACCTCCGCACCGGCAAGCCGTCCGGCCTTCCCGCGACGCGCCCCGTCCCCGTGTACCCCGTAAAGATCCAAGGGGACGATGTGCTCGTCTCCGTCACCCAGGAGTCCTGAGTTCCCCATGGCAACGCTTGAAATCCGCGACCTGCACGTCTCCGTCGACACCGAGAACGGTACGAAGGAGATCCTCAAGGGCGTCGACCTGACCGTGAAGCAGGGCGAGACCCACGCCATCATGGGCCCCAACGGCTCCGGCAAGTCGACCCTGGCGTACTCGCTGGCCGGTCACCCCAAGTACACGATCACCAGCGGCACCGTCACGCTCGACGGCGAGGACGTCCTGGAGATGTCCGTCGACGAGCGCGCCCGCGCCGGCGTGTTCCTCGCCATGCAGTACCCGGTCGAGGTCCCCGGCGTCTCGGTCTCCAACTTCCTGCGCACGTCGGCGACGGCGATCCGCGGCGAGGCCCCCAAGCTGCGCACCTGGGTGAAGGAGGTCAAGTCCGCGATGGAGCAGCTCCAGATGGACCCGGCCTTCGCCGAGCGCAACGTCAACGAGGGCTTCTCCGGCGGTGAGAAGAAGCGCCACGAGATCCTCCAGCTGGAGCTCCTCAAGCCGAAGATCGCGATCCTCGACGAGACCGACTCCGGCCTCGACGTCGACGCGCTGCGCCAGGTCTCCGAGGGCATCAACCGCGTCCGTGAGAACGGCGAGGTCGGCACCCTCCTGGTGACGCACTACACGCGCATCCTGCGCTACATCAAGCCCGACTACGTCCACGTCTTCGCGGGCGGCCGCATCGTCGAGTCCGGCGGCGCCGAGCTCGCCGACAAGCTCGAGGCCGAGGGCTACGAGTCGTACACGAAGGGCGGCGCTTCCGAGTGACGACACTGCCGGGCCTCCTCGACACCGAGGCGATCCGCAAGGACTTCCCCTTGCTGGACCGTGTGGTCCACGACGGGAAGAAGATCGTCTACCTCGACTCCGCGGCGACTTCGCAGAAGCCGCGCCAGGTGCTCGACGCGCTCAACGAGTACTACGAGCAGCACAACGCCAACGTCCACCGTGGCGTGTACCTGGTCGCCGAGGAGGCCACGGCGCTGTACGAGGGTGCCCGTGACAAGGTCGCCACGTTCATCAACGCGCCGAGCCGCGACGAGGTCATCTTCACCAAGAACGCCTCGGAGTCGCTCAACCTCGTCGCCAACATGCTGGGCTGGGCGGATGAGCCCTACCGTGTGGACAGCGACACCGAGATCGTCATCACGGAGATGGAGCACCACTCCAACATCGTGCCGTGGCAGCTGCTCGCGCAGCGCACGGGCGCGAAGCTGAAGTGGTTCGGCCTGACCGACGACGGCCGGCTCGACCTGTCGAACATAGACGAGATCATCAACGAGAAGACGAAGATCGTCTCCTTCACGCTGGTCTCGAACCTGCTCGGCACCCAGAACCCGGTCGAGGCGATCGTCCGCCGCGCGCAGCAGGTCGGCGCCCTTGTCTGCATCGACGCCTCGCAGGCAGCCCCGCACATGCCGCTCGACGTGCAGGCGCTTCAGGCCGACTTCGTGGCCTTCACCGGCCACAAGATGTGCGGCCCGACCGGCATCGGTGTGCTGTGGGGCCGCCAGGAGCTCCTGGAGGACCTGCCGCCGTTCCTGGGTGGCGGCGAGATGATCGAGACGGTCTCGATGCACTCCTCCACCTACGCTCCGGCGCCGCACAAGTTCGAGGCGGGCACGCCGCCGATCGCGCAGGCCGTGGGCCTGGGCGCGGCGGTGGACTACCTGTCGGCGATCGGCATGGACAAGATCGCCGCGCACGAGCACGCGATCACGGAGTACGCGGTCAAGCGCCTCCTGGAGGTCCCCGACCTGCGGATCATCGGCCCCACCACGGCCGAGGACCGCGGCGCCGCGATCTCCTTCACGCTCGGCGACATCCACCCGCACGACGTGGGCCAGGTCCTCGACGAGCAGGGCATCGCCGTCCGTGTCGGCCACCACTGCGCGCGCCCGGTCTGCCTGCGCTACGGAATTCCTGCGACCACGCGAGCGTCTTTCTATCTGTACTCCACGCCCGCCGAGGTCGACGCCCTGGTGGACGGCCTGGAGCACGTACGAAACTTCTTCGGCTAGGAGTCGACGCGTGCTGTGCTTTCCCGGGGGACAACCCCCGGACCCCCGGCCCGCAGGCCACGTCGCGCAAGGGACACGAGGACGCGAGGTTAATCGTTGTGAAGCTTGATTCGATGTACCAGGACGTCATCCTGGACCACTACAAGCACCCGCACGGCCGGGGCTTGCGGGACGGTGACGCCGAGGTGCACCACGTGAACCCGACGTGCGGCGACGAGATCACTCTGAGGGTGAAGTACGACGGTTCGCGCATCGAGGACGTCTCGTACGAGGGTCAGGGCTGCTCGATCAGCCAGGCCAGCGCCTCGGTCCTCAACGACCTGCTGGTCGGCAAGGACCTGGCCGAGGCGCAGAAGATCCAGGAGACCTTCCTGGAGCTGATGCAGTCCAAGGGCCAGCTGGAGCCCGACGACGCGATGGAGGAGGTCCTGGAGGACGCGGTGGCCTTCGCCGGCGTCTCCAAGTACCCCGCCCGCGTGAAGTGTGCTCTGCTGAGCTGGATGGCGTGGAAGGACGCGACGGCCCAGGCTCTGGGCGAGCTCGCCGAAAGGAAGACGGCATGACCGAGAACGCACAGGCGGCGATCAAGCCGGCGACCGAAGAAGAGATCCGCGAGGCCCTGTACGACGTCGTCGACCCCGAGCTGGGCATCGACGTCGTCAACCTCGGCCTCATCTACGGCATCCACATCGACGACTCCAACGTCGTCACGCTGGACATGACCCTGACGTCGGCGGCCTGCCCGCTGACCGATGTGATCGAGGACCAGGCGAAGTCCGCGACCGACGGCATCGCCAACGAGCTGAAGATCAACTGGGTCTGGATGCCGCCGTGGGGCCCGGACAAGATCACGGACGACGGCCGCGAGCAGCTGCGCGCGCTGGGCTTCAACGTCTGAGTCCCGCTTGACGGTCGAGGCCCCCGGCACCGCTGGTGCCGGGGGCCTCTTCGCGTTGCGGGGTCCCGGCCGGGCGGCCGGCGGCCCTTCGGTCGGAATCCGCAGCAGGACGTCCTCGGTCGCCGACGGGGCGAGGGCGAGCCCGGTCGGCCGCCGGTCCGGCAGTCCGGCGGCCTCCTGGATCCCGTCGGGGGTCATCGCGCGCCCGCTCGCCGGGCGGTGCAGACTGCGGACATGGCCGTTTCCCTGTACCACCTCGTCGTCGACGCCCACGATCTCAACGCCCAGGCCCGCTTCTGGTGCCAAGTCCTCGACTGGAAGGTCCTGTTCGAGGACCCGGAGGAAGTCGTCATCGGGGCGGGCGAGACAGCGTATCCGGGGATGTGCTTCCTTCCTGTGCCCGAGCGCAAGAGCGTCAAGAACCGGCTGCACATCGACCTCAACCCCGATGACCAGGCCGCCGAGGTCGAGCGGATCGTCTCGCTCGGGGCGCGGCGGATCGACGTGGGGCAGGGCGAGGACGCCACCTGGGTCACGCTGGCCGACCCGGAGGGCAACGAGTTCTGTGTGCTGCGGTCCAAGCGGAGCCTGATCGACTGACGTTCGTCTGCCGTACCGATGTCGTACGCCTCCCATTGGCGGGGTGACCGGAACCTTCTCGACGACACCCCGCCGACGAGAGGCCAGCCCCGTGCCGCATCACCCATCGCTCCGCCGTGCCAGGACCCTCGCCGCGTCCGGAGTGCTCACGCTGGCCGTCATGGGCCTCAACTCCCCTGCGTACGCCGTGAGTTACGGCACGCCGACCATCGGGCTCTCGGCCTCCTACCTGTCGGGGGCCGTCGGCGCCACGGGCGACCCGGTGGTCACGGTCACCGTCGGGCAGAGCGGGGCCGACGCCTCGGCGCTCACCGTGGCCGCCTCCGCCAGCTCGAAGCCGTCCGTCGCCGGGACCGGGGACGTCTCCGTCAGCGGGAGCGGGGCCGGTCGGCGGCTGTCCGTCGCCGCGCACGGGCGCGGCTACACCGACCTCACCATCAAGGTCACCGGGCTCGGCGGGAAGACCGCCACCAAGACGCTGCACTACGCGGCCTCGGCCGCCGTGCAGAACGCCGCCGACACCCGCTACTTCACCGGCTCCAGCGACGCCTCGGCCGCCGTGGACGTGGGCGGCGGGTACGTGGTCGTCGCCGACGACGAGTCCAACACGCTGCGGATGTACGACCGCTCGGCCTCCGGGGCACCCGTGAAGACCTGGGACTTCAGCTCCCAGCTCGGGGTGTCCAAGGAGATCGACATCGAGGGCGCGGCCCGCGTCGGCAACACGATCTACTGGACCGGCTCGCTCGGCAACAACAAGGACGGCGAGTACAAGGCCGACCGGAACACCGTGTTCACCACCACCGTCACCGGGTCGGGCGCGAGCACCCAGCTCGCACTCGGCGGCTCGTACAAGAAGCTGCGGGACGACCTCGTGGCCTGGGACCACGCGGGCGGCGACCGGTACGGCTTCACCGCCGCCACGGCCTCGGGCCAGGTGCCCAAGCAGATCGACGGGTTCAACGTGGAGGGCCTGGAGTTCGCGCCCGGCTCCACGACCACCGCGTACATCGGGTTCCGGGCGCCGCTGGTGCCGCCGAAGGCCGGCGGCAGGGCGCTGATCGTGCCGGTCACCAACTTCGACAAGGTGGTGGGCAGCGGGGCGAAGGCCGTCATGGGCACGCCCATCGAGCTCGACCTCGGTGGGCTCAGCATCCGCGACATCCGCAAGAACGCGGCCGACCAGTATCTGATCGTCGCCGGGTCCTGGGCCGCGGACGACAATTCCGACCCGTACGCGGTCTACTCGTGGGACGGGGTCGCCGGGCACGCTCCCGTCAAGCGGGCCGACCTGCCGACCGGCGACCCGGGCGGCTGGGAGGCCGTGGTGGACGTGCCGGACCTGAACCAGGCGGGCGCGCGGGCCCAGTTCATCACCGACGACGGGTCCGCCGACCTCTACGGCGACGGCACCGAGGCCAAGGACCTCACCCACCCCGAGTGGAAGAAGTCCCGGGCCACCTGGTTCACCGTGACGAACTGACCCCGCGCTACCAGGTGCTCGTCGGCGGGGCCGGCGCCGCGGGGACACCGGCGGCGTCGGCCAGCGCCGGGGCCAGGTCCTCGCGGCGGATGCGCTGGTCGATGTAGAGCAGGCCGGTGGCGAGCTGCGGCAGGGTGGTCGACAGGAACTGGCTGATCACCGTGCCGATCAGATAGAGCACCACGATGACGACGACGGCCATGATCTTGGGGCCGACCGCGTCGCCGCTCGCCAGGGCCAGCGGCATGGCCGCGAAGATCCCGCCGTAGGTGAACGGCAGCTGGATGAAGTAGCCGATCATCCCGCTGATCATGCCGATGAGCAGCAGGATGCCGAAGGTCCGCCACCAGGCGTCCTTGACCAGGCGGGCCGAGCGGCGCAGCGCCTCCACGGGCCGCTGGTTCTCCAGGACCGCGGCCGCCGGCGCGAAGGCGAAGCGCACCCACAGCCAGATGCTGACCGGGATCAGCGCGAGGAAGACCACCATGAACACGATCATCAGCGCGACCGGCCCGTCGTCGTGGCGGGACGTCGTCACGATCGTCACCAGCATCAGCGTCAGGAACACGATGAGCGCGCCCATCATGGCCAGCCACTGGAGCGCCAGCGCGCCGAGCACCGCCGGGAACCGGGACCAGGCCTTGCGCCATATCGGGCCGAACGTGGTGCGCCGTCCGAGGACCGCGTCCTGGAGCACGGCCGGGACGGCCGCGTAGACCAGCGCCATCGCGACGAGCCACATCGCCATCGAGACGAGGAACACGACGATCCCGGCGGTCACCACCGGCTGCACGTCGGCACGGACCGGGTCCTCACCGTAGGGCTGGTCGAAGACGGGGTCGAGGTGGTCGTGCACGGCGGCCGCCGCGATCGCGACCGTGCCGCCGACGACGAGAGCGGCGATCCCGTACGCGACGAGGGCCACGCCGAAGAGCTGCTTCCAGTGCCGGCCCAGGGCCGAGAACGCCCCGCCGAGTATGTCGCCGAGCGTCAGCGGCCTGAGCGGAATCACGCCCGGCTTCGGCGGCGGTGGCATCCAGCCGCCGCCCCACCCCGGGCCCCACCCGGGCGGCGGTCCGGGAGGTCCGCCCGGGCCCCACCCCGGCGGCGGTCCGGGAGGCCCGCCCTGGGTACCCGGACCCCACCCCATGTCCTGCGTCACGGCAACCTCGCACTTCCCGTACGTTTCCGCACGTCCCGTCCCCTGATCGATCAGCTTTACGGTAGCCCGCACGGCCCCCGGGTACGGTCGGGGGCATGCTCTGTGACCAGGCCGGAACAACCGGAGGCCGCTGATGGCCCGCCGCTACGACCCCGACCGGCGCCGGCGCATCATCGACGCGGCGATCCGGGTCGTCGCCGAGCGCGGCATCGCGGGGCTCAGCCACCGCACCGTGGCGGCCGAGGCCGATGTGCCGCTGGGCTCGACCACGTACCACTTCAGGACTCTCGACGAGCTGCTCGTCGCGGCCCTGCGCCAGGCCAACGAGGGCTTCGCCACGGCGGTGCGCGACTGCGTGCGCCTCGACGATCCCGACGCCGACCTGGCCGCCGAACTGGCCCGGCTCACGGGCGAGTGGCTGACCGGGGACCGGGCCCGCGCCGAGCTGGAGTACGAGCTCTATCTCGCCGCCCTGCGCCGCCCGGCCCTGCGCCCGGTCGCCGCCGAGTGGACCGACTCGGTCGCCGAACTGCTCGCCCGGCACACCGACCCGGTCACCGCGCGCGGACTCGTCGCCGTGATGGACGGCATCTGCCTCCAGTCCCTGCTCACCGGCGGCGCGTACGACGAGGGGTACGCGCGCGACCTGCTCGGCAGGGTGCTGCGGAGGTGAGGCGGGGCATGTTGTGGACGATCGTTATGTACGGGCGTACGCATCCGCGGATATCCTTGGCCGCATGCCCTACGTCCTGCTCGCCTGCGCCATCGGCTCGGAGATCGCCGCGACTTCCGCGCTGAAGTACAGCGAGGGATTCACCCGGCTCTGGCCCTCGCTGATCACCGGCGCCGGCTACCTGCTCGCCTTCTTCCTCCTTTCGCTGACGCTGCGGTCCATGTCGGTGGGCACCGCGTACGCGATCTGGTCCGGCGTGGGCACGGCCGTCATCGCCGCCGTCGGCATGGTGTTCATGGGGGAGGCGATGACCGCCGCCAAGATCGCCGGGATCGCGCTCATCATCGGCGGAGTGGTGCTGCTCAACCTCGGCGGCGCGGCGCACTGAACGCGGGTTCGGGCGGGGGCCGCCGAGGTGCGGGTTCAGGCCGTACCCGCCCGGAGCACCGCCGCGAGCGCGGCCCGCACGCTCTCCTCGATGTCGGTGATCGGATAGATCGCCTCGATCACCGTACGGTCCCGGTCGACCACCAGCGTCAGCCGCTTGAGCCGGCTCATCCCCGCCGTGCGGAACGTCGGCAGGCGCAGCGCCGCCGTCAGGTCGAGCCCGGCGTCCGAGAGCAGCGGGAAGCGCAGGGCCTCCTTGTCCGCGAACGCCCGCTGCTCGTCCGGGCGTTGGGTGGAGACGCCGTGCACGGTGGCGCCCGCCGCGGTGAAGTGGGCCAGTTGGTCGCGGAAGGTGCAGGACTCCAGGGTGCAGCCGCGCGCGCCGGGAATCCCGGCCCAGCCGGGCGGGTACGACTCGGCGCGGGCGTAGGCGCCGGGGAAGCAGTACAGGACCGTGTACGGCGTCGACGCCGATACCGGATCCCTCGACTCACCGTCGAAATCGGTCAGGTGGAGCTCGGGAACGCGGGTGCCGACCAGCTCGCGCACCCGCTCGGTCTCCCCTGACGTCTCGGTCGAGGTGGCCATCGTCTCTCCTTCTCCCAGCACCCAGGTGTCTCCCCAGTCCTGGAGTGCGATCAGTACGGGCAGCAGGGCGCGGCCGCGCGGGGTGAGCCGGTACTCGTGGCGCACCGGGCGCTCCTGGTACGGCTCGCGCACCAGGACCCCGCACTCCACGAGCAGCTTCAGGCGTTCGGCGAGGACCTTGCGGGACATGCCGAGCTCCCGCTGGAGCGCGTCGAACCGGTGCACCCCGCGTGCCGTGTCGCGCACGATCAGGAGGGTCCACCAGTCGCCCACCACGTCCAGGGCCTGGGCGATGGCGCAGTGTTCGTCGTCGAGCCGGGTGCGTTGAGGCATGCGCCCATCCTTTCGCGATCCTGTGCCGGCCCCGTCCTCGCGGCGGTTGACCTGCCGGGATCCATGCTGCCATAGTCCGTTCCCATAAGGAACTTACTGCGATTCCGGGACTGGGGGCGGGCGGCGTGAGGACACTGCGCGAGGTACCGAGGACGGTTCGGCTGCTGTGCTGCGGCATCTTCTTCAACGCGGTCGTCAGCTTCACCTTCGTCTACCTGTTCGTATGGCTGACCGGACCGCGCGGGCTCACCGTCGCCCAGGCCGGAGTGCTGAGCGGCATCGGCGGCATCGGGCTTGTCGCCGGGAACTTCACGGGCGGCTGGTTCGGCGACCGCTACGGACACCGACGTGCGCTGCTCGCGGGCGCCGCCGTCAGCGGCAGCGTCCTGTGCGTCATCGCGCTGCTCCCGGTGGCCGCGCTGTATGCGGCGCTGCCGCTCGCCCAGTACGCCTCCGGAGTCGTCAGGTCGGCGAACTCCGCGCTCGTCGCGGTCAGCGTCCCCGAAGGCAGCCGCCGCCAGGGCTTCGCCGTCATGCGCTTCGCGAGCAACGCCGGGTTCACCGTCGGGCCGCCGCTCGGCGCGCTGGCCGCGGCCCGGTTCTCGTACGACTGGCTCTTCGTCGCCGACGGCATCGGCACCCTGCTGTTCGCGGCGTACGCCGCGCGGGTGCTGCCCGCCCACGGCGCCGTGCAGTCGCCCCGGCCGCGCGCCGCGGACGCGCCCGCCTTCCGCAGCGAACTGCGGGCCCGGCCCGCCGTGCTCGTGCTGCTCGCCGCGATCGTCTGCGTCGACCTCGTCTACCGCCAGCAGTATGCGACCCTGCCCGTGTTCCTCGGCGACCACGGCCTCGACGCCCGCGTCTACGGCTGGCTGATCGCCATCAACGGCGGCGTCATCCTCTGCCTCGAACTCCCGGCCGCGCACGCCCTGCGCAAGCGCGCCCCGCTGACCGTGATCGGCTCGGGGCTGCTCCTGGTCGGGCTCGGATACGCGGCGCTCGTGCCCAGCGCCTCGCTCGGCGCGGCCGTCGCCCTGATGGTGTCGCTCACCCTCGGCGAGATCCTCTACAAGACGACCGCCACGGCGTACGTCGCCGACCAGGCGCCCGCCCACGCCCAGGGGCGCTTCCAGAGCCTGTACGCGGGCGCCTCCATCAGCGGGCAGGTGCTGGCCCCGCCGCTCGGCGGCGCCCTCTACGCCTCGGCGCCCGGACTGCTCTGGCCGCTGTGCGCGGGGCTCGCCGCACTCGCCGGTCTCGCCGTGCTGGGGGCGCGGCGGCTGCCCGGGGCGCCGGCCGGGGCGGACACGGGACCGTCACTTGAGACCGGTTCGCCCCGGCGGGCCGCGGCCGGTTAGGTTTTGGGTCATGACCGACACGACTACTGCTACGACCGGCGCCGCGGCCGCCGGCCTCGCCACCATCGCCGCCGACGGCACCATCCTGGACACCTGGTTCCCCGCCCCCGAGCTCGTGACCGTCGCCGAGCCCGGCCCCGCCGGAACCGAGCGCCTCTCCGCCGAGCGCGCCGCCGAACTCCTCGGCGCGGGTGCGCTGGGGGCCGTCGGCGCCGACGAGCGCCGCGGGGTCGAGGTCGTCGCCGTCCGCACGGTCATCGCCTCCCTCGACGACAAGCCCCTGGACGCGCACGACGCCTACCTGCGTCTGCACCTCCTCTCGCACCGGCTCGTCAAGCCGCACGGCCAGAACCTGGACGGCCTCTTCGGCCTCCTCGCGAACGTGGCCTGGACCTCGCTCGGCCCGGTCGCGGTGGACGAGGTCGAGACGGTGCGGCTGAACGCGCGTGCCGAGGGGCTGCACCTCCAGGTCACCTCCATCGACAAGTTCCCGCGCATGACGGACTACGTCGCTCCCAAGGGCGTACGCATCGCCGACGCCGACCGGGTGCGCCTCGGCGCCCACCTCGCCGAGGGCACCACGGTCATGCACGAGGGCTTCGTGAACTTCAACGCGGGCACGCTCGGCACGTCCATGGTCGAGGGCCGCATCTCCGCCGGCGTCGTCGTCGGCGACGGCTCCGACATCGGCGGCGGCGCGTCCACCATGGGCACGCTGTCCGGCGGCGGCAACGTCCGCATCGTCATCGGCGAGCGGTGCCTGGTCGGCGCCGAGGCGGGCGTGGGGATCGCGCTGGGCGACGAGTGCGTCGTCGAGGCGGGCCTTTACGTCACGGCCGGCACGCGGGTGACGATGCCGGACGGGCAGATCGTGAAGGCCCGTGAGCTGTCGGGGGCGTCCAACATCCTGTTCCGCCGGAACTCGGTGACGGGGGCGGTCGAGGCCCGGCCGAACAACGCGGTGTGGGGCGGGCTGAACGAGGTCCTGCACGCCCACAACTAGCCGGGTTCGCCCGGCGGGCCGGGGTCACCGGGGCGCTGCCCCGGACCCCGGCGGGTTCACCCGTCCGCCCGCCTGCCCGTACAGGGCGGTTGGACGAGCTGGGCACAGGGGGCTTCGCCCCCTGTGCCCCCTGCCGTTCGGATGCGGGCCCTGGGTGGCTGGTCGCGCAGTTCCCCGCGCCCCTGGCAGGGTCGGCCTTGGCGGGATGCACCCGGGCCGCGGCCGGATCGTGAACCCCGGCTCACCCCGCGCGCAGCGCATCCCGCGCCGCCCGCAAGCGGGACACCTCGTCCGGGGCGGCCGACTGCAAGGGCGCCCGCACCGGATGGTCCAGCAGCGCCTTCGCCGTCACCGCGCCCGGCAGGCCCGATGCCATCATCAACTCCGTCAGCGGCAGGGTGAGTCGGTTGAGGCGGGCCGCCTCCGCGGGCGTACCCGCGTCGTGCGCATCCAGTACCGCCCTCAGCTCGCGCGGCGCCACGTTCGCCACCGTGCTCACATAGCCCGCCCCGCCCACCGCGTACAGCGGAAGGTTCAGCTCCTCCGAGCCCGAGTAGTACGCCAGTGACGTACCGCCGATGACCTTCGTCGAGCCGAGCAGGTCGTAGGCGCAGTCCTTCACCGCCACGATCCGCTCGTGCTCCGCGAGCCGCAGCATCGTGGCGACCTCGATCCGCGTGCCCGTGCGGCCCGGGATGTCGTACAGCATCACCGGCAGCGCAGTCGCGTCGGCCACGGTGCGGAAGTGGGCCTCCACGGCGGACTGCGG
Source organism: Streptomyces mauvecolor (assembly GCF_039532965.1). Classification (NCBI taxonomy): domain Bacteria; kingdom Bacillati; phylum Actinomycetota; class Actinomycetes; order Kitasatosporales; family Streptomycetaceae; genus Streptomyces; species Streptomyces mauvecolor. The sequence continues at coordinate 107,009 of NZ_BAAASQ010000007.1, read as the reverse complement.
GGGGCGGCTGTAGTAGGGGGTCACCACCAACAGGCCGTCCGCGCCCGCCCGTTCGGCCGCGCGGGCCAGCGCGACGGTGTGGTCCGTGGACGCGCTGCCCACCCCCGCCACGACCGCCGCCCGGTCGCCGACCGCCTCCACCACCGCCCGCACGAGCGCGGTCTTCTCCTCGTCGGAGGTCGTCGGCGACTCCCCGGTCGTGCCGTTCAGGACCAGGCCGTCGCACCCGTTGTCGACCAGGTGCGCGGCCAGCTTCTGCGCGGCCGGCAGGTCCAGCTCGTACGACTCCGTGAACGGCGTGACCATGGCGCACAGCGCGCGTCCGAAGGGGCGAGGAGGGGAGAGCGGGCTCGAAGGTGTCGTCATACGGGCAGTTTTGCCCGGCCGAGAGTTAACGTCTACTTAGAGTTTCTGGCGGCTGCCCGTAGTGCTGCTGAATCAATGCGGCCCGTCACTGCGACGTCGTGCGCTCCGGGCGCACCACCAGGACCACCCGGTGCTCCGCGTCGCCCACCGGAGCCTCGTACTCAAGGCCGTACCGCTTGGCCAGGACGTCGAAGAACGCGCCCGTCGGGTCCGGCTCGATGCGCTCGACCGTGCCCCGGACCTCCAGGTAACGGTAGGGCTGGTCGGGGTCGTTGACCGAGACGGAGACCTTGGGGTCGGCGGTGACGTTCTTGCACTTGCGGCGCGTGGTGGTCGTGGTGAAGCGCAGGAACTCGCCGTCCCACTCCTGCCAGACGGGGTTGACGTGCGGGGTGCCGTTCGGGCCCTTGGTGGCGAGGTGTACGAAGAGGGGGCGGGTCAGCAGATCGGCGTGGCTGGCGGGGATAACGGAGTTGCTGTCGGTCGAGATCGCCTTCGTCGTCATGGAGCTGAACGTTATCAATGTATTGATGATGCGCAAGGGTTTTATCTTCGCGTCGTATCCTCGGGGCATGACCATGCCGCCCGAGGAGCGCCTCGGCTTCGACATCAAGCGCGCCGAGCAGGAGCTGATCGCCGCGAAGAGCGCGGCGGTGAAGGCGGCCGGGCTCACCGTGCCGCAGTACGCCGCGCTGTTCGGGCTCTCCGGCGCGCCCGGCATCTCGGCCGCCGCGCTGGCCCGGGCCTGCCTGGTCACCCCGCAGGCCATGAACGTCGTACTGAAGAACCTCGAAGAGCGCGGCCTGGTCGAGCGCACCCCGCACCCCTGGCATCGCAACGTCCTGGAGACCCGGCTCACCGAGAAGGGGTGTACGGCACTGGCCACCGCCGATGAGCGGGCGGTGGCCATCGAGCGCCGCATCGAGCGTGCATTCACCGCAGAGGAACGGGAGTTGCTCCGTTCGCTGCTCGGCCGGGCCGTCGCCGCGATCCGGGGCGGCGACGCTGCCGGGTGAGGCTGGGCCGGCCGGGGTCACGTGCTGCCCGGCCGGCCCCGTACCCGCTACGGGTGGAAGCGGATGATCTGCGGGTCGTGGTCGCTGGTCTGGTTCGCGAACTCCGCGTTGATGTGCACGCTGTCGTAGTCGAAGCCCCGGACGGCAGGGCTCGTCAGGACCTGGTCCAGGACCTGGGTGTTGCCCTGGTAGACGTAGGAGTAACGCTCCTTCTTCGGCAGCGTGCGGTAGGCCGAGCGCAGCGCGCCGCCGTCCTCCAGGGCCTTGGTCGTGCCCGAGAAGTCGAAGTCGTTGATGTCGCCGACGGCCAGCACGGCGGCGTGCTTGTCGGCCGCGAGCAGCTGCTTCACGAAGGCGTTGACGGCCTGTGCCTGCTGCAGCCGCTTGGCCTCCGAGGAGCGCGGCACCGGCTGGTGCTGCGAGAGAAGGCTCTCGTCGCCGCCCTTCGAAGCGAAGTGGTTCGCGATCACGAACACGGTCTTGCCCTTGAAGACGAACTCGCCGGCCAGCGGCTTGCGGCTGTCCGTCCACGCCGGGTTGGCCGGGTCGATCCGGCCGGGCGAGAGGGTGAGGGCCGGGTGGCCCTTGGTGCCGGTGACGCCGACGGCGGTCTTGTAGTCGCCGCCCGGACGGTCGGTGAAGGAGACCCGCGCCGGGTTGAAGAGGAAGCCCTGGCGGATGTTGCCGCCCGGCTCGCCGCCGTCCTTGTTGTTCTCCGGGTCGATCGAGCGCCACTGGTAGGCCGGGCCGCCCGCCAGGGCGATCGCGTCCGTGAACTTCTTCACGGTCGCCGAGGCGTCCACCGTGCCGTCGTTCTTCGCGCCGTTGTTGTCCTGGATCTCCTCCAGGGCCACGATGTCCGGCGAGGCCAGGTTGGTGACGACGCCCTGCGCCAGCGCGTCGAACTTCGACTGCGGGTCGCTCGGGTCCAGGTTCTCCACGTTGTACGTGGCGACCGCCAGCTCGCCCGTGCGCTGCTTGCGGGTGACCTCGCGCTTGAGACCGTTGTCCTTGACCGTACCGAGCGTGCGCGCGGTGATCGTGTAGCCGCCGAACTGGTTGAAGTCCAGGGGGCCTTCGGTGGTCCCGGTCAGGGTGTCGCCCACGTTCGCGGTGGGGAAGGCCTGCTGGGCGGTCGGGATCAGGCTCTGGATCTGGAGGCGGCCGGTGTTCTGGTCGTCGTACGAGGAGTAGAGCGAGCCGCCGCGGGCGGTCCGGTTCTCCTGCGGCTTCACCGTCACCCACAGCTCGGAGTACGGGTCGGTGGCGCCGACCACCCGCGAGGTGCCGATGCGGACGTTCATGCCCTCCAGGGACTCGTAGTAGTCCGTGGCGTACTTCTTCGGCTGGAGCGTGAGGCCGTTGACGCTGTTCTGGGCGGCCGGGTCGCCGTTCGGCGTGTAGCGGTCGGGCACCGAGCGGGCGGTGATCACGACCGGCGCGGGCACGGCGTTGCCCTGGGAGACCACCGTGATGGTCGGCTTCGAGATCTGCGTCAGCGACTGGTTGCCCGAGGACGGGCCGCCGGGCACGTACTCGGTCACGGTGCCCGAGACCTCCAGCGCGTCGCCCACCGCGACGGTCGGGTTCGAGCCGGTGAAGACGAAGATGCCCTCGCTGGTGGCGGGGTTCTTGTCGGGCGCCGTGTCCTGGAACCAGAAGCCCTTGGAGGAGCCGTAGGCGCGCACGCCGGTGACCACGCCGGTCACGCCCGTGACCTGCTGGCCCGCGAGCGGGGATATCCGGGTGGTGCCCTGGATGTCATGGATCTTCGCCTGCACGGGGGCCGCGGGGGCCGCCTGCGAGGAGGCGGCGCAGACCAGTCCGGCGGCGAGTGCGGTGGCGACCACGGCGGACACGGCGGCGGTTCTGGGAACGGGCATTCAGGTACTCCGGAGGTGATGAGGGAGGAGATGAGAGAAAGGTGCGTGCGGCGATGCAGTTCTACGCGCGTCAATCTCTTGTCTGGAGTGGGGAGTTGTCAAGAGTTCTTGGGTGGATCAAAACCGACGGGCAGATGAACCCCCGGGGACCGGGTGCGGCCGCCGCCGGGGGCGCGCCGCGGTGGAGCCGGGGGAAGCGGGGGGCGGCGCCGGGTGCGCACGGCCGGCGCAGCGGAACCCGGTGAAATGCGTCTACGCTGGGTGCCGCTCAACCATCGCTGACCCAGCGCGACCCAGAGCGCCCAGACCGTACGGCCGAGGAGTACCCCCAGATGTCCGGAGACCGCCCCACCCTGCCGCCGGTACGGCTGAACTCCGAGGCGGAGCTGGCCCGGGACGCGTTGTCCGCCCCGCTGCTCGCCCGCGCCGTGCGGCTCGCCCGCTGGGCCGGGCCCGACACCCGGGTCGGCGCGGGCGGCGAACTCGTCGAGGAGCAGCTGCCCGCGGCCGCCGCCGAACTCGGCCTGGGCGACGACCAGGACGGCCCGGCGTACGCGAGCGAGGCCTGGCGGGTCGCGGTCGACACCGGCCTCGTCGACATCGAGGACGCCCCCGGCACGCCGAACTCCGCGGGCGAGGAGGACGAGGACGCCGAGGGCACCGCCTGTGCCGGTGACAACCTCTCCGTGCTCACCTCCGGCTCGCCGCACGACGTGCTCGCCGTCTGGCTCGACGCCTTCGACGTGGTCTTCGCGGACGCCACCGCCCCGATGATCGACGACTTCGCCGACCTGGTCGGCGAGAACGGCGAGATCGACTTCGACCGCCTCGAATGGGACCCCGAGGAGGAGGCCGACTTCCTGGAGGGCGTCCTCGGCAACCTGTACCTGCTCACCGTCAGCGAGGGCGGCACCCCCGAGGGGCCCGTGCCGCTGCCCGCGCTCGCCGCCTCGATGATCGTCCCCGACGACATGGGCGAGCCCACCGACGACATCCTGGAGCAGGTCTCCGACGCGATGATGCGCCTCGACGACCAGTTCCGGCTCCTGGAGCCGATCGGCCTGGTCGAGTACGAGCCCGTCGACGAGGCCCTGATGGCCGAGGTCGGCGACGAGCCCGCCCCGCCGGTCGACGACGAGGACGTCTCCCGCTACGGCATGGTCCGCCTCACCCCGCTCGGCCTCTACGGCGTGCGCGCCCGGATGCTGGAGGCCGGCGTGGACGCCCCGGCCGTCGGCGACCTGGCCGACAAGGGCGCCGACGCCCTGCTCGACGGCATCGCCTTCTTCCCCGAACTCTCGGCCCGCGCCGAGACCGAGCAGTGGCTCGCGCGGCGCGAACCGGCCGAAGCGGCAAGGGAGTTGCTCACCGCGGCCCGGGGCGGCGACGAGGGCGGCCCGCTGCGCCGGCTGCACTGCCAGCAGGCCCTCGCCCTGACCGGCGCCTCCGCCGAATCCGCCGTGCGCGAGGTGCTGCCCGACCCCGAACTGGGCGGCCTCGCCCGGGTCTGGCTCGCCGAGCGCGGTGCCCCCGACGTGCCGCCGCCCTCCGAGGCGATGATCTTCTGGCTGGCCATCGACACCATCGCCGCGCAGCTCGCCGTGGAGGGTGACCTGGAGGAGCTCCAGGAACTCGTCGAGGGTCTGGTCGGCCAGCACAGCGGGTTCTTCGACGAGGCCTGGCGGGTGGAGCACCCCGCGACCGCCGACGTCCTGGAGGCGATGGGCCGCCTCCACCCCGACAAGCCCACGGCGAAGGAGGCCCGCAAGGCGGCCTTCAAGGCCCGCTCCCGCGCCTGACGCCTCGTCACACCCCGACCGCCCGGGGGCCGCACGGCCTCCGGGCGGTGGCATGTCCGATACCCCGACTGTGCCTGTCTCGCGCCTGGTTGAGCCTGTGTGGAGCTCTCGACGGAGCCGCCCGCCGAAAATACTTGGCGTGCCGTCCGGGCCGCCGCCTAAGGTCGAACTCGTCCGGATGCGCAGGCGGGACCTGCTTCCGAGGCGCCCACACTCACCAGTTTGTGCACCTCCCGGTGCGCAGGCCACGGCTACTTCCTCCAACGAAATCCGCCGTCGCCGAATTCGATCTCGGGAGGCCATTCACCATGGCTCGGTTCAACCTGCGCGCCACCAAGTCGCGTACCACGTCGCCCGTGGCGTCCACCGGCGCCACCGCCCTCACCCACGAGGGCGGCCCCGGCCACCTGCGGGACGCCCGCTCCGAGCTCTTCCTGCTCGCGGTCGCCAACTTCGTGTCCCAGCAGACCTTCTACGAGACCGGCGACGCCCGCGACAGCCGGTTCGCGGCGCTCGTGCGGGGGCTCGCCGTCGAGGACCCCGAGTGGACCGCGGGCCTGCTCGGCTGGCTGCGGGGCGAGGGCGGGATGCGTACCGCCTCGGTCGTCGGCGCCGCCGAGTACGTCAAGGCGCGCCTCGACGCGGGCGCCGCGGAGGGCCCGTCCAACCGGCAGGTCGTCGCCTCGGTGCTGCTCCGCCCGGACGAGCCCGGCGAGCTGCTCGGGTACTGGACCTCGATGTACGGCCGGAACGTGCCCAAGCCCGTGAAGCGCGGGATCGCCGACGCCGTACGCCGCCTCTACAGCGGGAGGTCGCTGCTCAAGTACGACACCGCGTCCAAGGGGTACCGCTTCGGCGACATCCTCAACCTGGTGCACGCGGCGCCCGACCCGGCCAAGCCCTGGCAGGGCGAGCTGTTCCGGTACGCGCTCGACCGCCGCCACCACCCCGACACCGCGGTGCCGCCGGCCGGCGACCGGGTGCTGAGCGCGCACCGCGAGCTGATGGAGCTGCCGGTCCAGGAGCGCCGGGCGGTCGTGCTCGCGCCGGACGGCGCCGAGCGGCTTGCCGGGGCGGGCCTGACGTGGGAGGCGCTCGCGGGCTGGCTGCAGGGGCCGATGGACAAGGAGGCCTGGGAGGCGGTCATCCCGTCGATGGGCCCGATGGCCCTGGTGCGCAACCTGCGCAACTTCGACGAGGCGGGCGTCTCGGACGAGGTGGCAGCCTCGGTCGCCGCGAAGATATCGGACCCCGAAGTCGTCGCGAAGTCCCGGCAGTTCCCGTTCCGCTACCTCGCCGCGTACCAGCACGCGCCGTCGCTGCGCTGGTCGTATCCGCTGGAGAAGGCGCTCGGCCACTCGCTGGCCAACGTGCCGTCGCTGGGCGGGCGCACGCTGATCCTGGTGGACCGTTCGGGCTCGATGTGGTCGCCGCTCTCGGACCGCTCGAAGCTCAACCGGGCGGACGCGGCCGCGATCTTCGGTACGGCGCTCGCGCTGCGGGCCGCCGACGCGGACCTCGTGGAGTTCGGCACCGACAGCGCGCGGGTGAAGTACAGGGCGGGGGAGTCCGTCCTGAAGGTCCTGGAGCGCTTCGGTGAGCTGGGCGGCACCAACACGGCTGACGCGGTGCGGGGGCACTACCGCCGCCACGACCGGGTGCTGATCGTGACGGACGAGCAGGCTTCGTACCACTACGGCGGCGACCCGACGGCGCTGGTCCCGGCGGACGTGCCCGTCTACACCTGGAACCTCGCGGGGTACCGGGTGGGTCACGGCCCGTCCGGCACGGACAACCGCCATGTGTTCGCGGGCCTCACGGACGCGGCGTTCCGCATGGTGCCGCTGCTCGAAGCAGGCCGGTCGGCCAACTGGCCTTGGCTGTAGGGCTGATGCGGGTGGCCCCCCTGATCGATCGATCGGGGGGGCACCCGTCTGTGTGCGGTTCGGGCTCAAGTCCGCAGGTGGGACGCCCCGTTGAGGTCGAGCACCGCGCCCGACGACCACTGGGCGAGCGGCGAGGCGAGCCAGCGGACCGCCTCCGCGATCTCCTCGGCGGAGGCGACCCGCCCGAACGGCGACTGCGCCCGGATCGCCTCGCCCTCCGCCCCGCCCAGCCGCCCCGCGACGCGCTCCGTCTCGAAGAACCCGGGCGCGACCGAGGCGACCCCGATCCCGTACGGGGCGAGCGACACCGCGAGCGACTGGCCGAGCGCGTGCACCGCCGCCTTGGTCGCCCCGTAGGCGGGGTGGTCGGGCTCCCCGCGGAAGGCGCCGCGCGAGCCGATGTTCACGATCCGCCCGCCCGTGCCCTGCTCGATCATCCGGGACGCGGCGAGATGGCTGAGGTTGGCGGTGGCGAGGAGGTTCACGCCCACGTGCCGCTGCCACAGCTCGGCCCACTCCTCGTACGGGGTCTCGGCGAGCGGATGGCGGAGGTTCACGGCCGCGTTGTTCACCAGGACGTCGATGCCGCCGAGCGCGCCGGCCGCGGCATCGGCGACGCGCCGCGCCCCGGCGGGGTCGGTGAGATCGCCGCCGACCAGCGCGTGCCCCGACCCCTTCAGCGAGTCGAGGGTCTCGCGGGCCTCCTCCTCCCGGGACCCGAAGTGCACGGCCACACGGTCCCCCTGGGCCGCGAACGCCTGGGCGACGGCGCGGCCCAGCCCCCGGGAGGCCCCGCTGACGAGTACGCGACGGTCGGTGGCCGGCAGATTCATGAACTCTCCCCAGATCGAAGGCGGTTGCCCTGCCGTTTATACGCGGCGGCGGCTTGCCGCCCCCCCAGGGGGCCCCGCCGGACGGGAGGTCAGGCCCGCCCGAGCACCAGGCTCACGTTGTGCCCGCCGAACCCGAAGGAGTTGGCGAGCGCCGCGTCCCACGATCCCGTACGGTTCTCGCCGGCCACGTCGAGGGTCACCGCCGGGTCGAGGTGGTCCAGGTTGCGGGTCGCGGGCACGGTGCCGTCGCGCAGCGCGAGCAGCGCCGCGATCGCTCCCACCGCGCCGGACGCGCCCAGCATGTGGCCGGTCATCGACTTGGTGGCGGTGACCACCGGGTGCGTGCCGATGGCCTTGGCGACCGCCTCCGCCTCCGCGAGGTCGCCCGACGGCGTTGAGGTGGCGTGCGCGTGCACCACGCCGATGTCGGCGGGGCTCAACCGGGCGTCCCGCAGCGCCGATTCGATCGCCCGGACCTGACCGGCCACGTCCGAGGCCGTGATGTGGTCCGCGCTGGACGTGACGGCCGCCCCGGCCACCGACCCGTACACCCGCGCTCCCCGGGCCCGCGCGAACTCGGCCCGCTCCAGGACCACTATCCCCGCGCCCTCGCCCATCACGAAGCCGCTGCGGTCCCTGTCGAACGGCCGGGACACCGACGCCGGGTCCGCGTCCTCGGTCGACAGCGCCTTCATCTGCGCGAACGCGGCGATCGTGAACGGGTGCAGACAGGCCTCGGTGCCACCGGCCACCACCACATCGGCTCGCCCCGCGCGGATCAGATCCAGGCCCATCGCGATCGCCTCGGCGCCCGACGCACAGGCGCTGACCGGCGTGCGGGCCCCGCCCTGGGCGCCGAGCTCCATGGACACCCAGGCGGCGGGCCCGTTGGGCATGAGCATCGGGACGGCGTACGGGGAGAGCTTCCGGGCCCCGCCCTGCTCGAACGTGTCGTCCTGGCCCAGCGTGGTCAGCACGCCCCCGGTGCCGGTGCCGATCACCACGGCGAGCCGCTCGGGTGCGACCTCCGGGGTGCCCGCGTCCTGCCAGGCCTCGCGGGAGCTGATCATCGCGAGTTGTTCACAACGGTCAAGCTTGCGTGCCTCGACCCGGGTGAGCAGCGAGAGGGGGTCCACGGAAAGCCCGGCGGCCACCCGGACCGGCAGGCCGTCCGCCCACTCCTCCTCGATCAGGCCGGCTCCGGACGTACCGGCCAGCATCCCGGCCCAGGTGGTCGCGGTGTCGGCGCCGAGCGGGGTGATCGCGCCGAGCCCGGTGACGAGTACTTCTGCAAGATCGCTCATGCTCCGACTCTGCCAGGGGAGGTGGCTTCGCGCGAATGGTAGGGAGGCAGCGATTTGTCCCAGGGGTGTTGTGGGGTTCCAACAGGGGTGGTCGTAGGAGTGGGCGAGGGGCGGCCCGGGTGGGGGCGCACGGGTGAGGGCGGCGAGGCCCGTGGCCCCGCCGCCCTCACCCGGTCGGAGTGGCGCGCTACAGCACCTCGGCCGCGGGCTTCACCATGCCGCGGGCCGTACGGGACTTCACGAACGAGCCGAGCGCGGTCATCTCCCACTCGCCGGAGAACTGCTTGATGAGCTTCGCCATCATGACGCCGGTCTGCGGCTCCGCACCGGTCAGGTCGAAGCGCACCAGCTCCTCGCCGCTCGCCGCGTCGATGAGGCGGCAGTACGCCTTGGCGACCTCGGTGAACTTCTGGCCGGAGAAGGAGTTGACGGTGAAGACCAGGCCGGTGGCCTCGGCGGGGATGCGGCCGAGGTCGACCGTGATCACCTCGTCGTCGCCCGCGCCCTCGCCCGTCAGGTTGTCGCCGGAGTGCTTGATCGCGCCGTTCAGGATGGAGAGCTTGCCGAAGTAGCAGCTGTCCAGATGGTTGCGCTGCGGGCCGTACGCGATCACCGACGCGTCCAGGTCGATGTCCTTGCCGCGGAACGCGGGCTCCCAGCCGAGGCCCATCTTGACCTGGGAGAGCAGCGGGCGGCCGCCCTTGACCAGGGAGACCGTCTGGTTCTTCTGGAGGCTGACCCGGCCCTTGTCCAAGTTGATCTTCCCGCTGCTCGCGGGCGCGGCGGCGGGAGCGGCCGGTGCCGCCGGGGCCGGGGCGGCGAGGCGCGGGTCGGCCGGCGGGGCGGACGGCATCGGGGGTGCGGCAGGCGGCGCCGCGGGCTCCTCGACCGAGACGCCGAAGTCCGTGGCGATCCCGGCCAGGCCGTTCGCGTACCCCTGGCCCACCGCGCGGGCCTTCCAGGCGCCGCCGCGCAGGTAGATCTCCATGACCACCAGGGCCGTCTCGGTGCCGAGCCGGGGCGGGGTGAAGGTGGCGATCACACTGCCGTCGTCCCCGTTGCGCACCGTGGCCGTGGGCTCGATGCCCTGGAAGGTCTGGCCCGCCGCGTCCGGACTCGCGGTCACCACGATCTTCTCGATGCCGGGCGGCACCGCGGCGGTGTCCACGACGATCGCGTCGGGTGCGGTGCCGCCGCCGGAGCGGTGGGTGACACCGGGACCCTGCGGCTGGTTGTAGAAGATGAAGTCGTCGTCCGAGCGCACCTTGCCGTCGGCGGTGAGCAGCAGGCCCGAGACGTCGAGCCGCACGGGGGCGGCCACGTCCACCGTCACGCGGGTGGTCGGGAGCGGAAGGTTCGAGCCAGGGGTCATTGCGGTCATGTCCCGGAAACGAGCGGCGCCGCTTTACGGTTCCTTGAACCTCGCCCGAATGTCGGCGCCGCGTTTTCCCTGCTCCAGGCGGTGTCAGTGCGGCCAGATCGGCGGGTCGGTGGTGAAGTGGCCGCCGAGGCAGGCGTGCTCGGGCAGGTCCGGGTCGAGCCCGCCCTGCTCGGCGACGAGCTTGTCGGCGTACGGCTCGGAGTCGTCCCGCGGCTCGTAACCGAGCGCCCGCGCCGATGAGAGGTCCCACCACAGGCGGGTGTTGGCGGACGATCCGTACACCACGCTGTGCCCGACCCGCTCGGCCGTGAGCGCGGCGTGGAAGAGCCGGGCCCCGTCGCCGGGGCTCATCCAGATCGACAGCATCCGCACGGAGGTGGGCTCCGGGAAGCAGGAGCCGATGCGGACCGAGACGGTCTCCAGGCCGTACTTGTCCCAGTAGAACTGCGCGAGGTCCTCGCCGAAGGCCTTGGAAAGCCCGTAGAAGGTGTCGGGCCGGTGCGTGGTGGCGACCGGAATCAGCGGGTCGTCCGCTTCCTGCGGGCGGGGCGTGAAGCCGACCGCGTGATTGGAGGAGGCGAAGACGATGCGCCCGACGCCCTCCCGGCGCGCGGCCTCGTAGAGGTGGTACGTGCCCTCGATGTTGGCCTTGAGGATCTTGTCGAAGGAGGCTTCGAGGGAGATCCCCGCGAGGTGCAGGACCGCGTCGGCCCCGCGCACCGCCTCGCGCAGCGCGTCCGTGTCGGCGAGGTCGGCGGTGATCGCGTCCGGCTCGCCGGGGATGGGCAGCATGTCCAGGAGCCGCAGCTCGTATCCGTACGCCGGGAGCAGCCCGCGCATCAGGGTGCCGAGCCCGCCGGCGGCGCCGGTGAGCAGGACGGTGCGGGGACGGGGCATGGGCTCTCCTCGGGGTGCGGGGCCGTTCATGGGGATACGGAGGGGTGGCTTACCGCATCCATGGACGTGATTCACATGCGTGGACACGCTAGGGAGCGAGGCGGAGGGTCGTCAAGTGGCCCGCGAAGGTGTCGAATCCGCCCGCGCGTCAAGGCTGTTCGCCTTGACCGCCGCCAGGGCGCGGGCTTAGCGTGACTCCGTTCAGAAATATAGACGTCAGTCAGAATTGTGCACGACGGTCCTTGCCCAGGGAGCAGCCCGTGACCTCAGCCCCGCTCGCCGCCCGCCTCACTCACGTCAGCGGACCGCTGTTCTTCCCCGTGACCGCGTACGGGCCCGACGGCGGCCTCGACCTCGACATCTTCCGCGTGCACGTGCGCCAGGGGATCGAGGCGGGTGCCGCCGCCGTGTTCGCCTGCTGCGGTACGGGGGAGTTCCACGCCCTGACCCCGGGGGAGTTCCGCGCCTGCGTCGCCGCGGCCGTCGAGGAGAGCGCGGGCCGCGTCCCGGTGGTCGCGGGCGCCGGATACGGCACGGCTCTCGCCGTCGAGTACGCCCGCCTCGCCGAGGGGGCCGGCGCCGACGGGCTGCTCGCGATGCCGCCCTACCTCGTCGTCGCCGACCAGGCGGGCCTGCTGCGCCATTACACCGAACTGGCCGCGGCGACCTCGCTGGACGTCATCGTCTACCAGCGAGACAACGCGGTCCTCACCCCCGAAACGGCCGTGGCGCTGGCTCGCGTCGACGGCATCATCGGCTTCAAGGACGGCCTGGGCGACCTCGACCTGATGCAGCGGATCGTGAGCGCCGTACGCTCGGCCGGCCTGGACCCGCTGTACTTCAACGGCCTGCCCACCGCCGAACTGACCGGCCTCGCCTACCGGGGCATCGGCATCACCCTGTACTCGTCGGCGGTGTTCTGCTTCGCCCCCGACATCGCGCTGGCCTTCTGCCGAGCCCTCGAATCCGGCGACGACGCCCTGGCCAACCGCCTCCTGGACGGCTTCTTCGTACCGCTCGTCGAACTGCGCAACCAGGGGCGCGGGTACGCCGTGTCGCTGGTCAAGGCGGGGGTGCGGCTGGGCGGCCTGGAGGTGGGCGAGGTGCGGCCGCCCTTGAGCGAGCCCGACGCCGACCACGTCAAGCAATTGGCCGCGCTGATCGAGCGGGGGCGGGGGTTGCTGGCGCCGGGGGAGGGCGGGTCGGCCGCACCCGGGGCGGGCGCGTGAAGGCGTCCGCGTTCCTCTATCCGTGGGACGTCCTCGGTGACCCGGACGCCCCCGCCCGCATCGCCGACCTCGGCGTACGCCAGGTGACGCTGGCCTCCGCCTACCACTCGACCCGCGCCCTGACCCCGCACCACCCGGGCCACCGCATCGTCACGGCGGAGTACGCGGCGGTGCTGTACCCGCCGGACGAACCACACTGGCAGGGAAGGGAGTTGAGACCATGTCCGGCCGGGGCCTGGGCGCCGGGCGACGCGTACGGCGAGGCTGCCGCGTCGTTGGCGGCGGCCGGTCTCGACGTTCACTCCTGGGTGGTGCTCGCGCACAACTCCCGGCTGGGCGCGGAGCACCCCGAGACGTCGGTGGTCAACGCGTACGGCGACCGCTACCCGTGGGCGCCCTGCATCGCCCAGCCCCGGGTCCGCGCGTATCTCGTCGCCCTGGCGGCGGAGGCGGCGGCGCGCCCCGGCGCGGGCGGTACCGAACTCGAATCCTGCGGCTGGTACGGCCTCGCGCATCTGCACGGCCACGACAAGATCGCGGGGGTGGCGCTGGACGGCACCGCGGAGTATCTGATGTCGCTGTGCTTCTGCGCGTCGTGCGAGCGGGGGTACGGCGAAGTCGGCCTGGACGCGGGTGAGTTGAGGGTACGGGTGCGCGGGGCGCTGGAGCCGGTGTGGCGGGGCGGCCCGGTGGGGGCGTCCGGCGCGGAACTGCTCGCGGCCACGCTGGAGTTCCGTACGCGCGCCGCCCGGGAGCTCCAGGAGGCGGCCGTCGCGGCGGTACGGGAGCGGGGCGGGCCGGGTTTCCAGGTGCTGCTGCATGCGGATCCGCGGCCGGAGCGGTGCGGGGCCAACGCGGGGGTCGACGCGCGGCACGTGCTCGGCGTGGCCGACGGCGTGGTGGTGCCCTGCGCGGGCGGGCCGGACCTCCTCGCGCCCTTCGCGGCGCTGGGCTCCGCGGGGGTGCTTGCGGCGAACCTTACGGTGGTGTCGGGGATGGGGGGCCGGCCGGGGGAGCTGGCGCGGGAGGCGGCTCGGGTGGCGGCGCTCGGCGCGACCGAACTCCGCCTCTACCATACGGGGTTGGCGTCGCGGACGGACCTGGAGGCGGTGCGGAGGGCGGGGGTGCTGGGGTAGCGGCCCGCGGCGCGATCCCCACCCCGCCCCTTCCCGGCTGTGACACTCTGCGGCTCCGCCGCGTGGCTCCGGGGGCGGGGGTGCGGCCCGGCGGGGTGCGCTGGGGCTCCGCCCCAGACCCCGGATGCCCCCACCCCGCCCCTTCCCGAGACCCTCCGGGGGTGTGGGTGGGCTGAGCTGGTCCCCTGGGGCTCAGCCCCAGACCCCGTTCGCGCCTTAAGGGCGCTCGTCCTCAAACGCCGGACGGGCTGGGTATGCCTGCCCGGGGCACCCTGCAAAGGTCGACCCTGCCAGGGGCGCGGGGAACTGCGCGAGCAGCCACCCCCGGTCCGCAGCCGAACCACCCCACCCCCGGCGGGTTTCGGGAAGGGGTGGGGTGGGGGCTCAACGGGGTCTGGGGCGGAGCCCCAGGGCGTTTGGTCCGAGGGCAGCACTCGACGCACGGCCCTACCCCCGGTAGGACACAGTGCGGCAAAGATTTCCGTATTTCCCCTGGCGGGAGGCCATGTGATGCGCGTAGACAATCCCCATGCGCACTCTCACCAAAGCCGCAGCCACCGCCGCCGCATTCGCCGTCACCGGCGTCGCCTTCTACGGCGTCGGCGCGGCCTCCGCCGACAACGCCGCGCCGAAGTCGGACCGCGAGATCCCGAACATCACCAAGGTCGAAGACAAGATCAACGCGTACTACGGCGGTACCGCCGACGCCTCCGGGCACTTCCAGGCGTCGCCCAAGAGCAACTACGCCAAGCAGGTTGCCGACATCGAGGCCCGCGCCAAGCGGCAGATCAAGCACGCCGCCGAGCACCCCGGGCGGGACGGCCGTAAGCCCGCCATCGTGCTCGACGTCGACGACACGACGCTCCTGACGTACGACTACGAGAAGAAGAACGGCTTCGCCTACAACGCCGCCGCCTTCGACGCCTATGTGCAGAGCGCGCAGTCGATAGCCGTGTTCGGCATGCCGGACCTGGTCAACTACGCGGCCAAGAAGGGCGTCACCGTCTTCTTCCTCACCGGCCGCGACGCCTCCCAGCGCAACGCCAGCGCCGCCAACCTGACCAAGGCCGGCTACAACGTGCCGGTCGACGCCGCGCACTTCTTCCTCAAGGACAAGGCCAACCCGCCGGCCTACCTGAGCTGCGGAAAGCCCACCTGGACCTGCTCGACCGTCGACTACAAGGCCGGCACCCGCAAGCACATCGAGTCGCTCGGCTACAACATCGTCGCCAACCTCGGCGACCAGTACACCGACCTCGCGGGCGGCTACGCCGACAACACGTACAAGATCCCGAACCCGATGTACTTCCTGCCGTAGCCCTTGGTGCCGACCACTCCGGTCCGGGGCGCCGTCCGTCCGCGTGCGCCCCGGGCCGGGCTTCACTGCGAGGCCAGTGCGGCCTTCATCATCGCCTGGGCGACCGGGCCCGCCAGGCCGTTGCCGCTGACCTCGGAGCGCTCGGCGTCGGAGTCCTGGATGACCACGGCCACCGCGACCTCCTTGCCGGTCTTCGCGTCCTTGGCGAACGAGGTGAACCAGGCGTACGGCTTCTTGGAGTTGTCCACTCCGTGCTGGGCCGTGCCCGTCTTGGCGCCGACCTCCAGGCCGCCGATCTTCGCGTTGGACCCGGTGCCGTCGGTGACGACCGAGACCATCGCGCTGTACATCTGCTGAGCCGTCTTCGACGACATGATGCGTTTCCCGTCCGAGTCCGAGTAGGACTGGAGGGTGCTTCCCTTGGAGTCCGTCACCTTGGACACCATGTGGGGTGAGGACATGACACCGTCGTTGGCTATGGCGGCCGACACCATCGCCATCTGCATCGGCGTCGCCGTCACATCGAACTGGCCGATGCCGGACAACGCCGTCGACGACGCGTTCATGTTCTTCGGGTACACACTCGCCTGGGCGCGTACCGGAACGTCCAGCTTCGCGTCGTTGAAGCCGAACTTCTCGGCCATCGCCCGCACCTTGTCCTGGCCCAGGTCCACGGCCATCTTGCCGAAGACGTTGTTGCAGGAGTATTCGAGCGCGGTACGGATCGAGGCGTTCTCGCAGGGCGCGGACGCCGACTCGTTGCGCAGATCCGTCGTCGTGCCCGGCATCCGGTACGGGTTGGGGCTCGTCGTCTTCTCGTCGATCGAGGAGTAGAGGCCGTTCTCAAGCGCCGCCGACGCCACCACCAGCTTGAACGTGGAGCCCGGCGCCAGCGGCTGGCGCAGCGCCCGGTTGAGCATCGGCTGGCTCTTGTCCTCGGACAACTGCTTCCACACGTCGCCGTCGGCGGAGGAGGATCCCGCGATCTTCGACGGGTCGTACGACGGGGTGGAGACCATGCCGAGGATGCGCCCGGTCTTCGGGTCCATCGCGACGGCCGCGCCCTCCTTGTTGCCCAGTGCCTGGAAGCCGGCCTTCTGCACCGCCGGGTCGATCGTCGTCAGGACGTCACCGCCGGGCGCGCGCTGCCGGGTGAGCGCGTCGAAGGGGTTCTGCATGCGCGGGTCGCTGCCGTCGAGGACCTTGGAGTAGATCCCCTCCAGCTGGGTCGATCCGTACACCTGCGAGGCGAAGCCCGTGACCGGCGCGTACATCGGCCCGTCCTTGTAGCTGCGCTGGTAGGCGAGATCGCCGCTCTTCGTCCTTTCCGAGCCGGTGACCGGCGAGCCGGCCACGATGATGTCCCCGAGCGGCTGCGAGTACTCCGCGATGGTGTTCCGCCGGTTCAGCTTGTCGTCCGCGAGGGCCTGGCCTTTGTAGAACTGCACATAGGTGGCTCGTCCGAGGAGGGCGAGCACCATCAGCAGACAGAAGACCGAGGCGCGCCTGATTGTCTTGTTCATCCCGTACGCAAGACGGACGGGCCGGAGCGCGGAGTTCCTGTTGTCCCGGTTTCTCAGGAAACCTTCATCGGGGCCGTACGAAGCCCGACTCGTACGCCGCGATCACCGCCTGGGTGCGGTCGCGGGTGCCCGTCTTGGCCAGGACCGAGGCGACATGGGTCTTCACGGTGGCAGGTCCCACCCCCATCCGTCCGGCGATCTCCGCGTTGGTGAGGCCCGTCGTCATCAGGCGGAGCACCTCCGCCTCGCGCTCGGTGAGCCGGGTTGTCCAGGGGGCCGCGGCGCGGGCGGACGCGTGCTGGGCGGCCAGCTCGCGGACCTTCGCGGGGAACAGGAGCGAGTCGCTGCGCGCGACCAGGCGGACCGCCTGGATCAGCTCCTCGGCGGCGGCCCGCTTCAGGAGGAACCCGGAGGCGCCCGCGCGCAGCGCGTCGTACACGTAACTGTCGTTCTCGAAGGTCGTGACCACCACGATCCTCGGCGGCGCGGCCAGCGTGGCCAGGATCTGCTCGGTGGCGCGGATGCCGTCGATCTCGGGCATCCGGACGTCCATCAGAACGACGTCGGGAAGCCTGTCGCGGACGACCGAGACGGCCTCGGCGCCCGTGGTGGCCTCGCCGACGACCTCCAGGCCGGGCTCGGCGTCGAGGATCACCCGCAGCGCCGTGCGCACCATCCGCTCGTCGTCGGCGACCACCACCCGGACCGCGTCGCTCATCGCGCACCGCCGAGCGGGAGGCGGGCGCTGAGCCGCCAGACATCTCCGGCCGGGCCCGCCGAGGCGTGTCCGCCGAGCAGCACGGCCCGCTCGGCGATGCCGCGCAGGCCGCGTCCGCCGCCCGGCCGCACCACCGGCGCGCCCCCGGACAGGGGGTTCTCCATCATGAGAGCCAACTCTCCGCCATCCAGGGCGAGTTGAAGGGTGACGGGGGAACTCCCGCCATGGCGAAGGGCGTTGCTCAGGCCCTCCTGGACGATCCGGTACGCCTCCCGGGAGACCAGCTCGGGCACCGAGGCCGGATCGCCCTTCAGGGAGTACGCCACCTTCAGACCCGTGCGGGACAGCAGGCCCTCCAGGGCAGCGAGGTCCGGCGTCGCGAGATCGCCGTCGTCCTGGCGCAACAGGCCGAGGACGGAGTCGAGTTCGCCGACCGTGCGCCGGGTGGTCTCCTCGATGGCGGCGAGCGCCTCGCGTACGAACTCGGGGTCCGAGTCCAGGACGCGGCGGGCCGCGCTCGCCTGGAGCGTCACCGCGCTCAGGGCGTGACCCACCGAGTCGTGCAGCTCGCGCGCGAGCCGGTTGCGTACGGCCAGCTCCGCCGCGCGCTGCTCGGCGGCGGCCAGGCGGTCGGCGGGTGACGGGCCGAGCAGGACCGGCGCGAGCCGGGCGAGCAGCGCCCCGGCCGCCGCCGAACAGGCCGCCAGGGCAATCAGCATCGCGACCCCGGCGACCGGGGCGCACGCGATGCCCCAGCCGCCGGCGAGCGGGCCGGAGGTGCTGTACACGGTGTGGCGCAGGCCCGGGGAGACGGGCAGCACGATCAGGAACACCGTGAACGGGGGCAGCGCCAGGCTCATCCCGCTCAGGATCCCGCCGAGCGCGACATGCAGCGTGTACCAGGCGGAGGTGCGCAGGCGGGCGTCCCGGGAGCGCGCGGGCCCGTCGGCGAGCGCTGCCGGATCCACCCCGGACAGTGCCCGCGCGCCGAACACGAGCAGCGGCCGGGCGATGGGCACCAGGCCGGTGACGGCCGCGAACGGCAGCGCCACGGCGAAGGTGACGAGCGCACGCGGGAACGAGTCGAAGGAGCTGACCCCGGGCGCGGAAGAGCCGACGATGACCGAGCTCACCAGGAAGTACGGCATCAACAGGGCCCCGCCGATGACCAGATGGACCCAGCGGTGGCGCGCCCGCACGCCGAACAGCGCGCGCATCACGGCATACGGCCCGGGCGGCGGGAGCGTCCGGCGAAGAAGTGGGCGCCGATGGCGGCGGCAAGTATCCCGGCGATCATCTGCACAGCGTAAGTGAGGTCCATCGTCACGGTGGGGCCGTCTGCCGAGCCGTCCGTGACGGTGAGGGCGGAGAGCCAGCCGCCCCAGCATGCGGTGGCGCCCGAGCCCAGCCATGCCAGGGCCAGCGGCACCCGGAGCGGCAGCGACCGGCCGAGCCCGAGGGCGACCATGAGCACCCCGGCCGCGCCAAGGACGGCGAACGCCGCGAACACCGCCTCCACGACGTACTGGTCGCAGGTCCGCCCCTCGGCCATGGACGGGCTCAGGCCCGCCGCCGACCCCGTCGACCACAGCAGGTGCGTTCCGGCCGGAAGCAGCGAAAGCACCGCCACGGCGACGGCGGCCGTCCGCTGTGCGGGCCGTACGGCGCCGTCCGGGAGCTCGCCGAGCCGGCCGCGCCACAGGTGCCCCCAGCGGTCGCGGGCGTACAGCGCGAACAGGGTGCCGAGCGCGAGGCCCTGGACGATGAAACCGGTGTAGACGACACCGAAGACCCACTCGTCGAGGAAGGGGGTGCTCGCGGGGCCGGAAGACGTCCCGACGGCGGTGCCGCTCAGCGCGCGCACCAGGAGCTGGAGCGGGTATCCGGTCATGACCGGCGCGAGCAGTCCGGTGGCGAGCCACATCGGCAGCACGAGCAGCCAGGCCTTCACCCGCAGCCCCCACGGCCGGGTCAGGAGCAGCGCGAGGACGACCACGCACGAGTCCATGAGCACCGAGGCGCTGTTGGCCGCCGCCATCCGGCCGCGGTGTGCGAGCAGGACGCTGTGGTCCGGGATGCCCAGGTGGCTGCCCGCGACCCAGGCGATCTTGAGGGCGAGGTAGGGCAGGCAGGCAGCGATGGCGACGGCCCGCAGGGCGGGACGGAGCGCGGGGCGCGTGAGAGCGGCGGTTGTCATGACCTCACGCTCCCGCGCGGCCGCACCCCGCCGCGTCCTGCGCCCCGATGATCCGCCTCCGCCGTACGGGGGAGGGGAGGGGGGACCCGTCAGAGGCGGCGGGTCGCCAGCGTCAGGCGGTCCCGGGCGTCGAACAGGGCGTCCTTCACCATCTGTTCGTGGGCCGGGGTGAGCCGGGCCACCGGCACCGAGCAGCTGATCGCGTCGCGGGCCGGGGTGCGGTACGGGATCGCGACGCCGAAGCAGCGCAGGCCGAGCGTGTTCTCCTCGCGGTCCACGGCATAGCCCTGCTCGCGGATGAGGTGCAGCTCCTCGATGAGCTTCTCGCGGTCGGTGATGGTGTGCTCGGTGAGCTGCTGGAGGGTCTCCGGGAGCAGCTTGCGCACCTGCTCGTCGCTGTGGGTGGCGAGCAGCGCCTTGCCGAGCGAGGTCGAGTGGGCCGGCAGGCGGCGGCCGACCCGGGTGAAGGGGCGCAGGTAGTGCTGGGACTGGCGGGTGGCGAGGTAGACCACGTTCGTGCCGTCGAGGCGGGCGAGGTGGATCGTCTCGGTGGTGTCGTCCGAGAGCCGGTCGAGGGTGGGGCGGGCCGCCGCCACCACCTCGTCGCCGTCGATGTACGAGGTGCCGACCAGCAGGGCCCGCACGCCGATGCCGTACCGGGTGCCCGTCGCGTCGGTCTCCACCCAGCCGAGCTCGACCAGCGTGCGCAGAAGCATGTACAAACTGGACTTCGGGTAGCCAACCGCTTCCTGGACCGCGGCGAGGGAGTGCATTCCGGGCCGCCCTGCGAAATACTCGAGCAACTCGACGGTCCGCACCGCGGACTTGACCTGTGCTCCACCTGAATCGGCAGCCGACATCCAGCACCCCGCTCCTTCTCGCCGAGGCTTCTTGCCAAGGCGGAACGCCCGTCAATAGAGTCCCAGCATATTCAGCATCGGGAACTCTGTTCAGAATACCGAACAAGTCCTGGTGGGTGGCAGGAGCGGACCGGCAGTGGAAGGACAACGTGGTGAGCGCAGCAGCACCAGTCTGGAGTGTCGACCCCCGAACGGGGAAGCCGCGTGAAGAGGTTGCGGTCGAAGCCACGCCCCAAGAGGTCGACCAGGCCGTCAGGGCCGCCCACGCCGCCCGCGGGGCGCTGGCCGGCCTGAGCGTACGGGCCGTCTTCCTGCGGACCGCGGCCGACCTCCTGGACGCCTCGGCCGAGCACGTGGTGGAGGCCGCCGACGCCGAGACGGCGCTCGGCCCGGTCCGGCTCAAGGGCGAACTGGCCCGGACCACCGCCCAGTTGAGGGCGTTCGCCGAGGCCGTCGAGGACGGTTCCTTCCTCGACATACGCATCGACCACGCCGACCCGTCCCGCACCCCGCCGTGGCCGGACCTCAGGCGCGTCAAGATCCCGCTCGGTGTCGTCGCCGTCTACTCGGCCTCCAACTTCCCGCTCGCCTTCTCCGTGCCCGGCGGTGACACCGCGAGCGCGCTCGCGGCCGGCTGCCCGGTCGTCGTCAAGGCGCACCCGGACCACCCGGCGACCTCGGAGCTCTGCGTCTCGCTGCTGCGCCGCGCGGCCGTCCGGTCGGGCCTCCCCGAGGGCGTCGTGGCCCTGGTGCACGGCTTCACCGCGGGCGTCGAGCTCGTACGTCATCCGCTGGTGTCGGCCGCCGGGTTCACCGGGTCGGTGCGCGGCGGGCGGGCGCTGTTCGACGCGGCGGCCGCGCGGCCCGTGCCGATCCCCTTCCACGGCGAGCTCGGCTCGCTGAACCCCGTCGTGGTGACGGCGGCCGCCGCCGAGGAGCGCGGCGAGCAGATCGGGGCCGGGCTCGGCACCTCGATGACCATGGGTGTCGGCCAGTTCTGCACCAAGCCCGGCTTCGTGCTCGCCCCCCAGGGCGAGGCGGGCGACGCGCTGATCAAGGCCCTCACGGCGGCCGTCAGCGACACCGACGCCGGGGTCATGCTCGACCACCGGATGCGGGACGCGTTCGTCGCCGGGGTCGCCGAGCGGGCCGCGCTGCCCGGCGTCGAGGCCCCGGTCACGCCCGGCGCGGGCGGCGAGCACACCGTGAGCGGCGGATTCCTGACCGTACCGGCGGCCCTGCTGGCCACGGAGGGCGAGCACGACCTGCTCCTGGAGGAGTGCTTCGGCCCGGTCACCGTCGTCGCCCGGTACGCGGACGCGTCCGAGATCGGCGCGGTGCTCTCGCGCCTTCCGGGCAACCTGACCGCGACCCTCCAACTGTCCTCGGCGGAGGCGGCGGGCGAGGGTTCGGGGTCCCGACTCCTCGCAGAATTGACCCAGTTGGCGGGCCGTGTCCTGGTGGACGGCTGGCCCACCGGGGTCGCGGTGGCCCCCGCCCAGCACCACGGCGGCCCGTACCCGGCGACGACCTCCACCTCCACCTCGGTCGGCGCCACCGCCGTGGAACGCTGGCTGCGCCCGGTCACGTACCAGAGCACCCCCCAGGCCCTGCTGCCGCCGGAACTGCGCGACGAGAACCCGCTGGGGCTGCCCCGCCGCGTGAACGGCACCCTCGGGTGACGGTGCGTCTGCCCGAACTGCCCTTCCCGCTGGAGCCGTTCGGGCCGGAGGCGCCCTGGACGTACGACGACGGGGTCCTCTCGGTACGCGCCGGAGCCCGCCAGGACCGGTTCGTGCCGCCGGGCGGGGAGAGGCTGGAGCCCGCCTCCGACGCGCCCCGGCTGCTCGGGGTCGCCCCCGCGGGCGACTTCCAGCTGATCGCCCGGGCGACCGTCTCCTTCGAGGCGCCCTTCGACGCGGGCGTCCTGTACGTCCACGTGGGCGAGCGGCAGTGGGCCAAGCTCTGCCTGGAGCTCTCGCCGCGGCGGCCGACGATCTGCACGGTCGTCACACGGGGGCTGTCCGACGACGCGAACTCCTGGGAGGTGGAGGGGGACAGCGTCTGGCTGCGGGTCAGCCGGACCGGCAAGGCGTTCGCCTTCCACGCCTCGACGGACGGCGAGCGCTGGATCTTCGTCCGGGTCTTCGCGCTGGGGACGCCGGAGGAGAGTGCTGTGGCCCGGGTCGGCTTCCTGGCGCAGTCGCCTGCGGGTGAGGGGTGCGGGGTGGCGTTCGACTCGGTGGAGTTCCGGGGGTGTGCGTCGCCGGATCTGCGCGACGGAAGCTGACCCTGGGGGCCGTCCCTGGGGCTGCGCCCCAGACCCCGGGAGGCCCCCACCCCACCCCTTCCCTGAACCCGCCGGGGGTGTGTTGGTGGTTCGGGTGCGGGTTGTGTGTGGCTGGTCGCGCAGTTCCCCGCGCCCCTGGCTGGGTTGTCCCCAGCGGGTCGATCCTTGCCGGGCTGGCCCTTGAGGCCTTGGGGGAGTTTGAGGACGAGCGCCCTTGAGGCGCGACAAAGGGGTCTGGGGCGGAGCCCCAGGGCCACCGGCGAGCCGCAGCCGAGTCACACCCCCGGAGGGTCTCGGGAAGGGGCGGGGAGGGGTGTGCTACCTCGCCCGCAGACGCAGGGTGCCCAGTGCCGAAAGGCCGAACAGCCCCGCCGCGACCAGCAGACTCGTCCGCAGGCCCGGCACGAACCCGCCCCCGCCCGCCACCAGCGTCCCGAACACCGCGATGCTCAGCGCCCCCGCCACCTGCCGCCCCGCGTTGAGGACACCCGCCGCCAGCCCCGCCCGCTCCTGCGGCAGTGCCTCCATCATCGCCGCGGTCAGCGCGGGCACCGAGATGCCGCAGCCCAGCGCGAGCGGAACCATCAGGAACGCGGCGAGCAGCGTGGGGGTGTGCTCGTCGGCCAGAAGGAGGACCAACAGGCCCACCAGGGACAGGAGTTGGCCGGCCAGCATCGGGACCCGCGCCCCGTACCGGTTCGACAGCTTGCCCGACAACACGTTCACCACCGGGATCAGTGCCGTCATCGGCAGGAACATCAGGCCGGCCGTCAGGGCCGATTCCCCCCGCACCCGCTGGAAGTACAGGCTGAAGACGAAGATCACCCCGTAGAACGCGACGCTGGCCGCCGCGCCCGCGCCGATGGCGACGACCACCGTGCGGTTGCGGAACAGGCCGAGCGGCACCACGGGGTGGGCGACGCGGCGCTCGATCAGCCAGAACGCCACCCCCGCGGCCACTGCCACCGCGCCCGCCACGACCCTTACCGTGCCCTGTTCGATCACCGCGAAGGCGAGTGCGGCCAGAGCGATCGCCGCCGTCAGCTGGCCCGGCAGGTCCAGCGGCGCGGGGCGGCGCTCGGTGCGCGGTGCGCGGGCGGTCAGGGCGAGGGCCGCGAGGCCGAGGGGCAGGTTGATGAAGAAGATGCCGCGCCAGTCCCACACCGTGGTCAGCGCGCCGCCCGCGACCGGGCCGAGCGCGACGGCGACCGAACCCCCGGCAGCCCAGAGTGCCACCGCCCTGGCCCTCCGCGCCGGGTCCGGATACGCCTGGCGGACCAGGGCGAGGGAGGCGGGCAGGACCACGGCGGCCGCCACGCCCTGGACGACGCGGGCGCCGATCAGTACGTCCAGGTTCGGGGCCAGGCCGCAGGCCGCCGAGGCCAGGGTGAAGACCACCGTGCCCAGCGCGTACGCCTTCGCCGAGCCGATCCGGTCGGCGAAGGCCCCGGTCGAGAGCATCAGCGCGGCGAACGCGAGCGTGTAGGCGTCCACCACCCACTGGAGGCCCGACATGCCGCCGCCGAGGTCGTCGCCGATCGCGGGCAGCGCCACGTTCACCACGGACGCGTCCAGGGTGATCAGCGCGAAGCCGAGCAGGGAGGCGGCGAGGGTCAGGGCGGGGGAGGGCCCGCGCGGCGGCCTCGGGGTCAACTGGCGGTCGGCGGGCGGGGCTTGGAGTGCGGTGTTCGGTGACATGCCTCCAGCTTGGCGAGCGCCGGCCGCGTACAGTAGTGGCCTGAATGCCATACGTCCGGAGGTTCTGGCCATGCCGCTGCACCGGGTCGCCGTCATCGCGCCCTCGCCCGTCTCGATGTTCAACCTCGCCATCCCCGAACTGCTCTTCGGCAAGGTCGAGGTGGCGGGGGAGCCCGGGTACGAGCTGGTCGTCTGCACGCCCGACCCGGGGCCGATCGCCACCACCGGTGGGCTCGATCTGTCGGTGGGGCGGGGGCTCGACGCGGTCGAGGGGGCCGATACGGTGCTCGTCGCCGGGACCGGACAGCGCTACGAGCCCGACCCGCGCACCGTGGCCGTGGTCGCGAAGGCGGCCGCCGAGGGCGTGCGCATCGCGTCCATCTGCAGCGGCGCCTTCGTGCTCGCCGAGGCCGGGCTGCTCGACGGCCGCAGCGCCACCACGTACTGGGAACTCGCCGAGGAACTGGGCAGGCGCTACCCGGCGCTCGATCTGAAGGGCGACGTCCTGTACGTCCAGGACGGCAATGTCATGACCTCGTCCGGATATGCGGCCGGGATCGACCTGTGTCTGCACATCATCCGCACCGACTACGGTGCCGCCGTCGCCAACACGGTGGCCCGCCAGGCGCTGGTCGCGCCGGTGCGGCCGGGCGGGCAGACCCAGTTCACCCAGACCCCGCTGCCCGCCGAGCGCGGCACGGTCTGCGCGGACACCCGGGGCTGGGCGATGCGCAACCTCGACAAGCCGCTCACCCTGACCGACCTGGCCCGGCACGCGGGCGTCAGCGTGCGCACCCTGACCCGGCGCTTCCATGCCGAGAGCGGGGTCAGTCCGCTCCAGTGGCTGTTGCACCAGCGCATCGAGCGGGCCAAGGAGCTCCTGGAGACGACCACCCTCGCCATGGACCAGGTCGCCGAGTCCAGCGGCCTGGGCAGCGCCGACTCCCTGCGCGGCCATCTCGTGCGGCGCACCGGCCTCACCCCGAGCGCCTACCGGGCCACCTTCAGCAGGCTGGCTCCGGCGGCCTGACCTGGGCGGACGCGCTCGGGAATGGGTCGGGCACCCCGCGCGTTGGCCTAAAACGTACGACCTTCAACAAACTGAGAGAAGTGACATGCGCGTCGAGATCTGGAGCGACATCGCCTGCCCGTGGTGCTACATCGGCAAGGCCCGCTTCGAGAAGGGCCTGGCGGAGTTCGCCCACCGCGACGACATCGAGGTGGTCCACCGCTCCTTCGAGCTCGACCCGAGCCGCCCCAAGGGCGACATCGGCCCGGTGATCCCGATGCTGGCCAAGAAGTACGGCCGCACCATCGAGGAGGCCCGTGAGATGGAGGCGCACGTCGCGTCCAACGCGCACGCCGAGGGCCTGGGCTACCTGGCCGACGGCCGCGACCACGGCAACACCTTCGACATCCACCGCGTCCTGCACCTGGCCAAGGCGCGCGGCCGCCAGAGCGAACTGCTCGACCTCGCCTACCGGGCCAACTTCGCCGAGGAGCGCTCCGTCTTCGACGCCGAGGTCCTGGTCGAGATCGCGGTCGCGGCCGGTCTGGACGCCGACGAGGTCCGTACGGTGCTCGCCGACGAGGACGCCTACGCCGACGAGGTGCGCGCGGACGAGCGCGAGGCGGCCGAGCTCGGCGCCAACGCCGTCCCGTTCTTCGTGCTCGACCGGAAGTACGGGATCTCCGGCGGCCAGCCCGCCGAGGTCTTCACACAGGCTCTGGAGCAGGCCTGGCAGGCGCACACCCCGGCCTTGAAGATCGTCGAGGGCGACGCCGAGGCCTGCGGCCCCGAGGGGTGCGAGGTTCCCCGCTGAGGGCCCTTTCATAAGCGTTGCTTAGGGGTCTCAGTCAATTTTGCCCAATTGACTTGGGGTGGGCGGGGATTCAGGGTGGAGTCATGGAACTGGACTCCCTCGCGCGCAGCGAGTTCGCGCCGCAGACCACCTACCTCAACACCGCGAGCACCGGGCTGCTGCCCGCCCGGACCGTGGCGGCCATGGGCGAAGCCGTGGCCGCCTCGGCCGCCGGGGCGCCGACCGACATGTTCGGCGACGTGGAGGCGGCCCGCGCCACCTACGCCCGGCTCGCCGGCGTGCCCGTGCGGCGCGTCGCGGCCGGTGCGTCGGTCGCCGTCTATACCGGGCTCGTCGCGGCCTCCCTGCCCGAAGGCGCCGAAGTCCTCGTCGCGGAGGCCGACTTCAGCTCGGTGGTGAACCCGTTCCACATGCGCCGCGACCTGAAGGTGCGCACCGCCCCGCTGGAGCGGCTCGCCGAGGCGGTGCGGCCGGGTACCGCCCTGGTCGCGGTCAGTGCGGTCCAGTCCGCCGACGGCCGCATCGCCGACCTCGCCGCGATCGGTGAGGCCGCCCGCGCCCACGGCACCCGGACCCTGGTCGACGTGTCCCAGGGCGCGGGCTGGTACCCCGTCGACGCCGACGCGTACGACTTCACGGTGACCGTTGGCTTCAAGTGGCTGACCACCCCGCGCGGGGTCGCCTTCCTCACCGTCCCCGACGACCTCGGCGGCCTGACCCCGGTCTTCGCGGGCTGGGTGGCCGGCGAGCATCCCTGGGACAGCTGCTACGGACCGGTCGAGGAGCTCGCCCACTCCGCGCGGCGGTTCGACGAGAGCCCCGCCCTCTTCTCGTACACCGGGGCCCGCTACTCCCTCGCGCTCGTCGAGGAGCTGGGCACCGAACGCATCCGCGCGCACAACACCGCGCTCGCCGACCGCTTCCGCGCGGGGCTCGCGCCGCTCGGATACGAGCCGGTGGCCGCGCCCGGCTCGGCGATCGTGGCGGTGCCCGGGCTCGGCCACCGCCAGGAGGAGCTGAGCCGCGCGGGCATCGAACTCTCCAACCGTGCGGGCAACCTGCGCGCGGCCTTCCACTTCTACACCTCGGCCGAGGACGTGGACCGGCTGCTCGACCTGCTGCCCGCCCGCTGAGCCCGGGGTGCGTCCGGGGAGCCGAGGCTCCCCGGACGTGTCACTTCCCGCAGCCGGCCTCGTCGCCCGCCGTGCGGCACAGATTGGCCTCGACCTTCCCCAGCAGCCGTGCCAGCTCGGCCTGTTCGGCCGGGTCGAGGCCAGTCAGGGTCTGTTCCTCCAGCTCGCTCCAGGCCGCCTTCACCCGCTCGTGGAGTACGAAGCCGTCCTCGGTCGACTCGACCAGCGAGGCTCGCCGGTCCTTCGGGTCCGGGCTGCGCCGCACATAGCCCGCCTGCTCCAGGCGCTGGAGCATCTTGGTGACCGTCGACGGGTCGAGTTCGAGCAGCTTGATCAGCTCGGACTGCCGGGTCGCCCCCGCGTCCCACAGGTGCATCATCAGGAACTCCTGCCCCGGGTAGAGCCCGATGGCGCGCAGCAGGCGGCCCGCGGCGATGCGGTGCAGCCGGGCCACCCGGGAGACCGCATGGCTGAACGGCCCGCAGGCGGCGGCGCTCGGCAGACGGGAGTACTGGGTACAGGCGGGGTCTTCGGACGTCATGCGCCAAGATTACCTTGGTCGGCCAATTAATGCGTTACAGTGGCTCCCGTCGCCATTACTTGGCCGACCACATATTTCCTGTACGTCTCCTTGGAGGCCGTTGTGACCACCGCTTTCGACCCGATCGACCTGGCCGGCACCCGGCTCGCCAACCGCATCGCCCTGGCGCCCATGACCCGCAGCCGCGCCCATGGCCCGGGCAACTCGCCGACCTCCTCGACGGCCGAGTACTACGCCCAGCGCGCCTCCGCCGGGCTCGTCATCACCGAGGGCGTCCAGCCCTCCGTGGTCGGCCAGGGCTACCCCGACACCCCCGGACTGCACAGCGCCGAGCAGATCGCCGCCTGGCGCAAGGTCACCGACGCCGTGCACGCCAAGGGCGGCCGGATCTTCGCCCAGCTGATGCACGCGGGCCGGATCGGCCACCCCGATCTGCTGCCCGACGGGCTGATCAACGTGGCACCGTCCGCCGTGGCCGCCGCCGGGCAGGTCTACACCCACGAGGGCCCGAAGCCGTTCGTCACCCCGCAGGCGCTGAGCGAGGACCAGATCCGGGTCACCATCGGCGAGTTCGTCTCCGCCGCCCGCAACGCCGTCGAGGCGGGCTTCGACGGGGTCGAGCTGCACGGCGCCAACGGCTACCTCATCCACCAGTTCCTCGCGCCCAACTCCAATGTGCGCACCGACGGCTGGGGCGGCTCGGTCGAAGGCCGCATCCGCTTCGCCGTCGAGGTCACCAAGGCCGTCGTCGCCGAGATCGGCCCCGAGCGCACCGCCATCCGCCTCTCGCCGGGCAACCCGTACAACGACATCGCCGAGCCCGAGCCGCAGCCGACCTACACCGCGCTCGTCGCCGCCCTCGAACCGCTGGGCCTCGCCTATCTGCACGTCCTCGAAGGCAGCCCGGAGCAGCGGGAGTTCACCCTTCAGCTGCGCAAGTCGTTCTCGGGTACGTTCATCCTGAACGCGGCGACCGAAGGGCCGACCGGGCCCGACGCGCTCGCCCTCGTCGAGGACGGCACCGCCGACCTCATCTCCTACGGCGCCCTCTTCCTCGCCAACCCGGACCTGCCGGCCCGGCTCAGGGCGGGCGGCCCCTACAACACCCCCGACCCCGCCACGTTCTTCGGCGGCGACGACCGCGGCTACACCGACTACCCGGCGCTCGACGCGTGAAATCCGCTGGTCCCGGCCCGGGCGTGCGATGCAGTATCGGGCCGTGACCATGCACACGAGCAACACCGGGCCGGTGCGCGAAGCCGTCCGCAACAACGCCGAGTGGTGCGCCGCACTCTGCCGCGCACACGGCATCGCGGGGGAGCCGGGACCGTACGCCTGGACCAGCCCGCGCAGAACCCCGCTCTACTATCCGGACGCGGTGACGCTCACCCCCGAGGCCTCGCCCCGCGACATCGTCGGCCGTATCGATCTCGCGGCACCGGGCGCCTCGGTGAAGGACAGCTTCGCCCGGCTCGACCTGACCGGCGACGGCTTCGAGGTGCTCTTCGACGCGCAGTGGATCCACCGCCCGGCCCCGCAAGCCGCCGGTAAGGGCTGGCAACTCGTGCGTACCGAGGGTGAGTTGGCCGAGTGGGAGCGGGCCTGGTCCGACGGGGACAGTGCAGGGCTCTTCCCGCCGGCACTGCTCGCCGAATCCGCCCACACCTTCCTCGCGGAACGTGACGGGGACGGAAGGATGGTGGCGGGAGCGGTCGCCAGCAGGAGCGGACAGGTGGTGGGCATCTCCAACCTGTACGCGGTCGACGGTGACCGGGACGCCGCCTGGGCCGGCTGTCTCGACACCGTCGCCCGCGCCTGGCCGGGGCTCGCCGTCGTCGGCTACGAGAGCGGCGACGACCTGGCCGCGGCGCTGCGCGCGGGCTTCACCGCGACCGGACCGCTCAGCGTGTGGCTTCACCAGGGCTGAGCGGCCCGCCGTGCGAGTGCCGGGTGTCAGCCGACCGGCTCGCCGTACCAGCGCCACTTCTCCGGGCGGGCCCGCCCCGGCAGGTCCGCCCGGCCGCTGACCCAGAGCAGTACCCGCCAGCGGTCCGGGTCGTCCGGCACGTCCCGGAAGAGGCGGGCGAGCACCCGGTCGCACAGACCGGCGGGCGGGGTCCAGGCGAGACCGAGCCCCTCGGCCACGTCATGCGTGTGCAGCAGGGTCTCCACGATGCCCATCGCCCCGAACCCCTCCGGGTCCGAGACGCCGTAGCCGTGGTACGCCCGTACCTCCGGCGAGGTGGTGCGGACCATCGCGGTGAGCAGGGCGCCGCTCGCCTCCAGGGTCTGAAGGAGCCCGGCCGGCCCCGCCGAGCGATCGGCGTGCACCGCGTTGCGGGGGCCGCCGGGACGTTTCGCCTCCCACAGGTACGGCACCTCGCCGTCCAGTGGCGGCTGGGCGGGACCGAGCTGCACCGCGTAGGCGAAGAGATCGTCCGAGAGGTGCTCGACGGTCTCCCAGCAGTCCCACTCCAGCGTTCCGGCCTGCACGCCCCAGTCCGCCGCGAGCCCGGCCCGCAGCGCGGTCACCGAAAGGCGTACGGCGTGCTCGACGTCGGCGGCGGTGACGGGAGTTCGCGAAGTTTCATCGACCAAGGACATGGGGGGACCGTACCAACGATCTCTGTGCGCACGGTGAGTGCGGCAGCGATGCCGCCGCACCCGGGAGTCGCTCACCGCACCGGCGTGAAGTCCCTCGCCCCGATGCTGTATCTCCCGGGGGCAACCCCCGGACCCCCGGCCGGGAGTCCTCACCGCACCGGCGTGAAGTCCCTCGCCCCAATGAACTCCGGGCGGCGGATCGGGGCCGCGAAGGGTTCCTGTGCCGCGTTCTCCACGCTGTTGAAGACGATGAAGACATTGCTGCGCGGGTACGGGGTGATGTTGTCCCCGGAGCCGTGCATCGCGTTGCAGTCGAACCAGGTCGCCGAGCCCGCCCGGCCGGTGAACAGGCGGATGCCGTGCCGGTCGGCCATCTTGGTGAGTGCCTCGTCGGACGGCGTCCCCGCGTCCTGCATCTGGAGGGACTTCTTGTAGTTGTCCTTCGGGGTGGCGCCCTCGCAGCCGAGGAAGTCCCGGTGCGAGCCGGGCATGATCATCAGGCCGCCGTTGGTGTCGTGGTTCTCGGTCAGCGCGATGGAGACCGAGACCGCCCGCATCCGCGGCAGGCCGTCCTCGGCGTGCCAGGTCTCGAAGTCCGAGTGCCAGTAGAAGCCCGAGGCGCCGAAGCCCGGCTTGACGTTGATCCGCGACTGGTGGACGTACACGTCCGAGCCGAGGATCCGGCGGGCCGTGCCCACCACCCGCTCGTCGTGAACAAGCCGCCCGAAGAGCTCGCTGATCCGGTGCACCTCGAAGACCGAACGCACGGACTGCGACTGCGGTTCGATGATCGACCGCTCGTCGGCACGTACCGAAGGATCGGCGATCAATCGCTCAAGTTCCGAGCGATAGAGCGATACTTCGTCGTCCGTGAGCAGATCTTCGATCGCGAGGAAGCCGTCCTGCTCGAACGATTCGAGCCCGGCGGACGGGCCCCAGACGACCGGGTCCTGGCGGGGCGTGATCACCTCGGCGGTGCCACGGGTGGGGTAGAGATCCTGGGCGGTCATGGTCAGCCCTCCTCGGGTTCGGTCAGCAGGGGGTAGACGCCGTTCTCGTCGTGGTCCTCCCGTCCGGTGACGGGCGGGTTGAAGACGCAGACGCAGCGGAAGTCGGTCTTGGGGCGCAGGGTGTGGCGCTCGTGGCCGTCGAGGAGATACATCGTGCCCGGCGCGATCCAGTGGGTCTCGCCGGTCTCCTCGTTGGTGAGCTCGGCCTCGCCCTCGGTGCACAGCACGGCCTCGATGTGGTTGGCGTACCACATGGAGGTCTCGGTGCCCGCGTACAGGACGGTCTCGTGCAGGGAGAAGCCGACCTTCTCCTTCGCGAGCACGATCCGCTTGCTCTCCCAGGTGCCGGAGGCGGCCTTCACATGGCGGTCGGTGTTCTCGATGTCCTTGAACGAGCGGACTAGCACGGTGAGTCGGTGCCTTTCTGTGTGTGCGGTGTGCGCAGGCTGTGCGCCCGGGCCGGGTACGTCAGTTGGGGCGCAGGGGGGATCAGACGGTCGCGGCGACCGCGCGGGCCAGCGTCCGCAGGCCCTCGTCGAGTTCCTCGGGCGTGATGGTCAGCGGCGGAAGCAGCTTGACCACCTCGCTCTGCGGCCCCGAGGTCTCCAGGAGCAGCCCGAGTTCGAAGGCGCGGGCGCAGACCTCGGAGGCGCGGGCCGGGTCGGCGAACTCCAGGCCCCAGACCAGGCCACGGCCCCGGTAGCTCGCGCCGAGCCGGCCGTGCTCGGTGCACAGCGCGAGCAGCGCCTGCTCGACCTGCTCGCCGCGGGCCAGGGTGTGCTTCTCCATCTGGCCGTCGGCCCAGTACGCGTCCAGCGCGGCGGTCGCGGTGACGAACGCCGGGTTGTTGCCGCGGAAGGTGCCGTTGTGCTCGCCGGGCTCCCACACGTCGAGCTCGCCCTTGAACAGGCAGAGCGACAGGGGGAGTCCGTAGCCGCTGATCGACTTGGAGACGGTGACGATGTCCGGCACGATGCCCGCCTCCTCGAAGGAGAAGAACGCGCCGGTGCGGCCGCAGCCCATCTGGATGTCGTCGACGATGAGCAGCATGTCGCGCCGTCGGCACAGGTCGGCGAGCGCACGCAGCCACTCGGGCCGGGCCACGTTGATGCCGCCCTCGCCCTGCACGGTCTCCACGATCACCGCGGCCGGCTTGTTGAGGCCGGAGCCCTGGTCCTCCAGGAGCCGCTCGAACCACAGGAAGTCGGGCACGCGGCCGTCGAGGTAGTTGTCGAACGGCATCGGCGTGCCGTGCACCAGCGGGATGCCGGCCCCGGCCCGCTTGAAGGCGTTGCCGGTCACCGCGAGCGAGCCGAGCGACATGCCGTGGAAGGCGTTGGTGAAGGAGACGATCGACTCGCGGCCCTTCACCTTGCGGGCCAGCTTCAGCGCGGCCTCGACCGCGTTGGTGCCGGTCGGGCCGGGAAACATGACCTTGTACGGCAGGTCGCGCGGGCGCAGGATCACGTTCTGGAAGGTCTCCAGGAACGCCCGTTTCGCGGTCGTCGCCATGTCCAGGCCGTGCGTGATGCCGTCCCGTTCGATGTAGTCGATCAACGCCCGTTTCAGTACGGGGTTGTTGTGGCCGTAGTTGAGTGAGCCGGCCCCGGCGAAGAAGTCCAGGTAGCTGTGGCCGTCCTCGTCGGTGAGGCGGGCACCCTGCGCGCGGTCGAACACGGCGGGCCAGCCGCGGCAGTAGCTGCGTACTTCCGATTCGAGCGACTCGAAGACACTGAGGGCGGGCGGGGTGATGGTCACAGCGATTCTCCCTGGGGGTGGAGGGGGCCGATGCGGTAGAGGACTTCGGGCTGGTGCCCGTCGTCGGGGAACAGGCCCGCATCGAAGAGCAGTTCACGGTCGAGGGCGGCGCCGCGCCGCTTGGCGTACGCGGTGAAGAGCCGGTCGGAGGGGATGTTGTCCGGCGACACCGTCGTCTCGACGCCGGTGATCCCGTGCGAGGCGGTGACCTTCGCGGTCAGCGCTTCGAGCAGCAGTCCCGCGAGCCCGTGGCCCCGGTGGGTGTGGTCGACGGCGACCTGCCAGACGACCAGGGTGCTGGGGCGCTCGGGCCGTACGTAGCCGGTGATGAACGCGATCGGCTCGCCGGCCTCGTCCCGGGCGACGGCGGAGGTCCCGGCGAAGTCGCGGCACCAGAGCAGATAGCTGTACGAGGAGTTGAGGTCGAGTACCTCGGAGTCACGGGCGATGCGCCAGATCGCGGCTCCGTCCTCCACTCGTGGGCTTTCGATACGGACTGCTGTTTGCGCGGCGGTCATGCCGAGGGAATTTACCGACCGGAAATTGAAATCGCATTCCCGTGAGGGGGTGTGCCAGAAGGCCGTTCGTGTTATCACGCGAGCATGCGCGCGAACCGTTTTGTCCGGGAATTACCGGACAAAACGGCAGGGTTGTGGAGTCGATCACACC
Source organism: Streptomyces mauvecolor (assembly GCF_039532965.1). Classification (NCBI taxonomy): domain Bacteria; kingdom Bacillati; phylum Actinomycetota; class Actinomycetes; order Kitasatosporales; family Streptomycetaceae; genus Streptomyces; species Streptomyces mauvecolor. Next base: position 73,137 of record NZ_BAAASQ010000007.1, on the reverse strand, counting down.
CCTGTGACGGCCCTGGAACCTTGTTGAAACCTTTGCGTTTGAGGTCGGGAAGTCGGGGCAGAAGAAAACGGGAAGCTGCGGTGGATATGCAGCTTCCCGTTTTGTGGAACGTTTTGCGGAATTCAGTTGTGCTTTACGTCCCGGAGGAACGCGGAAGAAGTGCCCCCAGGTTTGTCACCAGGTTTCGGAAACGGCCTTGCGGGCAGCTTCCAGGTCCACCGCGATTCCGTACTCGCCGAGCGCCGCACCCAGCGCCGCGAGCGAGGACTGCACGACGCCGCGGGTGGCGTCCACGCCGTAGTGGTTGACCCGGATCATCGTCGAGGCCAGCGCGCCGCCGCCGGCGATCAGCGGCAGCGAGGGGTCGGAGGCGAGCGCCTTGGCGACCAGCTCCGAGGCGTCGACTCCCTCCGGCGCACGCAGAGTTGTGGCCACCGGGGCGGCGTCCGAGGCCTCGTGGACGTACGGGGCGAGCCCACCGCCCAGCGCCACGGCGCCCGCCCGGGTCGCGGCGGCGGCCGAGGCGTGCCGGGCCGTCACGGCGTCCAGGCCCTCGGACTCGATGCGCTCGACGCATGCCTCAAGAGCCAGCATCTCCAGCTGCGCGGGCGCGTGCAGCAGGGCCTTGCGGCCGCCGTCGATCCAGCGCTGCTTCCAGTCCAGGAGAGAGAGGTAGGAGCGGCGCGGCGCGTTCGGGTTGGCAGCGATGCGCTCCCAGGCGCGGGCGCTGACCGAGACCGCCGAGACGCCGGCCGGGCCGCCCATCGCCTTCTGCGCGCCGATCACACACAGGTCGACGCCCCAGGCGTCGGGGAGCAGCGGCTCGGCGGCCACCGAGGCCACCGCGTCCAGCATGAACAGGGCACCGTGCCGGCGCACGACCTCGCCGATCTCCGCGACCGGGTTCGTATTGCCGGTCGCCGCCTCCGCATGAACGAGCGAAACGAAATCGATCTCCGGGTGTTCGGTGAGCGAGCGATCGATCTGCTCTGCGGTGACCGCCGCGTGGAACGGCACCTCCAGATCGATCACCTCGGCTCCGCAGTCGCGCAGCCAGTTGCCGAAGGTCTGCCCGTACGGACCGGTCACCACGTTCAGCGCGGTGGAGCCGGGGTGCGCGGCACCGCGGATGCAGCCCTCCAGGGGGAGCAGCGCCTCGCCCTGCATGATCACCACGTCCTGCCCGGTGTCGAGCAGGGCGGCCACGCGGCGCTCGATCGCCGCGAAGTGGTCGGCGGTGAGCGGGGCCAGGTCCAGGAGCGGGTGTGTCACGGCGGTGCCTTCTTCGGTCAAGTCGGGGTGTTCGAGCCTCTGGAGGGAGACTACCCAGCGCCTCGTACAGTGCTGACCATGAGCGATCGCACGGTGCTGCATGTGAAGGGGCGCGTCCTCGCGGGACCCGAGGACGTACGGGACGAGCTGTGGGCGGTCGACGGGCGGATCACCTACGAGCGGCCACCGGGCGAGGCCCTCACCGTGACCGGCTGGGCGCTGCCGGGCCTGGTCGACGCGCACTGCCATGTGGGGCTGGACAAGCACGGCCCCGTACCGGACGAGGTCAGCGAGAAGCAGGCCCTCACCGACCGCGACGCCGGAACGCTGCTGATCCGTGACGCGGGCTCGCCCTCCGACACCCGCTGGGTCGACGACCGCGAGGACCTGCCGAAGATCATCAGGGCGGGCCGGCACATCGCCCGCACCCGCCGCTACATCCGCAACTACGCCCATGAGATCGAGCCCGGCGACCTCGTCGCCTACGTCGCCCAGGAGGCGCGGCGCGGCGACGGCTGGGTCAAGCTCGTCGGCGACTGGATCGACCGCGACGAGGGCGACCTGACCGCGTGCTGGCCGCGCGGCGAGGTCGAGGCCGCGATCGCCGAGGCCCACCGGCTCGGCGCCCGGGTCACCGCGCACTGCTTCGCCGAGGACTCGCTCCGGGACCTGGTCGAGGCGGGCATCGACTGCATCGAGCACGCCACAGGACTGACCGAGGACACCATCCCGCTGTTCGCCGAGCGCGGCGTCGCGATCGTGCCCACGCTGGTCAACATCGCCACGTTCCCGCACATGGCCGACGGCGGCGAGGCCAAGTTCCCCGACTGGGCCGCCCACATGCGCCGGTTGTACGAGCGCCGCTACGACACGGTGCGCTCGGCCTACGACGCCGGGATCCCCGTCTTCGTCGGCACGGACGCGGGCGGCTCGCTCGCCCACGGCCTGGTCGCCGCCGAGGTCGCCGAGCTCGTGAAGGCGGGCATCCCGCCGGTCGACGCGCTCTCCGCGACGGCCTGGGGGGCCAGGACCTGGCTCGGCCGCCCCGCCCTCGAAGAGGGTGCACCGGCGGACCTGGTGATCTACGACCAGGATCCGCGCGCGGACGTCCGGGTGCTTGCCGCGCCGAGCCGGATCGTGCTCAACGGACGCGTTGTGGGCTGACGGGGATCAACTCGACGTCCGCTGACGGGAGTTCGCGGGTGCGCCGCCGGGCTGCCAGCTCGGGCAGCAGGCTGAGGATGCCGAGCGCGGCGAGCCCCACGCCGAGCCACAGCGGCGCCCGCAGTCCGAAGCGGCTGACGCCTGCCCCGCCCGGGCGCTCGGCCGCTACGTCGACATGATGACGGCGACCCGGCTTACGTTGCCCGGTTGACCGGACGTTACGCGGAGCGCGGTTGGGTCGTTGAAGGTCTTCATGTGTACGCCGGTGTGGTGGGGCGGCGTACGGGGTGGGAGCCGGTGTCGGGGGTGACGGAAGGGGGGTGTTGTGCCGGAGGAATCGAATATGGGAACGGAAACCACCCTTTGGGGTGAACTCGCGCCAGGTGACCGCCAGTTCACTCTCCGTGCGTAAAGATTCGGTGTCCCAAGTCGCCGGCGCGCCCCTCGATTCGCAGGAGTCCCACGAGTCCCCGTGGCGGGCGCCCGGACTGCCATGTCTCCTGTGGGGGTTCCACCGTTTTGAACAGCAACAACTTCGGCCTGCCCTGCTGCCTGCCCGTGAACGGCCCGGCCGCACCTCGTCCGGTCGGCCGCCGCTCCGCCGCGATCGCGGCCTGCGTGGCGCTCGCCGCCGGGCCACTGCTGCTCGCCGCGCCCGCGCGGGCGACCGGCGTCGAGGGCGACGGAGGCGGCCGGGCGAGCGCCGTCGTGCTGCGCACCGGGCTCGACGTCTCCCTGCTCAACAAGGCCGTCGACGTGCCGCTGAAGGCCACGCTCAACGAGGTGCAGGCGCCGGCCGGTGCGGAGAAGACCGCGCTGACCGTGAAGCTGGACGGGGTCGGCGGCGGGCAGCCCGTCGATGTCCTGAAGGCGGACGTGGCCACGGCCAGGGCGAGCGTCGACGCGAAGAAGGCGGAGGGCTCGTCGCGGCTGGTCAACGCCCGGCTGCACGTGCCCGGGCTTCCGCTGCTCTCCCTCGTCGAGGTGCGGGAGGTGACCTCCAGCGCGGTCTGCGAGGCGGGCCGCACGCCGGTCGCCAAGTCGAATGTGCTGGGTGCGGTGACCGTGCTCGGCAGGAAGGTCACGCTGTCGGCGGGCGGGACCACGCGGGTGCAGGTGCCGGGGGTCGGCGAGGTGGGCCTCGACCTGTCGAAGGCCACGACCACCTCGCGGACCGCGGCGGCCGTCGCCCTTGCGCTGAAGGTCACGGTCAACCCGCTCCATCTGAACGTCGCCGTGGTCAAGGGCGAGGTCACCCTTGCGGAGGCGACCTGTCAGTCGCCGAAGGTGCCCGCGAAGCCGGCCCCGGCCTCGGCGGCCGACCCGGAGGCGGGTCCTGTCTCCACGGCGGTGAAGACGCAGGGCGTCGCATCGGATACGAAATTGGCGGAGACCGGGGGGAGTTCTGCCACGCCGTACCTCGCGGGAGGGGCGGGGGCGCTGCTCGTGGGGGGCGCGGGGGCGCTGGTGCTGACCCGGATGCGCGCGCGGGCGCGGGGCGGGCGGGGCTGATCCTGCCGGGCCCGGGGTGCCGCCCGCCCGCGGGGCCGCACCCCGGGCCCCCTTCGGCCTGCGGGCCGTGGGTGGCTGGTCGCGCAGTTCCCCGCGCCCCTGGCTGGGTCGCCCCTGGCCGGGTTGGGCATCTGCAGCCTGTCCGGCGTTTGAGGACGAGCGCCCTTCAGGCGCGAACGGGGTCCGGGGCAGAGCCGCAGGAAACCGGCCTCGCCCCTACCCCAACCCCCGGCGGGTTTCGGGGAGGGGCGGGGCGGGGCGCTCCCGGGGTCTGGGGCAGAGCCCCGGGGCAGGCCCCCCGGCTCAGCGGGTCGTCAGGGTCAGGGCCTGGTCCAGGGCCTGGAGGAAGCGGTTCGTGGTGGCGCGGTCCCGGACCGCCAGGCGGAGCCACTCGGGGCCGAGTCCCGGGAACGTGTCGCCCCGCCGCGCCGCGAAGCCGAGCCCCCGCAGCCGCGCCCTGACCTCCGCCGCGCCCCCGATCCGTACCAGCACGAAGGGACCCTCCGCCGGCTCCACCACCGTCACCTCCTCGAACTCCGCAAGCCCGGCCAGCAGATGCGCCCGGTCCGAGGCGCCCCGCACCGCCGCCGCCTCGGCCTCCGCCAGCGCCCGGGGTTCCATGCAGGCGCTCGCCGCGACCAGCGCCGGGGTCGACACCGGCCACAGCGGCTGGGCCCGCTGGAGAGCGGAGATCGTCTCCGGGTCGGCCAGCACGTAACCGATCCGCAGCCCCGCCAGGCCCCACGTCTTGGTCAGGCTGCGCAGTACGACCAGGCCGGGCAGGTCGGTGCGGCCCGCCAGGGCCTCGCGCTCGCCCGGCACCGCGTCCAGGAACGCCTCGTCCACCACCAACGTCCGCCCGGGCCGGGCGAGTTGGGCCAGTGTGCCGGCCGGGTGCAGTACGGACGTGGGGTTGGTCGGGTTGCCGACCACCACCAGGTCTGCCTCCTCGGGGACGGCCGCGGGGTCGAGCCGGAAGCCGTCCTCGGCCCGCAGCAGCACCCGCCGCACCTCGTGCCCCGCATCACGCAGCGCCGCCTCCGGCTCGGTGAACTGCGGGTGCACCACCACCGGATGACGGAACGTCAGGGCGCGGGCGAGGAGCACGAACGCTTCCGCGGCACCCGCGGTAAGGAGCACCCGCTCCACCGCAAGCCCGTGCCGCGCCGCCACCGCCGCGCGTGCGGAGCGCCCGTCCGGATAGGCGGCGAGCCCGGTCAGGGAGTCGGCGATGCGCTCCCGCAGCCAGGGCGGGGGAGTGCCGGTGCGGACATTGACGGCGAGGTCGGTCAGCTCGTCGCCGTCGTCGCGGACCTCGGCGTCACCGTGGTGACGCAGATCGTGCTGTGCCTCGGTGGCGGGCAGGGACATGGCTTCACTCCTGGTGGGGGGTCCGTCGCGTCGGTCGGCGAACGGCCGGAGGTGGGGTCGACGTACGATCGCACACGTCGCCATGGCGGCACGGCCCGCGGGGCTCGACTTCCGCTTGGGGACGAGCAGTTCACCGCCCCCGGCCAGGGCGGCGGCCTCCGCCACGGACCCGGTCCCGACGGCCGCGCATACGTCGTCCGAGCCGTGCGGCACCGGGACGGTCGCGAGCTCGTCGGCGGCGTACGCGACGAGCGGCACCCCGAGTTTCCGCGCCGCCCCGACGATGCCCGGCTCCCTCGACTTGGCGTCCACGGTGGCCAGTTCGGCGACGGCGAGCGGATCGAGGCCCGCGTCCGACAGGGCGGCCCCGATCAGGCCGAGCACCTCGTCGACGGACACGCCCTTCGAGGCGCCGACGCCCACGACGAGCGGCGCCCCGGCGCGCTGGCGGATGCGGGCGTCGTCGGCCATGGCGGGATCCTCTCAGGCCGCTCTGGGGCGGCGGCGGAACCGGATGTGGACGTGCGGAGTACCGGCCCCGTCGGTTAGCAAGGGCGCATGGCGGTATTCGTCGCGCTCGGCGCGTTCCTGATGACCCTGGTCGGCGGCTGGACTGCCCAGCGGGTCACCGACCGGCGCCACCTGGTGCTCGGGCTCGCGGGCGGACTCATGCTCGGCGTGGTCGGGCTCGACCTGCTTCCCGAAGCCCTGGACGCGGCCGGCGACGACATCTTCGGGGTGCCCCGCGCGCTGCTCCTGTTCGTCGGCGGCTTCCTCTTCGCGCACGTCGTCGAGCGGGTCCTGGCGGTGCGCCAGGCCGCCCACGGGGCGGGGGAGCACCGGGCGCCGCAGGTCGGCGTCACCGTCGCCTCCGCGATGGTCGGGCACAGCCTGATGGACGGTATCGCCATCGGCGCGGCCTTCCAGGTGGGCGCCGGCATGGGCGTGGCCGTGGCGCTCGCCGTCATCACCCACGACTTCGCCGACGGCTTCAACACGTACACGATCACCAGTCTGTACGGGAACGAGAAGCGCAAGGCGGTGGCGATGCTGTTCGCCGACGCGCTCGCCCCGATGGTGGGAGCCGCCTCGACCCTGCTGTTCACCCTTCCGGAGCAGCTGCTCGGCAGCTATCTGGGGTTCTTCGGCGGCGTGCTCCTGTACCTGGCCGCCGCCGAGATCCTCCCCGAGGCCCACCACGAGCACCCGGCCCTGTCGACGCTGCTGTGCACCGTCGCGGGCGTGGGGTTCATCTGGCTGGTGGTGGGCATCGCCGGCTGAGTACGTCATCTCGCGCAGCCCTCGGCGAACCGGCGGGCGACCTCCGGCCGGGCCGCCCAGTGCGTATGCAGATAGCTGGCGTGCACGCCCTGCTGTACGAAGCCCTCGACGCGGCGCTCCGGGTGCACGACGCCCCACGCGGGGTCGGTGCCCGCGCCCGGCTCGATCACCGTGCGGTGGAACTCGTGGCCGCGCAGCCTCGTCCCGGCGACGGCCAGGCTGTTGTCCCGCACCGCGACCGCCTCCCGGTACCCGAGGGTGAGCCGCCCCGACATCCGCGCGTCGGCGTCCAGCACCCCGCACATGGGCTGCCCGTCAAGGGACCGCGCGAGGTAGAGCAGCCCCGCGCACTCGGCGGCCACGGGCGCCCCCGACCGCGCGAGCTCGGCGACGGCCTTGCGGAGCGGTTCGTTGGCCGACAGCTCGGCGGCGTACATCTCGGGAAACCCGCCGCCTATCACCAACCCGCTTGTGCCGAGCGGGAGTTGCTCGTCCCGGAGCGGGTCGAAGGTGACGACCTCCGCGCCGGCGGCGGTGAGCAGTTCGGTGTGCTCGGCGTAGGAAAAGGTGAACGCGGACCCCCCGGCGACGGCGACGAGGGGCCGCCGCGCGGAGCCTCTTCCCCACCCCGCCCCTTCCGGAACCGGGGACTCTGTCCCCGGCCCCCCGCTCCTCAAACGCCGGAGGGGCTGGATAGTGCCCTGTCGGGGGTTCGGGGGCGTCAGCCCCCGGACAACCTCGTCCCCACCCACCGCCGGAGGCCGCGCGGCGGAGCCGCCCATGTCGCAGCGGGAAGATGCGGGGTGGGGGAGTTCGAACCCCGGCTCCCATGCCTCCGCACCCAGCGGCGGAGCCGACCGGGCCAGAGCCAGGAGGGCAGGCAGATCGCACCCCGCCCGCACCTGCTCCCCCATGGCCGCCACCGCGTCCACCGCATCGGCCCGCCGCTCGGCGACCGGCACCAGACCCAGGTGCCGGGACGGGGTGTCGACCTGGGGGGCGCGGCGCAGGGCGCCGAGGACCGGCACCCCCACGTCCTCCATCGCCTCGCGCAGCAGCGCCTCGTGCCGGTCCGAGCCGACCTTGTTGAGGATCACCCCGCCTATCCGCACCTCGGGATCCCACGACGCGAAGCCGTGGACGAGCGCGGCCACCGACCGGGACTGCGAGGACGCGTCCACGACGAGCACCACCGGGGCGCGCAGCAGCTTGGACACCTGGGCGGTGGAGGCGAGTTCGCCGAGCCCGCTCGCCCCGTCGTACAGGCCCATCACGCCCTCGACCACGGCGAGGTCGCAGCCGCGCGCCCCGTGCGCGAACAGCGGGGCGATCAGCTCGGGCCCGCACATGTACGCGTCGAGGTTGCGGCCGGGCCGCCCGGTCGCGAGCGAGTGGTACCCGGGGTCGATGTAGTCGGGCCCCACCTTGTGCGGGGACACGGCGAGCCCGGACCGCGCGAACGCCGCCATCAGGCCCGTCGCGACCGTGGTCTTGCCGCTGCCCGACGCCGGGGCCGCGATGACGAGACGTGCTACCACTCGATGCCCCGCTGGCCCTTCTGCCCCGCGTCCATCGGGTGCTTGACCTTGGACATGTCCGTCACGAGATCCGCGTAGTCCAGCAGCGCCTGCGGCGCGTTGCGGCCGGTGATGACCACGTGCTGGGTGCCCGGACGGTCGCGCAGTACCGAGACGACCTCGTCGACGTCGACCCAGCCCCAGTGCAGCAGGTAGGCGAACTCGTCGAGGACGTAGAACTTGTACGTCTCGGCGGCCAGGTCCCGCTTGACCTGCTCCCAGCCCTCGCGGGCCTTCTCCTCGTGCGTCGGCTCGCCCTCGGCGGTCTCGCGCTGGATCCACGACCAGCCCTCGCCCATCTTGTGCCAGTCGACGGGGCCGCCCTCGCCGGACGCCCCGAGCACCTTCAGCGCGTTCTCCTCGCCGACCTTCCACTTCGCCGACTTCACGAACTGGAACACCCCGACCGGCCAGCCCTGGTTCCAGGCGCGCAGCGCCATCCCGAACGCGGCCGTCGACTTCCCCTTGCCGATGCCCGTGTGCACCATGACCAGCGGCCGGTTACGACGCTGACGGGTCGTCAGACCGTCCTCGGGTACGACACTGACCTGTCCCTGCGGCATTAAGCGGCCCTCCTCGAAGTTCCAGTTGCGTCCTTGACCAGGCCGGCGATCGAGTCGGCGCGCAGCTCGTCCAAGGTGACGGCGGTGCCGCCGAGTTCGCGCGCCAGCTCCCCGGCGAGCCCGAGCCGCACCATCCCCGACTCGCAGTCCACGACCACCGACGCGGTGCCCCCGGCGGCGTGCAGCCGGGCCGCGCGGGCGCCGAGCGCCACCGGCTCGGGGCCGCCCGTGGCCCGGCCGTCGGTGACGACCACGAGCAGCGGCCGCCGCGACGGGTCGCGCAGCCGCTCCACGCGCAGCACGTCATGGGCCTTGAGCAGCCCCGCCGCGAGCGGGGTGCGCCCGCCGGTGGGCAGCGTTTCGAGCCGGGCGGCGGCCGCGTCCACCGACGAGGTGGGCGGCAGCGCGAGCTCGGCCTCCTTGCCGCGGAAGGTGATCAGGCCGACCTTGTCGCGGCGCTGGTAGGCGTCGAGGAGCAGTGACAGCACCGCGCCCTTGACCGCGCTCATCCGCTGCCGGGCCGCCATCGACCCGGACGCGTCCACCACGAACAGCACGAGGTTGCCCTCGCGGCCCTCGCGGGTGGCCTGGCGCAGATCGTCCCGGCGCACGACGAGGCCCCGACCGGACCGGCCGCGCGCCCGCTGATGCGGAGCCGCCGCCTGCACGGTCGCCGTCAAGTGCAGCTTGGTGAGCGCCCCTTGGGGCCGCCGCGACCCGGTCGTGCGGCCGTGGTCGGTACGGGCCCGCGAGCGCCGGCCCGCCGCGCCCTCGCCGAGCCCGGGCACGCTCAGCATCTTCGTACGGAACGGCTCGGCGGCCTTCACCGCGGCCCGCTCGCCCGGGCCGCTCGGCGCGGGGGCGGCGGGCGGCTCCACAGTGTCGGAGGATTCGGACGACTCGGGGGATCCGGCGGGGCTCTCCGGGGAGTCGCCCTGCGGCGGCACCCCGCCTCCGCCGCCACCGCCCGGGCCGTCGGGGCCCGGGTCCGGATCGTCGTCGCCCTCGTTCTCGTCCTGGAACTGCTCAAGCGTCTCGTCGAGCTTGTCCTGGTCGAGGCCCGGCGCGTCGAACGGGTTGCGCCGGCGCCGGTGCGGAAGGGCGAGCAGCGCGGCCTGGCGGACGTCCTCGCTCGTCACCTCGGTGCGCCCCGCCCACGCGGCGAGCGCGGTGGCGGTGCGCGCCATCACGATGTCGGCGCGCATGCCGTCCACCTCGAACGCGGCGCAGGTGGCGGCGATCTGGAGCAGCACCGCATCCCCGAGCACGACAGACGGAAGGAGCTCGCGCGCCGCCACGATCCGCTCGCGCAGCGCGCCCTCCTCCTCGGCCCAGCGCGCGGCGAAACCGGCCGGGTCGTCGTCGTACGCCAGGCGGCGCCGCACGACCTCGACGCGCTGCTCGGGCTCCCGCGAGGCCGCGACCTCGACGGTCAGGCCGAACCGGTCGAGCAACTGCGGCCGCAGCTCGCCCTCTTCGGGGTTCATCGTGCCGACGAGCAGGAACCGTGCGGCGTGCCGCACGGAGACGCCCTCGCGCTCGACATAGGAGGACCCCATGGCGGCGGCGTCGAGGAGCAGGTCGATGAGGTGGTCGTGCAGGAGGTTGACCTCGTCGACGTACAGGATGCCGCGGTGGGCGTCCGCGAGCAGGCCCGGCTCGAAGGCCTTCACGCCCTCGCCGAGCGCCCGCTCGATGTCGAGGGCGCCCACCAGACGGTCCTCGGACGCACCCACCGGGAGCTCGACCATCCGCGCCGCACGGGCGGTGCCGGGCCCGCTCTCGTGCGGCCCGTCCGGGCACTGCGCGTCGGGCGCGGCCGGGTCGCAGCTGAAGCGGCAGCCCGCCACGACCGCCACCTCGGGCAGCAGATCGGCGAGGGCGCGTACGGCGGTGCTCTTCGCGGTGCCCTTCTCGCCCCGCACCAGCACGCCGCCCACGGCCGGGCTCACCGCGTTCAGGAGCAGCGCGAGGCGCAGGTCGTCCATGCCGACGACGGCGGTGAACGGATACCGGGTGCTCATGTGCCGATCTCTCCTTCGAGTAGTGCTGTACGCCGCGGGCTCGCGGGGGTGTTCACGGCGCCCCCGGCGGGATGAAGGGCAGCCCGGCGGGCGGGCCCTGCTCGATCAGCCTCAACAGGGCGTCGGTGTCCGCGTGTTCTTCGATCAGGTCGCCGAGCCGGTCGAGCTGTTCCTCGCGCAGCGCGCCGAACGAGGTGTCGGGCGCGGGCACGAACCGGCGGCCCGCGGCCCGGGCGACCTGTTCGAGGAACCGGCGCCGGAATCCGTCGCTCTCCAGGGAGCCGTGCCAGTGAGTGCCCCAGACCGCGCCCACCCGGCATCCGTCCAAGAAGGGCTCCCCGCCCAGCACCTGGGCCACGCCGTGGTGGATCTCGTACCCCTCGACGGGCTCCCCGAGGGCCTCGCCGACGGGCCGGGCCAGGGTCTTGCCGGCGGCGAACCGCACCCGTACGGGCAGCAGTCCGAGCCCCGCCACCGAGCCCGCCTTCGACTCGACCTCGTCCTCGATGTGCTCGCCGAGCAGCTGGAACCCGCCGCAGATGCCGAGCACCGGGCGGCCCTCGGCGGCCCTGCGCGCCAGCTCCGCAGCCAAGCCGCGCTCGCGCAGCCACTCCAGGGCGCGGACCGTGCCGCGCGTGCCCGGCACCACCACGAGGTCGGCGTCGGTGAGCTCCTCGGGCCGGTCGACGAACCGCACGACCACGCCGGGCTCGGCCGCGAGCGCGTCCACATCGGTGAAGTTGGACATCAGCGGGACGGCACAGACTGCGACCCGCAGCACGTCCTCGCCGACCGGCGGCGCCACCACGGACTCCCGCACGGCCCCGCGCAGGGACACCCTGAGGCCGTCCTCCTCGTCGATGCCGAGGCCGTGGGCGTAGGGCAGGATCCCGTAGGTGTGCCGCCCGGTGAGGCCGCGCAGCATCTCGATGCCGGGCTCCAGGAGCGTCACATCGCCCCGGAACTTGTTGACGATGTATCCGGCGACCAGCGCCTGGTCCTCGGGGCCGAGCAGTGCCGTCGTCCCGAAGAACGAGGCGAACACGCCGCCCCGGTCGATGTCGCCGACCACGACGACGGGCAGCCGCGCGGCCCGCGCGATGCCCATGTTGACGATGTCGGTACGCCGCAGATTGATCTCGGCCGGGCTGCCCGCCCCCTCGCAGATCACGGCGTCATATGTGCCCCGAAGCTCCTCCAGGCACTCCAGAACGGTGCCGAGCAGCGCCTGTTGCCGCCCTCCGCGCAGAGCCTTCCCGGGGGACGCCCCCCCGGACCCCCCGAAGAAGCCGCGGGCACTCATCTCGCCCACCGGCTTGCCCATCAGGACGACCTGGCTGGAGCGGTCGCTCCCCGGCTTGAGCAGCACCGGGTTCATGAGCGCGTTCGGCTCCACGCGCGCCGCCTGCGCCTGCATCGCCTGCGCCCGGCCGATCTCCGCGCCCTCGCGCGTGACGAACGAGTTCAGCGACATGTTCTGCCCCTTGAAGGGCGCGACCTTGACGCCCTGGCGCACCAGCCAGCGGCAGATCCCGGCCGTGACGACGCTCTTTCCCGCGTCCGAGGTCGTGCCCGCGATCAGCAGCCCGCCACCCATGTACGTCCCTTCCTCACAGCGGCCCTCGTCGCGACGGAGGCGGCCAGCGTCAGCCAGCCCACCCTGCGCGAGAGCCGTACCGCCCGTTCGATGTCCGCGACCTCGACGGTCCGCCCCGAGCCATTGAGGACCGGCCGGTGCTCGACGCGCCCGGCATAGGAGAGCGTGCCCCCGAGCCGTACACCCAGCGCCCCCGCGAACGCGGCCTCGACCGGGCCCGCGTTGGGGCTCGGGTGCCGGCCGGCATCGGCGCGCCAGGCCCGTACCGCGCCCCTGGTGTCCGGGCCCGCCAGCGCCGCGAGGACCGCGGTGAGGCGGGCGCCCGGCCAGCCCGCCACGTCGTCCAGGCGCGCCGAGGCCCAGCCGTACCTGCGGTATCTGGCCGACTTGTGCCCGACCATCGCGTCCAGCGTGTTGACCGCCCGGAAGCCCACCAGGCCCGGCACGCCCGCGAGCGCGCCCCACACCAGGGCGCCGACGACCGCGTCCGAGGTGTTCTCGGCGACCGACTCGACGACGGCCCGCGCGATGCCGTCCGCGTCCAGGGACTGCGGGTCGCGCCCGCACAGGTGCGGCAGGCGTTCCCGGGCCACCTCGACGTCGCCCGCGGCCAGCGCGCCGCCGATGGCCCGCGCCTCACGGCCGAGCGACGTGCCGCCCACCACCGTCCAGGTGGCGGCGGCGGTCAGCGCGACGGATGCGGCGGGACGGCCCCGTACGGCACGGGAAAGGAGGACGGCAGCGCCCGCGGCGCCGCCCGCGCACACCAGGGTGTGCAGTGCGCCCCGGCCGCGGTGGTCGCGCCACAGGACGCGTTCGACGGCGCCGGCGGCGCGTCCGAACGCGGCGACCGGATGGCCGCGGCGCGGATCGCCGAGCAGGAGGTCGCCGAGGAGTCCGGCCGTGGCGCCGTAGGCGAAGGTGCGATCGGCCCGCATCCGCTCAGCCCGTCAGGGCGTCGCGGGAAGGGCCGGAATGTCTCGACGGGCAGGCGCGCATGGCGGTATGTCCTCACTCAGGGTGTCCGCGCCCTGGTTCGACGTGACCGGCGGTGAGAGTTCCTGGCTCGCGGGGATCACTCCCCGGTGACAGTGGCGGGACCGCGCCGGATTCGCACCGGCTTCCTCTTCTGCCGCCGTAGCTGGCCGGTGCAGTCCACCACGCTGCGAGAACACCCGTCAACTTGCCGTTGACCTGCGGCGCGAGAGAGTGCGCGGCGCCACACGGAACCGCCCTCCGGCGCGGGCCGGAGGGCGGTTCGGGTGATGTCCGTGGGTCAGGCGACGATCAGATAGATCCCGTACGCGACGGCCGCCGCGCAGGCCGCGAAGCAGACGTACGCGCCGGTGCGGGCCAGCGCCACATTGCCGGTGCCGGATGCCGCGGCCTCGTGCTTGGTGAGGCCGACGATGCCGAGGGTGAACAGGCCCACCAGGCCGACGGTCACCACGAGGCTGACGCCGAAGACGGAGCCGAGAGCTGCCCAGTCGATGTGCATGAGGATTCCTTAGCTGTGCCGGAGAACCGGGTCAGACCGTCGCCGGGGTGGGCGGGTCGGCAGGGGCCGCCGGGGCCGGGGCCTGGATCGTGGCCTTGAGGTCGATGGCCGCGGCGGCCGCCGCGGTCGGCGGCGGGGTGACCGCGGCGATCGCGGTGGTGACGACACCGGCGGGCTCGGCCGCGGAGGCCTCGCCGGTCTCGTCGGCGGTGACGTTGTGGTGGTCGACCGGCTGGCGGCGCGACAGCTTCCAGATGGTGCCCGAACCGGCGACCAGGAGGATCGCGACGGCGACGATGCCCCAGGTGCCCTGCTTGGTGAGGAACTCCGCACCCGCGCCCACGAGTCCGGCGGCCGGCAGCGTGAGAATCCAGGCGACGGCCATCCGGGAGGCGGTGGACCAGCGGACCACGCCGCCCTTGCGGCCGATGCCCGCGCCCATGACGGAGCCCGAGCAGACCTGGGTGGTGGAGAGCGAGAAGCCGATGTGCGAGGAGGCCAGGATGACGGTGGCGGCGCCGGTCTGGGCGGCGAAGCCCTGCGGCGGGCGCAGCTCGGTCAGGCCCTTGCCCATGGTGCGGATGATGCGCCAGCCGCCGAGGTAGGTGCCCATCGCGATGGCCAGACCGGCCGAGACGATGACCCACAGCGGGGGGTTCGCGCCCGGGTGCAGCACACCGCCGGTGACCAGGGCGAGGGTGATGATGCCCATCGTCTTCTGGGCGTCGTTGGTGCCGTGGGCGAGCGAGACGAGGCCGGCCGAGGCGATCTGGCCCGCGCGGTAGCCCTTGGCGGTGGCCTTCTCGTCGGTGTTCCGGTTGAGCCGGTACGTCAGCCGGGTGGCCAGCATCGCGGCGATGCCCGCGACGATCGGCGCGGCGACGGCGGGGAGCAGCACCTTGGTGACCACGGTCGAGCCGTTGACCGAGGACCATCCTGCCGACATGACCGCTGCGCCGATCAGGCCGCCGAACAGGGCGTGGGAGGAGCTGGAGGGCAGACCGAGCAGCCAGGTCAGCAGGTTCCAGAGGATGGCACCGACCAGGGCCGCGAAGATGACCTCGGTTCTGATGCCTTTTTCGTCGATGATCCCGCCGGAGATCGTCTTGGCGACCTCCACCGACAGGAACGCGCCGACCAGGTTGAGCACGGCGGACATCGCGACCGCCGTCTTGGGCTTCAGGGCGCCGGTCGAGATGGTGGTGGCCATCGCGTTGGCGGTGTCATGGAAACCGTTCGTGAAATCGAACACGAGAGCTGTCACGACCACAATCGCGAGCAGCAGCGTGATGTGTTCCATTTACCCAGGCAATCGTTCGACGTCAGTGGCTGGACGAACGTAAGTAACCTGAGTGAACGGAAGATGAACTGGGGCGGGCGTGTCGGTGTTCGTGGCCACTTCTGGCCCCCCGGCCGGCCCCCGGAGGCCGTTCAGCGGCCCGCCGCGAACCGCTTCAACTGCCCAAAAGACCCATTGAAGAGATTCTGGTCACCCGGCAGGCTCCCGCTCCCGTTCTGGAACTGCCAGAACGTCCAGTACGACCAGCCCGCCGGCAGCGCGCCCGGCGTGTCGGCGTACCGGGCCAGCCACAGGGCGTGGTGCGCGGCGAAGGCCCGGCTGCGCCCGGTGCAGGCGTTCCACCAGCCCGCGGTCGTGTAGATCACCGGGCGGCGGCCGGTGAGCAGCTGCACCTCGTCGCTGAAGTCCGTGATCCAGGAGGTCATCGCGGCCGGACTCAGCCCGTAGCACTTGCCGCCGCTGCCGTCCTTGGCGTTCTTGCCGTACGGGTTGTGCTCCAGGTCGACCGCGGGCGGCAGCGTCCAGCCGTCGTCCGACCAGTCGCCGCCGTTGCGCACGAAGAAGTCGGCCTGCTCCCGGCCGGACGCCTGGTCGGGCACCGCGAAGTGGTAGGCCCCGCGCACCAGACCCGCCTGCCGCGCGCCGTCGTACTGCTGCCCGAAGTAGGGATTGCGGTACGTCGTCGACTCGGTCGCCTTCACATAGACGAACGAGGCGCCCAGGCCCTTCGCCGAGCCCCAGTCGACGTTCTTCTGGTGCGAGGAGACGTCGTGGCCGAGCGGCTTGTCCGCGGCGGAGGCGGCGGGCAGTGCCGCGAGCGCCCCACAGCCCAGCGCCAGCGCGGCCAGGAACCCCGTGAGCGCGCCGCGCACCCGGGCCCGGCGCGGAAGAGGATTGCGGTCGCGAGCCATGGTGCCCCCCGAGAATTCCGATGATGTACGGAACAAAGCACCCAGAGGCTAGTTGAAGATCACCACCGAACTCCCGTATCCCGGCCGCTCGGCCCTGGCAGGATCGGCCGCATGAGCGACGACGAGGCGGCGACCGCCGCGGCATGGGCCGAACTGATCGACACCGCGCGCCGGACCGCCGCGGAAGGGCTGGTCGTCGGCACCTCGGGCAATGTGTCGGTACGCGTCGGCGAGCTGGTCCTGGTCACCCCGACCGGCGTCCCCTACGACCGGCTCGGCCCCGCCGACACCGTCGCCGTCGACCTCGAAGGCCGCCAGGTGATGGGCGCGCTCCGACCCACCAGCGAGATCCCGATGCACCTCGCGGTGTACCGGAACACCGACGCGCGGGCCGTCGTCCACACCCACGCCGTGCACGCCACGGCCGTGTCCACCCTGGTCACCGAGCTGCCCCTGGTCCACTACATGGCGGCCGCGCTCGGCGGCCCGGTCCGGGTCGCCCCGTACGCCCTGTACGGCAGCGAGGAGTTGGCCGAGAACATGCTGCGCGCCCTGGAGAGCCGCACCGGATGTCTCCTGCAGAACCACGGAACCGTCACTTACGGAACCGGCCTCGCCCAGGCCTACGACCGCACCGCCCAACTGGAGTGGATGTGCCGGCTCTGGCTCACCGCCTCGGCGCTGCCCGGCCGCACCCCGTCCCTGCTCAGCCCCGCCCAGCTCGACGAGGTCGCCGAACGGCTGCGCGGCTACGGGCAGCCCCAGCAGTAGGGCCGCCGCCCCGATGGGCTCCGCCCACTGGCACCCCGGCGGGCCCGAGCCGAGACTGGAGGGGTGCGCCCCGCTACGAAGACGGCCGCGGCCGTCACCACACTCCTCGGCGTCGGCGCGGCAGCGGTCGTCGCCGGACGCCATGCCAGCGACGCCGCCCTCAAGGCGCCGCCGGGCCGTCCGCTGCCCACCGACCCCCGGCTGACCGTGCATGCCACGGCCCCGGGCCGGATCACCCTGACCCGCTCGCTCGTGTCGCTGCGCCCGGGCACGTACGGCCTGCGGGGACCGGGCGCCCACGCCGTCGTCGGCGAGGTCCTCGACCGCGCCCCGCACACCGCCGACACGGTGGTACGCCGTCTGGAGCGGGTCACCCACGGCAGCCTCGCGCCGGGGGACCGGGTACGGCTCACCCCGCAGGTGCACCGCGGCACCCCGAGCGCTGCCCTCGGCCTCGAGTACCAGGACGTCGAGATCGCGGCCGAACTCGGGCCGCTGCCCGCCTGGTTGGTGCCCGGCCCCCGCACCACCTGGGTGATCGCCGTGCACGGGCTCGGCACCACCCGCGAACACCCCCTGAACGTCGTGGAGTTCCTGCACCGCCAGCAGCTGCCGGTGCTCCTCCTCGCCTACCGCGGCGACGACGGCGCGCCCCGCTCACCGGACGGGCTCGGCCACCTCGGCGACTCCGAGTGGCGCGACCTCGACGCCGCGATCCGCTACGCCCTGCGGGCCGGGGCCCGGCGGGTCATCCTGCACGGCTGGTCCACCGGCGCCACGATGGCCCTGCACGCCGCCACCCGCTCCGCACTGCGCGAGCGCATCGCAGGCATCGTGCTCGACTCGCCCGTACTGGACTGGGAGTTCACCCTGAAGGCCCTCGCCACCGCCCACGGCACCCCGGGCGCGCTGCTCCCACTCGCCGTCCGGGCCGCCCAGGGCCGCACCGGCCTCCACGGCGACCGCCTCCAGGAAGCCGTCGACCCCAAGGCCCTGCGCGTCCCGACGCTGCTCTTCCACGGCCCCGACGACACGCTCGCCCCCTGGGGCCCGTCGCGCGAACTCGCCGACCGCCGCCCGGAACTGATCAGCCTGCACACAGTCCCGCACGCCCCCCACGCCTCCATGTGGAACGCCGACCCGGCCCGCTACGAAGAAACTCTGCGCCGCTTCCTCACCCCGCTCATGTGACACCCGGCAGGCCCCCGGTGCGGCATGAGGGCAGGAGCGCAGATTCCGGTTGGGCTTTCGTGCGGTGCCCGGACCGGGTCTGCCCGGGGCGTGGCTCCCGGACCGCCGACAGACCCGATGGCCCCGGTGCGGCGTGACGGGGAGATTCCGTTTCGGCATTCGGGCGGTGCCGGGACCGTGACTCTCCGCGGGACGGCCCCCGGATCCCCAGCAGCCCCCGCGGCCCCCGGCGTGGCGATCGTGGCCGATTCCGTTTGGGCTTTCGGGCAGTGACGGGGAAGACTGCCTGCGTGACGTCCCGGAAGCCTGAAGAGAAGTTGCCGCGCGACTCCAGACTGCGGCTTGTCCGCGCTCCGCACCCGATGCAAGCCCGACCTCTTGCCACCGCCCGCAGGGCCATGACCGACCGGCGCACCCGGCCGGCGCCCCGGCCGCCCGCGGGCACCCCGGCCGCCGCCGAACTGGCCCGCCAGGCCAGGGCGGTGCTCGCCGACGCCGTGCGCGTCGCCCGCTGGACCGACGCCGAGCGTGCGCGGGGCGGCGCCCCCGGGCCCGGACGGCCGGGCCCGCTGCCCGCGCCGGTGGCGGAGCGGGCCGCCGCCGCACTGGGCTTGACGCCCGGTCAGGTGCGGGCCGGCTGGGACCGGGCCCGGCTCGCCGGTCTCGTCGAGCTGCACGGCGCCACGGTGCGGCCCGGCTGGCGGCTGCGCGCCTGGGACCGCGACGACGCGGCCGTCCTGCGCGGCTGGGTCGCCCTGTTCGACGCCTGGTCCCTGGTCCACCCCGCGCCGGAGGACATCGCCCCGACCGCGGTCGCCGAGGTCGTCGAAGCCGTCCCCCAAGTGCTCTCCCTCCTCCAGCTCTCCAACGGGCCGGTCCTCGTACCGGCGCTGCTCGACCTGCTCGGGCAGCGGGTCGCCGAACTCCGCGAGGAACGCTGCGAGGTCCCCTACGGCCCCCAGCCCGACCCCGTGTCCCTGCCTCCGCTCCTGCCGCACCTGCTCGGCTGGGCCCTGGGCGGGCTCGCCGCCGTCGGCGCGCTGGTCCTCGGCGAGGGCCAGGCCACCCTGACCCCGCTCGGCAACTGGGCGGTCTGGGTCAAGCTGGAGCAGATCTGCGTCGCCGCGCAGAGCCCCGCCGGGAACATCGAGCAGTCCGCCGAGGACATGCTGCGCGGCTGCGCCGGCCTCACCCCGGGCCCGGCCCGCGCCGAGTACCGGGCCTGGACCGCCGCCCGCACCGTCGGCAGCGCCGTCACCGAGCTCCTCGACGTCGCCCGGGGCGACGACGCCCTGCTGCGCGGGCTCGCCTTCGAGGCGCTGCGGGTCGTGGGAGCGCCCGCCGAGGCCGGGGTGCGCGCCGCCGCGACCGAAACCTGCCTGCGCCCCTACGCCCTGCTCTGGCTCGCCGAGTACGAGGGCGCCGATCCCGAGGACGTCCTCGGCGTCCTCACCCGCGAGGAGTCCACCTGGCTGTGGGTCGACACGGCCGCAGCGGTGGCCGACCACGGAGAGAGCGAACTGCTCGTACGCCACCTCGACTCGGCGGTGCAGGGCACGGTCCCGGCACTGCTCGACGAGGTACGGGCCGTCGGGCATCCGCGCACCGTGCAGGTCCTGGTCGCCCTGGCCGCGGCCCATCCCGACCCGGCCCTGGCCAAGGCAGTGCGACGGGCCGCCTTCCAGGTCCATACGGGCTCCGTGTAGCGCGACGCGCGTAGCGAGACAGCCGCCCGCCCCCAGGGGCGGCCCGTCCGCCGTCTTCAACCCCCTTGTTCTGCAGGCCTGCCGAGGGCGGCCGGGGCGCCCACCGCCTCACTCCGCGCCGCCCGGCGCATACGTGCCGAAGCTCCACACGTTGCCCTCCGCGTCCCTCGCCATGTAGTCCCGCGAGCCGTAGTCCTGGTCCGTCGGCTCCATGAGGATCTCCACGCCCTGCTCGGCGGCACGCTTGTAGTGCGCGTCCACATCGCTCACCACCACGTACACGCCCACCGGGCCCGCGTTCGCCATCACCTTCGCGAAGAGGCCCTCGCGGCCCTTGGAGCCGAGCATCACCATGCCCGTCCCGCAGGACAGCTCGGCGTGCATCACACTGCCGTCCTCACCCTCGTACGCACACACCTCGGTGAAGCCGAAAGCGTCCTTGAGCTGGCGGATCGCCGCCTTCGCATCG
The DNA here is from genome assembly GCF_039532965.1 of Streptomyces mauvecolor. NCBI lineage: Bacteria > Bacillati > Actinomycetota > Actinomycetes > Kitasatosporales > Streptomycetaceae > Streptomyces > Streptomyces mauvecolor. The sequence continues at coordinate 52,930 of NZ_BAAASQ010000007.1, read as the reverse complement.
CTGTAGAGAATCGTCGGGTACATGCTCATGCCGATCGCTCCTTCCGGGGTCAAGCCGCTGACTGTGACCTGGATCTCAGTGTTGCACCCGGCACCGACAACGCCCGTCGGCGCCCGGACTCACCGCGCGAAGGTGTTGCAGCGGCCCATGTCGCCGGTCTGGTAGCCGGTGTAGAACCACTGCTGGCGCTGCTGCGCCGAGCCGTGCGTCCAGGTCTCCGGGGTGACCCGGCCCTGGAACTTCTCCTGGATCCGGTCGTCGCCGACCGCGGCCGCCGCGTCCAGGCCGTCCTTGATGTCCTGGGCGGTGAGCTTGGAGATGAGCGGGCGGCCCGTCGACTTGTCGGGAGTCGTCGTCGCGTGGTGAGCCCAGACCCCGGCGTAGCAGTCGGCCTGCAGCTCCACCTTCACCGCGTTGCTGTTGGCGCCCTGCTGCCCGTCCTGCGCCTTCTGCAGAGTGCCCATCAGGTTCTGGATGTGGTGCCCGTACTCGTGCGCCACCACATACGCCTGCGCGAACGGGCCGCCGCTGGAACCGAACTTGGTGCGCAGTTCGTTGAAGAAGCCGAGGTCCAGATAGACCTGCCGGTCGCCCGGGCAGTAGAAGGGCCCGACGGCCGAACTCGCCGCGCCGCAGGCCGTGTTGACCCGGTTGGTGAAGAAGACCGTCTTGGCGGGGGAGTACTTGCCGCCGCGCCGCGGGAACTCCTGGCCCCAGTAGTCCTGCACGCTGTTGACCACCGCGACGATCCGGCAGTCCTCCTTGGTGTTGGCGTCCGATCCGGTGCGGCAGCTCTTGTTCACCTGGGCCTGCGACGACGAAGTCGCCCCCGGCGTGGTGTCGCCCGACGAGAGCCCGAGCTCCTCGGGCCCCACGCCGAAGAACAGGCCGAGCAGCAGCGCGATGACGCCGACGATTCCGCCGCCGACCGTGGCGCGGCCGCCTGGGATCCGGCTGCCGCGCACATCGTTGACCTCGGACGTGTCCAGATCGGCGTCGTCGTCGAACTGCATGGGCGCACCACTCTCTGTTCACCCGGGCGGCGTGAGGGGCAGCCCGCTCAAGGTCACCCCGAGTATCAGGAAAGTCACCCCGAGTATCAATCGGTTCATTGCGCTACGCCCGTTTTGTTACGTCGGTGGGTGTGCTCACCTACGGGCAGTGGCGGCCGGGACTCCTGGAGCCAGGAGCCGGCCGCCACCGACGGGCTCGGCAAGATCACCCCTGGCCGTACCCCGCTGGGCAACGAACTCCCTGGTGAGCGGCCCGTGGACCGCGGCGGAAATCGGGTTGCGCGGCCCAGTTAGAATTGGCCCATGGCAATTCTCCTTGTGCATTAGGCGGCGTCGACCTCCGCGACCCCCGTCCCGTCCGCCGTCCATACCGCCCTGGAGTCTTTCCGTGATCACCGCCACCGGCATCGAGCTGCGCGCCGGCGCCCGAGTCCTCATCGAGTCCGCGAACTTCCGCGTCGCCAAGGGCGACCGCATCGGCCTGGTCGGCCGCAACGGAGCCGGCAAGACCACCCTCACCAAGTGCCTGGCCGGCGAGGGCATCCCGGCCGCCGGCACCATCACGCGGTCCGGCGAGGTCGGCTATCTGCCGCAGGACCCGCGCACCGGCGACCTCGACGTCCTCGCCCGCGACCGCGTCCTCTCCGCCCGCGGCCTCGACGAAGTCCTGCGCAAGATGCGCGAGAACGAGGATCGCATGGCGAACGGCAAGGGCGCCACGCGCGAGAAGGCGATGAAGAAGTACGAGCGCCTGGAGACCGAGTTTCTGACCAAGGGCGGGTACGCCGCCGAGGCCGAGGCCGCCACCATCGCCGCCGCCCTCGGCCTGCCCGACCGGGTGCTCGGCCAGCCGCTGCATACGCTCTCCGGCGGTCAGCGCCGCCGTATCGAGCTCGCCCGCATCCTCTTCTCGGATGCCGACACCCTGCTCCTCGACGAGCCGACCAACCACCTCGACGCCGACTCCATCGTCTGGCTGCGGGACTACCTCAAGACGTACCGCGGCGGCTTCATCGTGATCTCCCACGATGTCGACCTCGTCGAGACGGTCGTCAACAAGGTCTTCTATCTGGATGCCAACCGCGCCCAGATCGACGTCTACAACATGGGCTGGAAGCTCTACCAGCAGCAGCGCGAGGCCGACGAGAAGCGCCGCAAGCGCGAGCGCCAGAACGCCGAGAAGAAGGCCGCAGCCCTCAACTCGCAGGCCGACAAGATGCGCGCCAAGGCCACCAAGACCGTCGCCGCGCAGAACATGGCCAAGCGCGCCGAGCGCCTGCTCTCCGGCCTGGAGGCGGTCCGCGTCTCCGACAAGGTCGCCAAGCTGCGCTTCCCCGAGCCCGCGCCCTGCGGCAAGACCCCGCTGACGGCGGAGGGCCTGTCGAAGTCGTACGGCTCGCTGGAGATCTTCACCGACGTCGACCTGGCCATCGACAAGGGCTCGCGCGTCGTCATCCTCGGCCTCAACGGCGCCGGCAAGACGACCCTGCTGCGGCTGCTCGCCGGGGCCGAGAAGCCGGACACCGGCGAGGTCACCCCGGGTCACGGCCTCAAGATGGGCTACTACGCCCAGGAGCACGAGACGCTCGACCCGGAGCGCACCGTCCTGGAGAACATGCGTTCCTCCGCGCCGGACCTGGACCTGGTCGAGGTCCGCAAGACGCTCGGCTCGTTCCTCTTCTCCGGCGACGACGTCGACAAGCCGGCCGGCGTCCTGTCCGGCGGCGAGAAGACCCGCCTGGCCCTTGCCACCCTCGTCGTGTCGTCCGCCAACGTGCTGCTCCTCGACGAGCCCACCAACAACCTCGACCCGGCCAGCCGCGAGGAGATCCTCGGCGCGCTGCGCACCTACAAGGGTGCCGTCGTCCTCGTCACGCACGACGAGGGCGCCGTCGAGGCGCTCCAGCCGGAGCGGATCATCCTGCTGCCGGACGGCGTCGAGGACCTGTGGGGTCCGGACTACGCGGACCTGGTCGCCCTCGCCTGACCGGACGCCTCCGGCGCGGGATTCCGTGCATGATCCATCCGCTGATCCACTCCGTATGGATCATTCGGCTTACGCGTGATCCTCAATCTGAGTGAGTGCGTCTCGTACCCCGGTGTGTCATGTGCGGGATCAAGGTCCGCCCCTTGTGGGGCGGGCCTTTTTTCGTGTGTGACCCGGAACACAGCGCTGACCTGGCGCTTCGCCTCGACTTTCGGCCCGGGTTATGTCCGCGCTCGGCCGGAATATGAAATTCCGCGCCGTCCGGCCGCCTTCTGGGCCCCAAAGCTTGTTGTACGGACCTTGCCGAATGGGTGGCCAGGAAGGCCGGAAGGGGTGATCATGAGAAGTCCAGAGCGCACTTCCCATGAGGAGGCACGGGTGGCCGAGACTCTGAAGAAGGGCAGCCGGGTTACCGGCGCCGCGCGCGACAAGCTCGCGGCAGACCTGAAGAAGAAGTACGACTCCGGTGCGAGTATCCGGGCGCTGGCCGAGGAAACCGGCCGGTCCTACGGATTCGTACACCGGATGCTCAGCGAGTCCGGGGTCACTCTCCGTGGACGCGGCGGAGCGACACGGGGCAAGAAGGCCGCCTCGGCCTGACCGAGGCAGTTTCGGACAGCTCCCTGTGGCCCACCGGGTCCGGTGGTGGCCACCCGGTCGGCCATGCGGTCGACCGGGTGGTTACTGTGCAGTCACTTAATGACCGCCGATGCGGTCATTCAATGACGGCCACTGACCCGGAGGCGCTCCATGGCTACGTCCGCATCCGCAGCTGTTGAATTCGACAAGGACGGCGTCCGGCTCTCCGTCGACGACGCGGTCGCCACGGTGACCCTGACCAATCCGGCCAAGCGCAACGCCCAGTCTCCCGCTCTGTGGCGGGCGTTGGCGGACGCCGGACGGTCGCTTCCGGGCAGCGTCCGCGTCGTCGTGCTGCGCGGTGAGGGCAAGTCCTTCTCCGCGGGCCTCGACCGCCAGGCCTTCACCCCCGAAGGCTTCGACGGCGAGCCCTCGTTCATCGACCTCGCGCGCGGCTCCGACGAGGACCTCGACGCGGAAATCGCCGCATACCAGGAGGCGTTCACCTGGTGGCGCCGCAACGACATCGTGTCGATCGCGGCCGTCCAGGGGCACGCGATCGGTGCCGGCTTCCAGCTCGCCCTCGCCTGCGACCTCCGGGTCGTCGCGCAGGACGTGCAGTTCGCCATGCGCGAGACCAGCCTCGGGCTCGTCCCCGACCTGACGGGTACGCATCCGCTGGTCGGGCTCGTGGGCTATGCCCGCGCGCTCGAAATCTGTGCGACGGGGCGGTTCGTCGGCGCCGAGGAGGCCGAGCGCGTCGGCCTGGCCAACCTCGCCGTCCCGGTCGAGGAACTCGACTCCGCTGTACGGGACTTGGCGGGCGCGCTGCTGGCTGCGCCGCGTTCTGCCGTGGTCGAGACGAAGGCTCTGCTGCGGGGTGCGGTGGGGCGGGACTACGAGGAGCAGCGGGTTGCCGAGCGTGCCGCTCAGGCTCGGCGGCTGCGCGACTTGGCCGGGCTCTCCGACTGAGCCTGGTCGCACCCTGCGGGGGGCTCGGCTGAGTTCCGCGGACCGTGCGCTGGGGGCTCTGCCCCCAGGCCCCCCGTTCGCGCCTCAAGAGCGCTCGTCCTCAGCCGCCGGACGGGCTGAATTGTGATCCCCACCCTCGATGGTGGCGGACGGGCTGAAGATTCCCCCCCGCCCGTGCCGCCGGAGGGGGCTGGATGAGGCGGCGTGTCAGCCTGCCCATGTGATCAGTACGGCCACCGAATCCGCCTCCGGCGTCGCCCTTGCCACCGCTTCCCGTACGGCTCTTGCCACCTCCAGGGGGTGGTGGGTCGTGGCCAGTTCCACCCTTACGTGGGCCGCTGCCGTGTGCACCGGCGGGCCCAGTTCCGCCGTCAGGTGAGCCACTCCCGGGGTTGCCAGGGCCGCTGTCGCGGCTGGTGCTGCCGGGGGTTCGGCCGGGTCCGGTGGGGGGCCGCCGGGTGGGGGAGCCGGGAGGGCGTCCAACAGGGACGTCACCGTCAGGTCGATGTCCGAGACCGGCAGGCCCAGGCGGTCGTCCGCCGCGGTGAACAGGGCCTCCCGCAGGGCCGCCGTCAGCTCCGGCAGCGGGTGGCCGCCCAGGGCCGCCAGCTCGGCCGTGATGCGGAGCGGGCCGGCGGGCAGGGCGGTCGGTGGGGGCGGGACCGGAGGCTCGGGGCGGGACTCCGGGTCGGCCGGGGCTAGGCGTAGGGACGCCACCGCCAGGCCCGGCAGCGTCGCCGCCGCGGCCCTCAGCACCGAGACCGCCGCCCGTTCGGTGATCCACGCGCCGTCCTGAACGTCACCCAGAGCGAGCAGCCGCCCCAGGCCGAGCCGCCGGCGTACCGCGGAACTCCAACTGTCACCCGTCATTGCTCCAGCCTGCCGCATCGCGGGCGCGAGTCGGGGCAACCGCGCTTAATGTGGGCAATGGAGTCCAAGGGCGAAGGGACACACGGTCATGAGCGACACCGCACAGCGCAACCGGCCCGGTACACCCGCGAATGACCCGGCGGGCGAAACGGCCGAGCAGTTCAAGAAGGCGTCCGTCACCAGGCGCGGTGGCGGCGATCCGGCGGGGCGCGGCCGCACCACCATCGCCGACGGTGTGGTCGAGAAGATCGCCGGGCTCGCCGCCCGCGACGTCGTGGGCGTGCACGCCATGGGCAGCGGCCTCTCCCGTACGTTCGGCGCGGTCAGGGACCGGGTGCCCGGCGGCAAATCGGCCGTCACGCGCGGGGTGAAGGCCGAGGTGGGCGAGGTGCAGACCGCGCTCGACCTCGAAATCGTCGTCGACTACGGGGTGTCCATCGCCGACGTGGCCCGCGATGTGCGCGAGAACGTCATCTCCGCGGTCGAGCGGATGACCGGCCTCGAAGTCGTCGAGGTCAACATCGCGGTGAGTGATGTGAAGCTGCCCGACGAGGAGGACGAGGAGCCGGAGTCCCGGCTTCAGTAGGCGCCGTCTGTCGGAACGTACTGATCCATCCGAACGTACTGGACCGAGGAGCTCGGCATGAGCATGGCGGTGGTTGGCTTGATGGCCGGCATGGCACTCGGCTTCGCCGGATACTTCGGCGGCTTCGGGGCCTTCCTGCTGGTCGCGGCGCTCGGCGCGATCGGCTTCGTAGTGGGCCGGTTCCTGGAGGGCGACCTCGAACCCGGCGACTTCTTCCGACCCCGCGACCGCGGCGACCGGCGGCGCTGACCCATGGCGGTGGCCGGACGGATCGAGCCCGCCGAGCGCGGTGCCACCCGGATCGCCGACCGGGTCGTCGCGAAGATCGCCGCCCAGGCGGCCAGAGAGGCGCTCGACGAGATCCCCGAGGGCGGCGCCCCGCCGCGTGCCACCGTCGTCGTGCACCAGGAGTCCGCCCGGGTACGGGTCAGCGTCGAGCTGGGCTACCCCGGCGATCTCGGCGGCCAGTGCCGCGCGGTGCGTCGCCAAGTCGCCGAACGGGTAAAAGCGTTGGCGGGGATGGAGGTGCCCGAGGTGGCGGTGCAGATCGAGCGTCTGCACGCGGCGGACGCGGGCGCGGCGGACCGGGGGAGGATCCGATGAGCCAGCCGCACGAAGGCGACAACAGCACGCAGCGTCTGCCCGTGATCGAGCAGAGCCCCGATCCGGCGGCCGCCGCCGGGGCCCCGGGCCTCGACCAGTCGGTGTCGGCCGCCGACTATGACGCCGTGCCCGTTCTCGCGGAGGGCGAGGGTGGCAAGGCCGGACGCTTCTGGTCGGTGCGCCGGATTCCTGCCGGACTGCTAGCCCTGGCGGTGCTTGCCGCGGCCGGGCTCCTCCTCTACGACATCGCCGCCGTACGCGCCCACCGCCCCGCGATGCGCTGGCGGGTCGGGCTCGCCGACTGGCTGGCGGAGCACCCCGTCGACGACGTGGCGGTGCTCGCGGGCGCGGGGGCCGTCGCGCTGCTCGGCGCCTGGCTGATCGTGCTCGCCGTCACCCCGGGGCTGCGCGGCATCCTGCCGATGCGGCGCGAATCCGCAGCCGTACGCGCCGGGCTCGACCGGGCCGCGGCGGCGCTCGTGCTGCGCGACCGGGCCATGGAGGTGGCCGGCATCCAGTCGGTCCGGGTCCGCATGGGGCGCACCCGGGTCGTGGTGCGTGCCCTGTCGCACTTCCGCGAACTCGACGACGTACGGGCCGACTTGGACGCGGCGCTGGGTGCGGGCATCCGGGAGCTCGGCCTGGCCGGGCCGCCCGGGCTCGCGGTCCACGTGAGCCGTCCGGTACGGAAGGGCTGAGCCATGCTGAGGACGGTCAACCGGGCACTGCTCGGCCTCGCGGGACTTGTGCTGTTCCTCGCGGGCGGCGCGGTGCTGGCCGCCGGGTTCGGGCTCGACGTGCCGTCCTGGTGGCCCTGGCACGGCAAGACCGACGTACTCCTGAGCCGTTCGCGCCGGGACCACTGGAACGACCAGGGCTGGTGGTGGCCGGTCGTCATCGCCGCGCTGGCGCTGATCGTGCTGCTCGCCCTGTGGTGGCTGCTCGCCCAGCTGCGCCGGGCCCGGCTCGCCGAGGTCCTGGTCGACTCCGGGGACGGGGAGGGGGCGTTGCTGCGGGGGCGGGCGCTGGAGGCGGTGCTCGCGGGAGAGGCGGAGGGGCTTGACGGGGTGTCCCGGGCGGCGGTCGTCCTGGGCGGCCGGCGCTCTGCCCCGTCGGCGCGGGTGGAGCTTCTCCTGGAGGCGCATGCCGAGCCGGCGGGGGCGCTGGCCCGTCTGGAGGGTGAGTCGCTGGCTCACGCCCGTGACTCTGCGGGGCTTGCCTCGCTGCCGGCGGAGGTTCGGCTGCGGGCGGTCAAGCATCGGGCGCGGCGTGTGAGCTGACGCCGGGAGGCCCTTCCCCACCCCGCCCCTTCCCTGGACCCTCCGGGGGTGTGGGTGGGCTGAGCAGGACTCCTGGTGCTCCGCCCCAGACCCCGTTCGCGCCTCTGAAGGGCGCTCGTCCTCAATCTCCCCCAAGGCCTCAAGGGCCAGGGGGACCCCCCATGACGGGCTGGGTATGCCCGCATGGGCGGCACGCAAGCCACCGGCCAGGCTGGGTATGCCTGGCACCCCGCGAAGAACAACTCTGCCAGGGGCGCCGGGAACTGCGCGATCCGGGGCGGGGGAGCGGGGGCCCACCGGGTAATGGGCCCCGGGCGCTCAGAACCCGTGTCGCGCCCCGCCGTCCACCGGGAGCATCACGCCGGTCAGGTACGACGCCGCCGGTGAGAGGAGGAACGCGGCCGTGCGGCCGAACTCCTCCGGGGTGCCGTAGCGGCGCAGCGGGATGCGGGACTCGTTGGCCGCCCGGGTCGCCTCCGCGTCGCCGGAGAGCTCGTCGAGCTGGCGGACCCGGTCCGTGTCGATGCGGGAGGGGAGCAGTCCCACGACCCGGATTCCGCGCGGGCCCAGCTCGTCGGCCAGTGACTTGGCGAAGCCCGCCAGGCCCGGGCGGAGGCCGTTGGAAATGGTCAGGCCGGGGATCGGTTCGTGGACCGAGGCCGACAGGACGAAGCCGATCACGCCACCCTCGTCGAGCTCGTCGGCCGCCGCGCGGGCGATGCGGACAGCGCCGAGGAACACGGTGTCGAAGGCCGACTGCCACTGCTCGTCGGTGTTGTCCGCGACGAAGCCCGGCGCCGGGCCGCCCACGCTGATCAGCACGCCGTCGAAGCGCCCGAAGTGCTCGCGGGCGGTGGCGACCAGCCGCGCCGCCGCTGCCGGGTCGGCGTTGTCGGAGGTCACCGGCAGGGCGCCGGGGCCGAGTTCGGTGGCGGCCTCCTTCAGCGTCTTCTCGTCGCGGGCGGTGATCAGCACCTTCGCGCCGTCCGCGACGAGCGCGCGGGCGGACGCGAGACCGAGGCCCCGCGAAGCCCCGGTGACGACGTACACACGGTCCTTCAGTCCAAGATCCATGCGCCTATCCTGCCTCGTCCCCGCACTCCAGCGCGCAGGCGGTCGCGACCAGGCCGATGTGGCTGAAGGCCTGCGGGAAGTTGCCGAGCTGGCGCTCACCCACCGGGTCGTACTCCTCGGCGAGCAGCCCCACGTCGTTGCGCAGGTCCAGGAGCCGCTCGAAGAGTTCCCGGGCCTCGTCCTCGCGGCCGGTCAGGCGCAGCGCGTCCGCCAGCCAGAACGAGCACACCAGGAACGTTCCCTCGTCGCCGGGCAAGCCGTCCACGGTCGTGCCGTCCGTGCTGTAGCGGCGTACGAAGCCGTTCACGCCGAGTTCCTCGCGCACCGCGTCGACCGTGCCCACCACCCGCGGGTCGTCCGGCGGCAGGAAGCCGACCCGGGGGATGAGCAGCGTCGCCGCGTCCAGCTCCGTCGAGCCGTACGCCTGCGTGAAGGTGTTGCGGACCGGGTCGAAGCCCTTCTCGCACACCTCCTTGTGCACCTCGTCGCGCATCTTGCGCCAGCGTGCGGCGGCGCCGCGCAGCTTCGGTTCGGCCTCCAGGGTGCGTACCGCACGGTCCGCGGCCACCCACGCCATGACCTTCGAGTGGACGAAGTGACGGCGCGGCCCGCGCACCTCCCACAGCCCCTCGTCCGGCTCGCGCCACCGCTCCTCCAGGAAGCCGAGCAGGCTGAGCTGGATGTTCCAGGCGTGCGACTCGCTCTTGAGGCCCGCCTCGCGCGCCAGGAACAGCGAGTCGACGACCTCGCCGTACACATCGAGCTGGAGCTGGTCGACGGCCGCGTTGCCGATCCGTACCGGTGTGGACCCCAAGTGCCCCTTCAGCCAGGGGAGTTCGGTCTCGGGGAGCCTGCGCTCGCCCGCGAGCCCGTACATGATCTGGAGGTCGGCCGGGTCGCCGGCGACGGCGCGAAGCAGCCAGTCCCGCCAGTGGGCGGCCTCCTCCAGATAGCCGGCCGAAAGGAGCGCCTCCAGGGTGAGAGTGGAGTCGCGCAGCCAGCAGTAGCGGTAGTCCCAGTTCCGTACGCCCCCGATCTCCTCCGGCAGCGAGGTGGTGGCGGCCGCCACGATGCCGCCGGTGGGGGCGTAGGTGAGGGCCTTGAGGGTGATCAGGGAGCGGATCACCGCTTCCCGGTAGGGGCCCTGGTACTGGCAGCGGCCCGCCCATTCCTGCCAGTCCGCCACCGACTGTTCCAGGGCCTCGTGCGGGTCGCAGAGGTCGGGGCGCGGCTGGTGGGAGGCGTGCCAGGTGAGGACGAAGGCGACCTTCTCCCCCTCACCGACCGTGAACGAGGAGCGCGTACTCATGTGCTGGCCCCACGTCTTGACCTCGGGCTCGCTGCGCAGCCACACCGAGTCGGGGCCCGCGATCGCCACCCGGTGCCCGTCCGCGCGCCGCATCCAGGGCACCACATGGCCGTAGTCGAAGCGCAGCCGCAGGACCGAGTCCATCTCGACGGTGCCGCTCAGGCCCTCCACGATGCGCACGACATCGGGGGCCTGGTCGCGCTGCGGCATGAAGTCGACGACCTTCACCGTGCCGGTGCGGGTCTCCCAGAACGTCTCCAGGATGAGTGAGTCGCCCAGATAGGCGCGCCGGTCGCACTGTCCGAAATGGCCCACCTCGGCCGGGGCGATCCGCCAGTGGCCGTTGTTCTCGTCACCGAGCAGCGCCGCGAAGCAGGCGGCGGAGTCGAAGCGGGGCAGACAGAGCCAGTCGACCGATCCGTCCCGGCCGACCAGAGCCGCGGTCTGCAGATCGCCGATGAGGGCGTAGTCCTCGATGCGCTGAGTACGTTGTGTCACGCCATGGCGTGTTCCCGGCCGGTCACCTTGCTAAGCAGCGGCGGGTTCGGGCGCCTCTACGGGCGCGGCCGCCGCCTCCTCGCGGTCCTGCTTCTCACGCCGTACGAGGATGAACCAGCCGACCGGCACGGCGGCCGAGAAGAGCCACCACTGAACGGCGTACGCCATGTGCGGGCCGATCGAGCTGTCGTCGGGGGCCGGGATCAGCTCGGGGGAGTTGTCGGGCGACTCGGGGGCGGTCTGCTCGATGTAGCCGCCGAGCACGGTGCGGCCGAGCGCCTTGGCCTGCTGGGCGCTGCTGATCAGCATGACCTGGCGGGGCGGCAGGCCCTTGACGTCCTTGATGCCGCTGGCCGCGGTCGTCTGGTCGGCCATCAGGCGGCCGGTGATCGTGACCTTGCCGGCGGGCGGCGCGGGGATCTTCGGGAAGTCCATCTGGTTGCCGTTGTCGGCGATCCAGCCCCGGTTGACCATCACGGTCGGGCCGCCCGCGAGGACGAACGGGGTGAGCACGTGGTAGCCGACCCGGCCGTCGGCCGCGGTCCTGCGCCGTACGACGACCTCGTGCGCGGTGTCCCAGGTGCCGGTCGCGCTGACCTGGCGCCAGTAGTCCGACCGCGGGACGGTGTGGCCCGGCGAGGTGAGGTCGGTCACCGGGACCGGCTTCGCCTTGAGGTTGTCGGCGATCAGCGTGTTCTGGGCGACCTTGTGCTCGTGGCGGTGCAGCTGCCAGAAACCCAGCTCGATCATCGTGGGGATGAGAGCGAGGGCCAGAAGGGTGACGAGCACCCACTGCCGGGACAACAGGAAGCGGTACACCCCATGACCGTACAACTCGGGCCACGGGGTGCTCCGAGTGGGGTGGCGGGAGGCCGGGTGGCGGGAGGAGGGGGGAGGTCAGACCTTGTCGACGATGCCCACCTTTCCGTCCGCGCGGGCGCAGTGCGCTCCGCAGTACCACGCGCCCTCGACCTCGACGCCCTGGCCGATGATCTGGACCCGGCAGTGTTCACAGATGGGCGCCATGCGGTGGATGGCGCACGAGAAGCAGTCGAAGACGTGCACCGCGCCCTGCGCGTGCACCTCGAAGGACATCCCGTAGTCGTTTCCGCAGACCTCGCAACGTGCCATGCGCCACAGGGTGAGGCGTGCGCGGCGCACACGGTGGGCGCCGCGCCCGGCACTCACCCGTCTGCCGGTGTCACGTCCCGCAGGAGCTGGGTGAAGGCGGCCTCGTCGACGACCGGCGTGCCGAACGACTTCGCCTTGACGGTCTTGGACGTCGCCGAGTCCGGATCGTTGGTGACCAGGAGGCTGGTGAGGCGCGAGACGCTGGTCGCCACGTGCAGCCCCGCCTCGATCGCCCGGTCCTCCAGGAGCTCCCGGTCGACGGAGGTGTCGCCGGAGAACGCCACCCGCATGCCCTGCTTCAGCGGCCGGTCCGGCTCGTAGCGGCCGGGGTTGGGGTGCGGGCAGGCGGGGCGCTTGCGCGAGGCCCGCCAGGTGGCCGAGCCGCCGCGGTAGGAGGCCTGGTAGCCGATGCGGGGGGTCGCCGGGGAGTCCGTCCACTCGGTGAGCGGGCGGCATTCGAGCAGCGGGAGGCGCACCCCGCCGGCCGCGGCCGCGTGCAGGCTGGGCCGGAACGCCTCGGCGAGCACCCGCGCGTCGTCCAGGGCGTGGTGCGCGCGCTGCTGCACGACGCCGTAGTGCGCGGCGAGCGACTCCAGTTTGTGGTTGGGCAGCGGCAGTGCGAGCTCCTTGGACAGCGCGATGGTGCACAGCCGCTGCTTGACCGGCGCGGTGCGCTCGGCCCGCGCGTACTCGCGCGCGATCATCTGCCAGTCGAAGATCGCGTTGTGCGCGACCAGGACCCGCCCGTCGAGCCGGGCCGCGAACTCCTCGGCGATCTCCGGGAAGAGCGGCGCCCCTTCCAGGACGTCACTGGTCAGCCCGTGGATCCACACCGGCCCCGGGTCGCGCTCGGGGTTGACCAGCGTGTACCAGTGGTCCTCGACGTTGCCCTGCGCGTCCAGCCGGTAGACGGCAGCCGAGATTATCCGGTCGTCGCGGGCGAGGCCGGTGGTCTCCACGTCGACGACCGCGTACCCCGGTGGGTAGGCGGCCGGCCACGTCGCTGCTGTCGTCAGGTCGTCGAGCATGGTCACAGAGAATACGGGTCCGCACTGACACTCCGGCCCGGCCCCGGTCGGGTACGGGCTCCGGTGATGCCGTCCGCCGCAGGTCGAGCGCCGCCAACTGCCCCTGGTTTCAGCCTGCTCAGTGCCCTCGGACCCCGCGAGGGAGCCGCACCGCAGGGTGCTCAGCCCGGGGCCCCCGAGAGCAGCCCCGCCACGAGCGCCCGTACCGAGGAGGTGAACAGCCTGTCCTGATCCACCGCAGAGCCGAGCGCACGCGCCAGCGCAGGGTCCTGTTCAGCCGCCGCACTGTCCCACAGCTCCCCCTCCGCCGGGCGCTGCACCGGCGCGCGCTCCCGGTTGCGCTCCACCAGGACGTACCCCACCACCTGGAACTGGATCGCCCGCACCGCCTGCGCCGCCCGGGCCCCGCGCAGGCCCGCCGCGTGCATCTCGTGGACCAGCGCCTCCTGGGCGGGCAGGAACATCCGCTCGGTGAGGCCGCGTTCGTGGACCATCGCGATCAGGTGCGGGCGCGCGCGCAGCTCGCGGCGCAGGGTGCGGGCCACCGACACGACGCGCGCGGCCGGCGTGCGCCCGCGCGGTCTGATCTCGCCCAGTTCCTCGACGGTGCGCTCGACGAGCGCGTCCAGGAGGGACTCGCGGTTGCCGACGTGCCAGTAGATCGAGGTGACCGCGGTGCCCAGCTCCGCCGCGAGCTTCCGCATCGTGAGGGCGGCCGGGCCGTGCTGTCTGACCAGGGATCCGGCCGCGGCAAGGACCTCCTCGCGGGTGAGTGACGTGCGCGCCATATCTGACTCTCCATCAATTCCGTTGCGTGCAGGGGTCTTTACCCTTCATCGGCCGCGGTGTAACTGTGTTACAGGCCCCGGAAGGGACCGGCGGAGAACAGCCTGCGAAGGGTGGTACGACATGGCACGCGTACGGTACGGGGCGCGCACCGAGGCCGAGATCCAGGCGGCGCGCACCGCGAGTTCCACACTCCCCGACATCTGGTCGACCGGCGTGGTGGCGGTCTGGGAGAGCGACCCCGACGCGGTCGCGGCCGTGCTGCCGCCGCCGCTCAAGCCCGCCGAACGCCCGCTGGTGCGGGCCAACATCAGCAAGGTCGACCTGCCCGGCTATCCGCTCGGCGCGGGCTCGGTGGCGGTCGCCGCCGTGCACGACGGGCAGGAGGGCTGGTATCCGCTGGTCATGCCGATGACGCACGAGCGGGCCCTGATCGGCGGACGCGAGGTGTTCGGCGAGCCGAAGAAGCTCGGCGAGGTGCTCGTCGAGCGCGACGGGCTGGTCGTGAAGGCCTCGCTCGCCCGGCACGGGATCGCGTTCGTGGAAGTGCGCGGCGCCGTCGAGGGCGCGCTGCCGCTGCCCGAGCCGACCCAGAAGACCGACTTCTACTTCAAGTTCCTCCCGGCCGTGGACGGCGAGGGCTTCGACGCCGACCCCGTCCTCGTCCACTGCGTACGCAACGAGAAGGTGCGCAAGCTGGAGAAGATCACCGGCGACGTGGTCCTTCGCGAGTCGATGTACGACCCCGTCGCCGATCTTCCGGTGCGCCGCGTCGTCGAGATCAGCATCGGCGAGAAGACCACCGACCAGAAGGGCAGGGTGGCCGAACGGGTCAGCGCGCAGGCCCTGTTGCCGTACATCCACCAGCGCTACGACGACCCCCAGCAGATCCTCGACGGGCCGCCCGAGGGGAGCGTCTGACCATGGAGCTCAGGCAGGGGCAGGTCGCCGTCGTCACCGGTGCGGCGAGCGGGATCGGTCTTGCGATGGCCCGGCGGTTCGCCGCCGAGGGGCTCAAGGTCGTCCTCGCCGACGTCGAGGAGGGCGCCCTGGAGAAGGCCGCCGGGCAGCTGCGCGAGGACGGGGCACAGGTGCTCGCCCGCACGGTCGACGTCAGCGAGCGGGACTCCGTGATCGCGCTGGCGGACGCCGCGTACGAGACCTTCGGGGCCGTGCACGTGCTCTGCAACAACGCGGGCGTCGGCTCCGGCGCCGAGGGCCGCATGTGGGAGCACGAGGTCAACGACTGGAAGTGGGCCTTCGCGGTCAATGTGTGGGGCGTCTTCCACGGCATCCAGGCCTTCGTGCCCCGCATGATCGCGGGCGGCGAGCCGGGCAGGGTCGTCAACACCTCGTCCAGCGACGGCGGGATCGCCCCGCTGCCGACCGCGTCCGTGTACGCCATCACCAAGTCGGCCGTCGTCACGATGACCGAGTCCCTGTACGCGCACCTGAAGGCGGAGGGCGTGGCGGTCGGCGCCTCGGTGCTCTTCCCCGGACCGCACATGCTGCGCACCGGACTGTGGGAGTCGCACCGCAACCGCCCCGAGCGGTACGCCAAGGAGCGGCCGCGCCGGACCCCGTACCGCAGCCTCGACCAGTGGGAGGCGGCGATGAAGGCGGCCGGCCAGGAGATCGAGTTCACGCCGGTCGAGGACGTGGCCGCCGAGGTCGTCGACGGGATCCGCGCCGACCGGTTCTGGATGCTGCCCGCGAGCGAGCACAGCGACCGGCAGATCAGAGCGCGGTCGCAGGCCATGCTCGACCGGGCGAACCCGGCGTACCTGGAAAGCTTCATTCTGGACTGACGAGGGACGTGCGATGACAGCACAGAGGACGGCACAGAAGACAGCGCAGAACGACCCGTACCTGATCATCTCCTCCGACTGCCACGCCGGGCTGCCCACCGAGCGGTACCGGCCCTATCTGGACGCCCGGTTCCACCGGGACTTCGACGACTTCCTCGCGGGGCGCGACCGCCGCCGCGAGGAGATGACCCGGCTCGGCGTGCGCAACGAGGCGTTCGCCGACAAGTGGTTCAGCGAGAACGAGGAAGGCCTGCGCGGCGGTTGGGACGCGGTGCAGCGGCTCAAGGAGCTCGACGGCGACGGGGTGGCCGCCGAGGTCGTCTTCCCCGACGCGGACGCCGTCGACAGCCAGACCGCCGCGCCCTTCGGCGTGGGCCTCGGTCTCTCCGGCGACCAGGACCCCGAGCTCGGCATGGCGGGCGCCCAGGCGCACAACCGCTGGCTCGCCGAATTCGTCGGGCAGAACCCCGAACGGCACTGCGGGGTCGCCCTGCTGCCCGTCACCGGCGAGGTCGACCGGGTCGTCGCCGAGATCCACCGGGCCAGGGCGTCCGGGCTCGGCGCGCTGATGATCCCCTCGATGTGGGTGGACCGGGCCCCGTACCACGACCGTCGCTACGACCCGGTGTGGGCTGCGGCCGCCGAGACCGGGATGCCGCTCGTGACCCACTCGGGTGCGGCCCCCCGCCACGAGTACGGCGACCACCTGGGCATC
Organism: Streptomyces mauvecolor; assembly: GCF_039532965.1. Classification (NCBI taxonomy): domain Bacteria; kingdom Bacillati; phylum Actinomycetota; class Actinomycetes; order Kitasatosporales; family Streptomycetaceae; genus Streptomyces; species Streptomyces mauvecolor. The sequence continues at coordinate 36,691 of NZ_BAAASQ010000007.1, read as the reverse complement.
TACGTCTCCGAGGTGACGTTCTGGCCCGCCAGGCCCCTCTGGTTCCTGCTCTGGTCCGGTGTCTTCGAGCGGCATCCGGGGCTGAAGTTCGGGGTGGCGGAGTCGGGCTGCTGGTGGCTGCCGAACCTGCTGTGGTTCATGGACCGCCTCTATCTCGGCGCGCACGGCGGCAAGAAGCTGTCGCCGTTCGCCGAGCTGAAGCGCCCGCCGAGCGAGTACCTCGACCGGCAGCTCTTCATCTGCGCCACCAACACCAAGCGCCGCGAGCTCGCCCAGCGCTACGAGATCGGCGTCGACAACATCCTGTGGGGCTCCGACTTCCCGCACCCGGAAGGGACCTGGCCCCACACCCGCGAGTGGCTGCGCAACACCTTCCACGACATTCCGGTGAGCGAGACCCGGCGCATGCTGGGCCTGGCGGCGGCCGAGGTCTTCGGCTTCGACACTGAGAAGCTGGCCCCGATCGCCCGCCGGATCGGGCCGACCCCCGCCGAACTCGGCCAGCCCGACGACCAGTTGGCGGTCGAGGCGTCGTGGGCGAGGTCGCGCGAGGTGGGCCGGCACTGGCTCACGGAACACGACTTCCCGGTCCTGGGGGTGTCGCAATGAGCGAGCGCTACACCGTCATCTCGGCGGACTGCCACGCCGGGGCCGACCTCCTGGACTACCGCCCGTATCTGGAATCCAAGCACCACGAGGCCTTCGACGCGTGGGCGGCGACCTACGTCAACCCGTACGAGGACCTGATGGCGGACACCGCCGACCGCAACTGGAACTCGGCCCGCCGGGTGGCCGACCTGGAGGCGGACGGCATCGTGGCGGAGGTCGTCTTCCCGAACACGATCCCGCCGTTCTTCCCCTCCGCGTCCCTCATGGCGCCCGCGCCGACCCGCGAGGAGTTCGAGCAGCGCTGGGCGGGCCTGCGCGCCCACAACCGCTGGCTGGCGGACTTCTGCGCCGAGGCGCCGGGCCGCCGGGCGGGCGTCGCGCAGATCCTCCTGAACGACGTCGACGAGGCGGTACGGGAGATCCGCCGGTCCAAGGAGGCGGGCCTGACCGGCGGCATCCTGCTGCCGGGCGCGCCGCCGGGCTCGGGAGTCCCCGAGCTCTACTCCGACGCGTACGACCCCATATGGGCGGTCTGTGCGGAACTGGACGTACCGGTCAACCACCACGGCGGGTCCGCATCCCCGCCGCTGGGGGAGGATCCGGCGGCCCGGGCGGTGTTCATGGTGGAGACGACGTGGTTCTCGCACCGGGCGCTGTGGCACCTGATCTTCGGCGGCGCCTTCAACCGCCATCCGTCGCTGAAGCTCATCCTCACCGAGCAGGGCTCGGGCTGGATTCCCGGTGTCCTGGACATGCTGGACTACTACCACGACCGGCTGGTGGCGGCCGCGACGAAGGCGTCCACGGCGGAGTCCAAGTTCGGCGCGGGCCTCGCCGAGTCCATGGGCAAGGGCCCGTCCCAGGTCTGGCGGGACAACTGCTTCGTCGGCGCGAGCTTCATGCGGCCGCACGAGGTGCCGCTGCGGGACCGGATCGGCCTCGACAAGATCATGTGGGGCAGCGACTACCCGCACGACGAGGGCACGACCCCGTTCTCCCGGGAGGGCCTGCGGATCGCCTACGCGGGCCTGCCGAGGGACGAGGTCGCCGCGATGGTCGGCGGCAACGCGGCCCGCGTCTACGGCTTCGACCTGCCTTCCCTCGACAAGGTCGCGGCCCGGGTCGGCCCCACGGTCGCCGAGATCGCCGAGCCGCTGAAGGAGATCCCGGCCGAGGCGTCGAGCCCGGCGTTCGCGCTGGGTGGGTCGGTGCGCGTGTGGTGACAGGAGGGGTGAGACCCTCCCCGCATGAGCTCAACAGACCAGCACGACGAGGCGCACGACGGGGCCCTCGGCTCGCGGCTCAACTGGCTGCGGGCCGCGGTCCTGGGGGCCAATGACGGCATCGTGTCCACCGCCGGTCTCGTCGTCGGCGTGGCCGGCGCGACGGACGACCGCTCGGCCCTCCTGACGGCGGGCCTGGCCGGACTGCTCGCCGGTTCCATGTCGATGGCGGCCGGCGAGTACGTCTCCGTCTCCACCCAGCGCGACTCGGAGAAGGCCGCGCTCGCGACGGAACGCCGCGAGCTGAAGGAGTCCCCCGAGGCCGAACTGGCCGAGCTGACCGGGCTTTTGGCGGAGCGCGGGCTCAGCGAGGAGGTGGCCCGCGAGGCGGCGGTCCAGCTCACCGAACGCGACGCCCTGCGCGCGCACGCCAGCGTCGAGCTGGGCATCAACCCGGACGACCTGACCAACCCCTGGCACGCGGCCTGGGCCAGCTTCTTCGCCTTCACGGCAGGCGCCCTGCTGCCGTTGCTGGCGATCGTGCTGCCCCCGGCCTCCGTCCGCCTCTACGTCACGGTCGGCTCGGTCCTGGCAGCCCTGGCCCTGACGGGCTGGTGGAGCGCCCGCCTGGGCGCGGCCCCGGTGGGTCGAGCGGTCGTGCGGAATGTGGGTGGGGGCGCGGTGGCCATGGGGGTTACTTATGGGGCGGGGGTGTTGTTGGGGGCGGTGGGGGGTTGAGGGTCAGGAGGGGTGGCGGATGATCCGCTCGGGCGGGAAGAGTTCCTCGCCGGTGAGGGGCGTGTCGCCGGTCAGGGTAAGGGCCATACCGTCCAGCGGGAGCAGGGGACTCCCGAGCCCGCTCCTCCACATCGGCCCGCACCGCAGGATCCAGCTCCGGCGCATGCTCCAGGCAGGCTGCCGCCAGCAGCACAAGACGGTGCCGGAGGCGGGGTGCGTGGTCGGCTCGGCGCATCAACTGCCGTAGCAGGCGGGCTCGTTCGACCACCCGGGCATGGCCCACGGCCATCCGCACCACGTCGTCCCACGTGTCGTCGTGCGCGTTGCGTACGAGCACCCCGAAGTCCCGCTCCTCCACCGCCGCCTTCGCGCCCAGGTAGTCCTGGAACGTCCGGTGGACGAAGCCCACCGCGCCCGGCATCGGCTCGCGGAGCAGGCCGCTGCGGATCAGGAGGTGGGCGAAGACCTGGTCCGGCGCGCCGGTGACCTGCGGCATCGCGGACAGCCACTCCGTGACCATCTCCGCGGCCTCGTCCCGGGCGGCCTCCGTGAGGCCGTTGCGGATCAGTCAGTACGCGAGCCGCTGGAGCAGGGCCGTCTGCTCGTCCCGGGTGAGGGTGACGCCCTCGACGCCGGTGATCTCCCGCTCGGTGTCGCGCCGCACGAGCAGCATGTCGAGCGCCGCGTCGTACAACTCCTTGCGGGCGCGCGGGAGTTGCATGCGGCGGTCCCGGTTCAGGGCGCACAGCAGCGCGCACATCAGCGGGTTGGTGGCGAGCCGCCCCAAGTCGCGGCGGGAGCTCACCGCGGTGAGCAGGGACTGCTCGTACGCGTCCAGGCGGGCCCGCTCGTCGGGCGCCGGGCAGGCGAGCCGCGCCGAGTCGTGCCAGTGCGCCACGAAGGCGCGCACGTCCTCCCGCTCCATCGGCAGCAGCGAGTGCGCCACGAAGCCGCGCCCTGCCAGCCAGTCCTCCGACACCGCGGAGGGCCGGGTCGTCACCACGTACCGGGCCCGAGGGAAGGCCGTGACCAGCGACTTCAGCCAGGCCTCCGTGCGGGCTCGCAGCCGCATCGGCACCTCGTCCACGCCGTCCACCAGGATCAGCGCCCGGCCCTCGGCCAGGAGCGACTCGGCCCAGCCGGGCGCGGGGGACAGCGGCACCCCGGCCGCCCGCAGGAACTCCTGGGGCAGCGGGAGGGATTCCGCCGCCGTGAAGGCCCGGAGGCGCAGGACGAAGGGAACGCACCGGTTCCAGTCGGCCAGTTCCGCCCCGAACGACCTGCGGGCCGCGTTCAGCGCCAGCCACTGCACCAGCGTCGACTTGCCCGAACCCGCCGGGCCCCGCAACAGCAGCCGGTCCGTGCCCGCGAGGGCCTGCTCCGCGCTCACCGTGGCCACCCTGGCGTGCGGCAGGCCCACCGCCTGGCGGGGTTCACCGCTGACCGCCAGGCCGATGTACGCGGTGTCCAGCGGCCACTCGCTCGCCGACCGCCCGAGGGTGAGGCCGAACAGTTCGAGGCGGCTGTGCGTCTGCTCCACATACCGCGCGTACTTCTCCTCGAAGGCGAGCGCGGCCGCCTCGGGGCGCGGGCCCACCCGGTCGCGCACGTCCTCGATCAGTTCGCGTGCGGCGTCCGCCGATCTGGCCTGCTTCACGGCCGCCCGCGCGGCGAAGGACGGATGCGCGGTGAGCTGTTCGACGCAGTGCGCGCAGCAAAGGGTCAGGAGCTCCTCGTAGAGGGACTCACCGGGGCCCGGATGCGGGCGGCGCAGTTCGGCGGCGAGGCGGTCGGGGTCCAGGGCCAGCGCGAACAGGCGCTCCGCGTCGAGCTCGCCCGCCGCCGTGAAGCCGTCCCGCACCGCGTCGACGGCCGCCGTCCGCTCGTGCTCGGGGAGTGAGCCGTACGCCTCGGTGAGCCGCTGCCCCAGCACCTTCGCGAGGCGGTCCGGCGATGCCGTCTTCGGGAGCGGGCGCAGCGGCGCGGGCACCAGCCCCGCGCCCGGCCTCGGGGCCAGGACGGCCTTCGCGGCCGCCGACACCACCGTGCCGGCCAGCCGCAACATCACAACTTCCAGTCCTGGCACGGCAGTTGCCTCCCCCGTGAGCGCACCGGTGTCCGCGATCGTACGCCGCGCCCGCCGCACCCCCTTGGCAGAACTCACCAAAGCCTGCTGACAACACGTCTCGCATACTTGTCGGTAACAACATCTAGCCGGACCTGCCACCCCGCCCCTACGGTGCAGGCATGTCGCCGAACCTGCCCGATGTCGTGCTGTGGTCGATACCCGCCTTCGTGCTGCTCACCGTCATCGAGATGGTGAGCTACCGGCTCCATCCGGACGAGGACGCCGCCGGGTACGAGACGAAGGACGCCGCCACCAGCGTCGGCATGGGGCTCGGCAGTCTGGTCTTCGACGCTTTGTGGAAGATTCCGATCGTGGCGATTTATTCGGCCGTCTACGCCCTGACGCCGCTCGCCATCCCGGTTCTGTGGTGGACCGTGCCGCTGATGCTGCTCGGGCAGGACTTCTTCTACTACTGGTCGCACCGCGGCCACCACGTCATCCGCATCCTGTGGGCCTGCCACGTGGTGCACCACTCCAGCCGCAGGTTCAACCTCACCACCGCGCTGCGCCAGCCCTGGACGACCTGGACCGTGTGGCCCTTCTACGTGCCGCTCATCGCGCTCGGCGTGCATCCCGCGGTGCTCGCGTTCTGCTCGTCGGCGAACCTCGTCTACCAGTTCTGGGTGCACACCGAGCGGGTCGGCAAGCTGCCCCGGCCGTTCGAGTACGTGCTCAACACTCCCTCCCACCACCGGGTGCACCACGCCTCCCAGGGCGGATATCTGGACCGGAACTTCGGCGGGATCCTGATCATCTGGGACCGGATGTTCGGCTCGTTCACGGCCGAGACCGAGCGGCCCGTGTTCGGCCTCACCAAGAACATCTCCACCTTCAACCCGCTGCGCGTCGCCACCCACGAGTACGCCGCCATCGCCCGCGACGTGCGGGCCGCCCGCACCTGGCGCGAGCGGGCCGGGCGGATCTTCCGCGGCCCGGGCTGGCAGCCGCAGCCCAAGGCGGCCACGACCGCCGAGCCCGCCGTCGTGGCGGAGCGCGCCGTATGACCCAGCCCGGCGCGGACGCCGTACCGCGCGGGCTGAGCACGAGGGCCGCCGCGCTCCCCCCGCTCCTCGTCGCCTTCGGCGTGGCGTCGGCCGTCGATCTCGTCTCCCTGCTCGCCGGCTGGCACACCGGGCACCTGCTCGCCAAGCCGCTCCTCATGCCGCTGCTCGCCGGGCACGTGCACGCGCGGGGCGGGCCCCGGCTGCTCGTCGCGGCGCTGCTGTGCGGCTGGGGCGGCGACGTGTTCCTGCTGTCCGGCGCCGATGCCGCGTTCCTGCTCGGCATGGGCTGCTTCGCCGCCGGGCACGTCTGCTACCTCGTGCTGTTCGGGCGGGGCAGGACGCATGCCGGCCTCGGCGCCGCGTACGGGATCGCCCTGGCCGGGACCGTCGCCGCGCTCTGGCCGGACCTGCCCGCCGGGCTGCGCATCCCGGTCGCCGGATACAGCCTGCTGCTCACCGCGATGGCCTACCGGTCGTCCAGGCTCGGACCGGTCGTCGGCCTCGGCGGGGCGCTGTTCCTGCTCTCCGACACCCTAATCGCCACCGGCGTCGCCGACTGGCCGCAGCCGCCGCGCCCCGATTTCTGCATCATGCTGACCTATCTCGCCGCGCAGGCACTTCTCGCACAGGCGTACCGTGAGAGGTCCCGTACCACCCCCTGACCGGCAAGGACCTGCAGCATGCGCGCCACCGTCATTCACGCCCCGCACGACATCCGGGTGGAGGAGGTGCCGGACCCGAGGGTCCAGGTGTCCACCGACGCGGTCGTCCGCGTCCTGCGGGCCTGCATCTGCGGCAGCGACCTGTGGGCCTACCGCGGCGAGTCCGCCCGGCAGCCCGGACAGCGCATCGGGCACGAGTTCCTCGGCATCGTCGAGGAGGCAGGCCCGGAGGTCCGCGGGTTCAGCAAGGGCGACCTCGTCGTCGCGCCGTTCGTCTGGTCCGACGGCACCTGCGACTTCTGCTCCGAGGGCCTGACCACCTCCTGCCCGCAGGGCGGGTTCTGGGGCTCGGTCGGGTCGGACGGGGGGCAGGGCGAGGCCGTACGTGTTCCGTTCGCGGACGGCACCCTCGTCAAGCTGCCCGCCGACGCGGCATCCGACGACCACCTGCTGACCGCGCTCCTCGCGCTGTCCGACGTCATGGGCACCGGCCACCACGCCGCCATCGGCGCGGGCGTCACGCGCGGCTCGACCGTCGCCGTCGTCGGTGACGGCGCCGTCGGCCTGTGCGGGGTGCTCGCCGCCAAGCGCCTCGGCGCGGAGCGCATCATCGCGCTCGGCCGTCACCAGGTCCGTACCGACATCGCGAAGCTCTTCGGCGCCACCGACGTCGTCGCCGAACGCGGCGCGGCCGCCGTCGACGCGGTGCGCGAGCTGACCCGCGGCCAGGGCGCGCACTCCGTCATCGAGGCCGTCGGTACCGAGCAGTCCATGCGCACCGCGGTCGAGATCACCCGCGACGGCGGCGCCATCGGCTACGTCGGCGTCCCGCACGGCTCCGGCACCGGCCTCGACCTCGGTGTCATGTTCGACCGCAACATCGCCCTGCGCGGCGGCGTCGCGCCCGTGCGCACCTACATCCCCGAGCTGCTCGCCGACGTGCTCGACGGCACCATCGACCCGTCCCCGGTCTTCGACCTCACGGTCGGCATCGAGGGCGTGCCCGACGGCTACCGCGCGATGGACGACCGCACCGCCCTGAAAGTCCTCGTCAAGCCGTAGTACGTACGCCGAAGGGGCCGCCCGGCGAACCGGACGGCCCCTCGACTCCCTTGCTACTTCACGGCATTGAGGGCATTGGCGATGCCCGCCCCGTAGAAGCCGTTGTAGAACGTGCCGCCCTGGCAGACCGCGTCCGCCGTGCCGTCACCGTCGATGTCGTACGGCGTGGTGCACGGCGTCCCGTCCGCCTGCGCCGCGAGCAGCGCCTTGATCTCAAGCGCCGAAGCGTGCGGGTGCTGCGACTTCAGCAGGGCCGCCACGCCCACCACATGGGGCGTCGCCATGGACGTACCGGCCATGTAGGCCCACGTGCCGCCGGGGACCGGGCCGAGGATCAGGCCGCTGGTGGCCGGGGCCTGCGGCGGCTGGTACGCGGTCGAGTCGCCGCCCGGGGCCGCGATGTCGATGATGCCGAAGCCGTAGTTGGAGAACGACGACTTCAGGCCCTTGGCGCCGGTCGCGGCGACCGTCACCACACCCGGCAGCTGGGTCGGGATGTCCAGGCACTCACGCGGGTTGACCACCCGGCTGCCCGGGGTCGTGTCGTTCGGGCTCGCCGGGTCGGTGATCGAGTCCGACGCGAAGTCGTAGTTCTCGTTGCCGGCCGCGGCCACGTTCACCGTGCCCTTGGACTCGGCGTACCTCGAGGCCCGGGTGATCGCGTCGACCAGCGCCTTCTGGTCGGGGTCGTTCTTGCAGTTGAAGTACCAGGGGTCGGTGTAATAGCTGTTGTTCGTCACGTCGATGTGGTGCTCGGCCGCCCACACGAAGCCGCAGACCACGGCCTCCGTGTAGAAGAAGCTGCCTCCTTGTGTCGACACCTTGATGGCCGCGACCTTCACGCCCGGCGCCACCCCGGTGATGCCGACGCCGTTCTTGGCGCCCGCGATCTCGCCCGCCACATGGGTGCCGTGCGGGGAGCCGCCGGTGGTGAACGGGCGCCAGGCGCCGTCCGCGGTGTCCGGCTTGCCGGTGATGCAGCTGACCGACTTGGCGCGGTCGAAGTTCGGCGCGATGTCGGGGTGGGTGTCGTCGACACCGGTGTCGATCACGCCGACGGTGACCTTGGAGCTGCCCAGCGTCTTCTCGTGCGCCTTGTCCGCCTTGATCGCCTTCAGGTCCCACTGGAGCGGCTCCAGGGGATCCTCGCCCGGCGCGGCCTTCGCGGAGGCGGCCTTGAGGTCGGCGGCGGTGAGATTCTTCGGCGTGCCCACATCGGTGGTGGACTGCGCGGGCAGCGGCGCCGTCCGTGTCGCCCCCGCCGAATCGACGCCCTTGACCTTGCGGATCGTCTTCGCGAAGTCCGCGTTGGCGGAGTGCACGACGAGCACGCCGATCTGGTCGTACGCCTGGAGCACCGAGCCGCCCGCATCGGCGACGGCTCTTTGCACCCGGGCCGAATTCCCGTGCCCGGGGCGGACGTTGACGATGTAGCTCAGCTCGGGGCCGGCCGTCTGCGCGGCCTTCGCGCTCGTGGAGCCGATGTCGGCGGAGGCGGCCGAGGCGGCCGAGGCCGTGCCGGGAAGCAGCGCCAGCGCGACGGCGGTGGCCAGGCCCGCCGAGGCGGCGACAGCGCGGCGCGTACGGGAGATGTGCAACGTCATGGGGTCTCCATGGGGTTGGCGGAACTCTCGATGCGTACGTAGGTGAAGAACCTGAGGAAGGGCGACAACTGCTCCGGCGGCACCGGTACCGCCCGGCACAGTGAGCGTGAAGCTATCGCCGATCATCTCGACGGATCAACGGCTTGCGCCGAGTCCGCGAAGAAAGTCGCGTTGTCGACCCGGTGGGCGCGCGGAACGCGCCACGCGCCGGTGGCGGATGCGCCACGGAGAAAAAACGGCCGGACTGAACCGAGACGCCCCGCGCTCCGTGCCGTTGTCAGGGGGACCGCATCACACCCCCACAGCGAGGACCCCTATGTCCGAAGCTTCCGTTCCCGCCGCATCCGCATCGCGAGGAGATTCCGTGGCCACCGACGCGCCGCCGCCCGAAGCCGGGGCGGACACCCGACCGGCCCAGCCCAGCACCGACGCGTTCACCGCGGTGCAGCAGAGCGAGGAATTCGGTGAACTCCGCCGCGCCCACCGCTCGTTCGCCTTCCCGCTGACCATCGGCTTCATCGTCTGGTACCTGCTGTACGTGCTGCTGTCCAACTACGCGGGCGGCTTCATGGGCACCAAGGTCATCGGCAATATCAACGTGGCCTTCGTCTTCGGCCTCGCCCAGTTCCTGACCACCTTCCTCATCGCCTGGTTCTACTCGCGGCACGCCGCGGCGAAGCTCGACCCCAAGGCCGAGGCCATCAAGTCCCGCATGGAGGCCGACGCATGAGCCCCGCCCTCGTTCCCCTCGCCGCCTCCGCGACCACCGAGCACCGGCCGCTGATCATCACCCTGTTCGCGGTGTTCGTCGCCGCGACCCTCGGCATCACCGTGTGGGCCGGCCGGCAGACCAAGAACGCGTCCGACTTCTACGCGGGCGGCCGCCAGTTCACCGCCTTCCAGAACGGCCTCGCGGTCTCCGGCGACTACATGTCGGCCGCGTCGTTCCTCGGCATCGCCGGAGCCATCGCACTGTTCGGCTACGACGGCTTCCTGTACTCCATCGGCTTCCTGGTCGCCTGGCTGGTGGCGCTCCTCCTGGTCGCCGAGCCGCTGCGCAACTCCGGCCGCTACACGATGGGCGACGTGCTCGCCTACCGGATGCGCCAGCGCCCGGTCCGCACCGCGGCCGGCGCCTCCACCATCGTCGTATCGATCTTCTACCTGCTGGCGCAGATGGCCGGCGCCGGCGTGCTCGTCTCCCTGCTGCTCGGCATCACCACGGACGCGGGCAAGATCCTCATCGTCGCCCTGGTCGGCGTCCTGATGATCGTGTACGTCACCATCGGCGGCATGAAGGGCACCACCTGGGTCCAGATGGTCAAGGCGGTGCTGCTCATCGCGGGCGCCATCCTCATGACCTTCCTGGTGCTGCTCAAGTTCCACTTCAACGTCTCCGACCTGCTCGGCACGGCCGCCGAGAAGAGCGGCAAGGGCTCGGCCTTCCTGGAGCCCGGCCTGAAGTACGGCGTGAACGGCACCTCCAAGCTCGACTTCATCTCGCTCGGCATCGCGCTGGTCCTCGGCACGGCGGGCCTGCCGCACATCCTGATCCGCTTCTACACGGTGCCCACCGCGAAGGCCGCCCGTAAGTCCGTGAACTGGGCGATCGGCATCATCGGCGCCTTCTACCTGATGACGATCGCGCTCGGCTTCGGTGCGGCCGCGCTGGTCGGACCCGCTGCCATCAAGGCGCAGAACCCGGCGGGCAACACCGCGGCCCCGCAGCTCGCCGAGTACCTGGGCGGCGGCGTCGGCACCACCGGCGGCGCGACCCTGCTCGCGGTGATCTCGGCGGTCGCCTTCGCGACCATCCTGGCGGTCGTCGCCGGCCTCACCCTCGCCTCGTCCTCCTCCTTCGCGCACGACATCTACGCCAACGTCATCCGCAAGGGGAAGGCCACCGAGAAGGAGGAGATGGGGGCGGCCCGCTGGGCCACCGTGTTCATCGGGGCGATCGCGATCGTGCTCGGCGCCTTCGCCCGCGACATGAACGTGGCCGGCCTGGTCGCGCTCGCCTTCGCCGTCGCGGCCTCGGCGAACCTGCCGACCATCCTCTACAGCCTCTTCTGGAAACGCTTCACCACCCAGGGCGCGCTGTGGTCGATCTACGGCGGCCTTTTCAGCTCCGTGTTCCTGGTGCTGTTCTCGCCCGTCGTCTCGGGAAACCCGAAGACGTCGATGTTCAAGGGCGTCGACTTCCACTGGTTCCCGCTGGAGAACCCGGGCCTGATCTCGATCCCGCTCGGCTTCCTGCTCGGCTGGATCGGATCGCTCCTGTCCAAGGAGGAGCCCGACGCCGGCAAGTACGCCGAGCTGGAGGTCAAGTCCCTCACGGGTGTCGGCGCCCACTGACGTACATCCGCACCGTGGATGGCCGAGGCCGTGTCGTAGAGTCCTACGACACGGCCTCGCCGCACCTCGTGACAATTGGCCCCTCCGGTTGTCGGACGCAACGCGTAGGCTCGGGTGTATACACATTCGACAGAGTGTGCGACTGACCTTCGACGGACAGGGGAGGGGGCCCACAGTGCTCATCGACACCTACGGCCGAGTGGCCACTGACCTGCGTGTCTCACTCACCGACCGGTGCAATCTGCGGTGCACGTACTGCATGCCGGAAGAGGGTCTGCAGTGGCTGGCCAAGCCCGATCTGCTGACCGACGACGAGATCGTCCGCCTCATCCGCATCGCCGTCACCGACCTCGGCATCACCGAGGTCCGCTTCACCGGCGGCGAGCCGTTGCTGCGCCCCGGCATCGTGGGGATCGTGGAGCGTTGCGCCGCCCTGGAGCCGCGCCCCCAGATGTCGATCACCACCAACGGCATCGGCCTCAAGCGCACCGCGGCCGCTCTGAAGGCCGCCGGGCTTGACCGCGTCAACGTCTCCCTGGACACGCTGCGGCCCGACGTTTTCAAGACACTGACCCGCCGCGACCGTCACAAGGACGTCATCGAGGGCATGCAGGCCGCCCGCGAGGCGGGCCTCACCCCGGTCAAGGTCAATGCCGTCCTGATGCCGGGCCTCAACGACGACGAGGCCCCCGACCTGCTCGCCTGGGCCGTGGAGCACGACTACGAGCTCCGCTTCATCGAGCAGATGCCGCTCGACGCCCAGCACGGCTGGAAGCGCGACGGCATGATCACCGCCGGCGACATCCTGGAATCGCTGCGTACGCGCTTCACGCTCACCCCCGAGGGCGACGACGAGCGGGGCTCCGCGCCCGCCGAGCGCTGGGTGGTCGACGGCGGTCCGCACACCGTGGGCGTCATCGCCTCGGTGACCCGCCCGTTCTGCCGTGCCTGCGACCGCACCCGGCTGACCGCGGATGGCCAGGTGCGCACCTGCCTGTTCGCCCGCGAGGAGTCCGACCTGCGCGCGGCGCTGCGCTCGGACGCCGGTGACGAGGAGATCGCCCGGCTGTGGAAGCTGGCGATGTGGGGAAAGAAGGCCGGTTCCGGCCTGGACGACCCCTCGTTCCTGCAGCCCGACCGCCCGATGTCAGCGATCGGCGGCTGAGCCGGCCGACTCCCACTCGGCGAGCGTCACGACATCCTTCAAGAAGCCCCGTACGCCCAGGAATTGGGACAGGTGCTCGCGGTGCTCCTCGCACGCGAGCCACGTCTTGCGCCGCTCCGGCGTGTGGATCTTCGGATTGTTCCAGGCCAGGACCCATACGGCGGCGGCACGGCAGCCCTTGGCGGAACAGATGGGGGTCTCGTCGGTCGTCTCGTCACTCACAGAGACATTGTCCGTCATGCGACCCCGTACAAAAGGCGACGCCGAGCAGCCACGGGGGGAGCTGCCCGGCGTCGGTCCGTCGCTCCGACGGGGGATGCGGAGCGCCTACGAAGTATGTCATGGGGGACCCGGTGTGGTGCACCGGAACTTCATGATTGATCTGAGCTTTTCCTGAGCTTCGCGGACGGTGACGGATCAGCCGCGTTCGCGTGAACGCCACTCCTGGTCACCGGCCGTGGGTTCCGTGGGGGATTCCGCGGCGCCGCCCACGGGGGCCGCGCCGAGCGCCGGCCGGGCCGGGGCGGGGATGAAGGTGGAGGGCAGCGAAGTCACGTTCTCCCGGCCCGCGTTGGCGAACACGACCGCCACATAGGGCAGCAGCGCGCCGAGTACCAGCGTCACGATGGCGACAGGACGCTCGATGTTCCACAGCACCGCGGTCAGCACCACCGAAACGGTGCGGATCGACATCGAGATCACATAACGGCGCTGCCTGCCCCGGACGTCCTCGGCGAGCCCCTGACGGGCCCCGGTGATCCGGAAGACCTGGCCGCTGCGCTGCTTCCGCATCACGTTCCACCACCCGAGTTCCACGGCGGGCTCTCCCCGGCCCGCACCGTTATCACCGTACGCCGCGGCTCCGCCGGGTTCGAGACCGGGGCGGCTCTTACCTGTGCGGATGCCGCAGGACATACCACGTACGGAGGTGTCCGACATGCGCCGTACGGAGTACGGGCTGACACTGGCTGGACCCGCTCACGTCGAGCCGTACTAGGAGGCAGCCATGGGCTGGTTGTGGGCCATCATCGTGGGATTCGTGCTCGGTCTCATCGCCAAGGCGATCATTCCCGGCAAGCAGCACAGTCCCCTCTGGCTGACCACCATCTTCGGCATCATCGGCGGCATCGTCGGCAACTCCATCGCCCGGGCCATCGGAATCGCCGAGACCAAGGGCATCGACTGGGGCCGGCACGGCCTCCAGGTCGCGGCCGCCGTCGTGATCGTCTTCCTCGGCGACATGCTGTACATGGCGCTGCGCGGCAGCAAACAGAGAGCCTGACGAGCAGGACGAAGGGGCGGTCCCGGGAGGGAGCCGCCCCTTCGTACGCGTACGGACCTCAGGCGCCGGTGACCTCGATGGCCGCCAGGTTCTTCTTGCCCCGGCGCAGCACCAGCCAGCGCCCGTGCAGGAGCTCGTCCGCCGCCACCACCGCGTCCTCGGCGGTCACCTTCACGTTGTTCACGTAGGCGCCGCCCTCCTTCACGGTGCGGCGGGCCGCCGACTTGCTCGCCACCAGGCCGACCTCGGCGAACAGGTCCGTGACCAGGCCGAGTTCGGACACCTGGGCGCGCGGCAGCTCGGACAGCGCGGCGGCCAGCGTCGGCGCGTCGAGCTCGGCGAGCTCACCCTGGCCGAACAGCGCCTTGGACGCGGCGATCACGGCAGCGCACTGGTCGGCGCCGTGCACCAGCGTCGTCAGCTCCTCGGCGAGCGCACGCTGCGCGGTGCGAGCCTGCGGCCGCTCCCCGGTGAGCTTCTCGATCTCCTCCAGCTCCTCGCGGGACTTGAAGGAGAGGATCCGCATGTACGTCGAGATGTCCCGGTCGTCCACGTTCAGCCAGAACTGGTAGAACGCGTACGGCGTGGTCATCTCCGGGTCGAGCCAGACGGCCCCGCCCTCGGTCTTGCCGAACTTGGTGCCGTCCGCCTTGACCATCAGCGGCGTCGCCAGGCAGTGCACCTCGGCGTCCGGCTCCAGGCGGTGGATCAGGTCGAGCCCGGCCGTGAGGTTGCCCCACTGGTCGCTGCCGCCCTGCTGGAGGGTGCAGCCGTAGCGCCGGTACAGCTCCAGGAAGTCCATGCCCTGGAGCAGCTGGTAGCTGAACTCCGTGTAGCTGATGCCCTGTTCGGACTCGAGGCGGCGGGCCACCGAGTCCTTGGTGAGCATCTTGTTGACCCGGAAGTGCTTGCCGATGTCCCGCAGGAACTCGATCGCGGACATCCCCGCGGTCCAGTCCAGGTTGTTGACCATCACGGCCGCGTTCTCGCCCTCGAAGGACAGGTACGGCTCGATCTGGCCGCGCAGCCGGTCCACCCAGTTCGCGACCGTCTCGGGGTCGTTCAGGGTGCGCTCGGCGGTCGGCCGCGGGTCGCCGATCTGGCCGGTCGCGCCGCCCACGAGCGCCAGCGGCCGGTGCCCGGCCTGCTGGAGCCGGCGGACGGTGAGTACCTGCACGAGGTGGCCGACGTGCAGGCTGGCCGCGGTCGGGTCGAAGCCGCAATAGAACGTGACGGGACCGTCCGCGAGAGCCTTGCGCAGGGCGTCCTCGTCAGTGGACAGCGAGAAAAGCCCGCGCCACTTCAGCTCGTCGACGATGTCCGTCACGGTTCTGGGCTCCTTGTAGTAGTTCCGGGTGGGACCGCCAGTCTAGGCGGGTCACACGCCCCGGCTGACCGAGCTCATGTTGAAATCCGGAATGCGCAGCGCCGGCATGGCGGCCCGGGTGAAGTAGTCGCTCCACTCCCGGGGCAGGGTCTTCGCGGTGCGGCCGGCCTCGGTGGCCCGGGACAGCAGGTCCACCGGGGACTCGTTGAACCGGAAGTTGTTCACCTCGCCGACCACCTCGCCGTTCTCGACGAGGTACACGCCGTCCCGGGTCAGGCCGGTGAGCAGCAGCGTCGCCGGGTCCACCTCGCGGATGTACCAGAGGCACGTCACGAGCAGGCCCCGCTCGGTGGCGGCGGCCATCTCGTCCAGGGTGCGCTCGCCGCCGCCGTCCAGGACCAGGTTCCCGGGCGCGGGCGCGAGGGGCAGGCCGGTCAGCCCGGCGCTGTGCCGGGTGGTGACCAGGTGCTCCAGGCGGCCCTCGCGCATCCAGTCCGTCGCGGTGAGGGGGAGCCCGTTGTCGAACACCGACTCCGTGTCGCCCGAGGCGTGCGCCACCATGAACGGCGCGTACTCGAGGCCCGGCTCGTTCGGGTCGCTGCGCAGCGAGAGCGGCAGCTCGGAGAGGGTCTCGCCGATACGGGTGCCGCCGCCCTGCCGGGAGAAGACGGTCCGGCCCTCGGCCGCGTCCCGGGCCGCCGCCGACCACAGCTGGTAGATCAGCAGGTCGGCCACGGCGGTCGGCGGAAGCAGCGTCTCGTACCGCCCGGCGGGCAGCTCGATGCGGCGCTCGGCCCAGCCGAGCCTGCGGGCCAGCTCCTCGTCGAGGGCCGCCACGTCGACGTCCTTGAAGTCCCCGGTCGCGCGTCCGGCCCAGGCCGAGCGGGTCCGGTCCGGGGACTTGGCGTTGAGCTCCAGGGTGCCGTTGGGCTGGTCGTGCCGCAGCCGCAGGCCCGTCGACGTGCCGAGGTAGGTGGAGCTGAGCTCGTGGTTGGCGAAGCCGTACAGCTCGCGCCCGCCCGCCCTGGCCCGCGCGAAGGCCTCGCCGAGCGCGGGCGCGAAGTCGGCGAACACGGCGGAGGTGGTCTCGGCCGGGGCGTCGGTGAAGTCCGGCGAGGCCGGTACCCCGCTGACCAGCGGCTGGGCGTCCTCGGCGGGCCCGGCGCCGCGCGCGGCCGCCTCGGCGGCCCGTACCAGCGGCTCCAGGTCGTCGGCGGTGACGGCCGAGCGGGACACGACACCGGAGGCGGTGCCCTCGGCCCCGTCCACCGTCGCGATCACGGTCAGGGTGCGCCCGCGGGTGACGCCGTTGGTGGTCAGCGCGTTGCCGGCCCAGCGCAGGTTGGCCGAGGAGTGCTCGTCGGCGATGACGACACAGCCGTCGGCGGTGGACAGCTCCAGGGCCCGCTCGACGATCTCGTGCGGCTTGACGGTCGTACGGGAGCTCATCGCCCGGCCTCCTGCGTGGTGTTGAGGATGTTGACGCCCCGGAACAGGGCCGACGGGCAGCCGTGGGAGACCGCGGCCACCTGGCCCGGCTGGGCCTTGCCGCAGTTGAAGGCGCCGCCCAGGACGTACGTCTGGGGTCCGCCGACCTTCTCCATGGAGCCCCAGAAGTCCGTGGTGGTCGCCTGGTAGGCGACGTCGCGGAGCTGGCCCGCCAGGCGGCCGTTCTCGATGCGGAAGAAGCGCTGTCCGGTGAACTGGAAGTTGTAGCGCTGCATGTCGATCGACCAGGACCGGTCGCCGACCACGTAGATGCCGCGCTCGACGCCGCCGATCAGGTCCTCGGTGGAGAGGCCGCCCGGGTCGGGCTGGAGCGAGACGTTCGCCATCCGCTGGACCGGCACGTGCCCGGGGGAGTCCGCGAAGGCGCAGCCGTTGGAGCGGCCCAGACCCGTCAACTTCGCGATGCGGCGGTCGAGTTGGTAGCCGACGAGTGTGCCGTCCTTCACCAGGTCCCAGGACTGCGCCTCGACGCCCTCGTCGTCGTAGCCGACGGTCGCGAGCCCGTGCTCGGCGGTCCGGTCGCCGGTCACGTTCATGACCTGGGAGCCGTACGCCAGCTTGCCCAGCTGGTCGAAGGTGGCGAACGAGGTGCCCGCGTACGCGGCCTCGTAGCCGAGCGCGCGGTCCAGCTCGGTGGCGTGGCCGATCGACTCGTGGATGGTCAGCCACAGGTTGGACGGGTCCACCACGAGGTCGTAGAGGCCGCCCTCGACGCCGGGCGCCCGCATCTTCTCGGCCAGAAGCGAAGGGATCTCGTCCAGTTCCGCGTCCCAGTCCCAGCCGGTCCCGGTCAGGTACTCCCAGCCGCGCCCGGCCGGCGGGGCGATGGTGCGCATCGAGTCGAACTCACCGGTCGTGCGGTCCACCGCGATCGCGGTGAGCTGGGGGTGCAGCCGCACCCGCTGCTGGGTGGTCACGGTGCCCGCCGTGTCCGCGTAGAACTTGTTCTCGTGCACGGTGAGCAGCGAGGCGTCCACGTGCTCGACCCCGTCGGCGCCGAGCAGCCGCGCGCTCCAGTCGGCGAGCAGAGCGCTCTTGTCCTCGTCCGGCACCGAGAACGGGTCGATCTCGTACGAGGAGATCCAGGTCTTCTCGGAGTGCACCGGCTCGGCCGCGAGCTCGACCCGCTCCTTGGACCCGGCGGCCGCGATGACCTGCGCGGACAGCTTGGCCATGGCCACCGCCTGGGAGGCGACCTTGGCCGCCGCGTCCATCGTCAGATCGACCCCGGAGGCGAACCCCCAGGCCCCGCCGTGCACGACCCGGACCGCGTAGCCGAGGTCGGTGGTGTCGGAGGATCCGGCGGGCCGGGCGTCCCGAAGGCGCCAGGCGGCGCTGCGCACCCGCTCGAACCGGAAGTCGGCGTGGTCGGCGCCGAGT
Organism: Streptomyces mauvecolor; assembly: GCF_039532965.1. Taxonomy (NCBI): domain Bacteria; kingdom Bacillati; phylum Actinomycetota; class Actinomycetes; order Kitasatosporales; family Streptomycetaceae; genus Streptomyces; species Streptomyces mauvecolor. Next base: position 18,643 of record NZ_BAAASQ010000007.1, on the reverse strand, counting down.
GCGCGGGCCCGCGCGAGCGCCGCGTCGGCGAGTGCCCGCAGGGGCAGCGCCGTGAAGGCTTCGTCGATGGAATGGGTCCCAGATGGCACAGCTGTCTCCCTGTCGTATGAGACCGGTCGCCCCGATCATGTCGCGCCGACGGGCCTCGTGACTACGGCTTTCTGTAGGGACCCGACAGCGCTCGTTCCACGCCACTGTCAGGGCTCGATTCCTCGTAAGTCGGGCGGTACCGATAGTTTGCGGGGAGTACGAATCCGCCTATCGAAAGGGTGATCCGTTGAGCCGCTCGGTTCTCGTCACCGGAGGTAACCGGGGCATCGGCCTCGCCATCGCCCGCGCTTTTGCCGACAGCGGCGACAAGGTCGCGATCACGTACCGCTCCGGAGAGCCGCCCGAGGGCTTCTTGGCGGTTCGGTGCGACATCACCGACACCGAGCAGGTGGAGCAGGCCTACAAGGAGATCGAGGACAAGCACGGTCCCGTCGAGGTGCTGGTCGCCAACGCGGGCGTCACCAAGGACCAGCTCCTGATGCGCATGTCCGAGGAGGACTTCACGTCCGTCCTCGACACCAACCTCACCGGCACCTTCCGTGTGGTCAAGCGCGCCAACCGCGCCATGCTGCGCGCGAAGAAGGGCCGTGTGGTCCTGATCTCCTCGGTCGTCGGACTGCTCGGCTCGGCGGGCCAGGCCAACTACGCCGCCTCCAAGGCCGGTCTGGTCGGCTTCGCCCGGTCGCTCGCGCGTGAGCTCGGGTCCCGGAACATCACTTTCAACGTCGTCGCACCCGGTTTTGTCGACACCGACATGACCAAGGTGCTCACGGAGGAGCAGCGCGCGGGCATCGTGTCCCAGGTGCCGCTGGGCCGCTACGCGCAGCCCGAGGAGATCGCCGCCGCGGTGAAGTTCCTCGCCTCCGACGACGCCTCGTACATCACTGGAGCCGTCATCCCGGTTGACGGCGGATTGGGCATGGGTCACTGATCACCATGAGCGGAATTCTTGAAGGCAAGCGCATCCTGATCACCGGTGTGCTGATGGAGTCCTCCATCGCCTTCCACACCGCGAAGCTGGCTCAGGAGCAGGGCGCCGAGGTCATTCTGACCGCCTTCCCGCGGCCGACCCTGACCGAGCGCATCGCCAAGAAGCTCCCCAAGCCCGCCAAGGTCATCGAGCTGGACGTGACCAACCAGGAGCACCTGGACCGGCTTCCGGGCCTGGTCAAGGAGGAGCTCGGCGGCCGTCTGGACGGCATCGTCCACTCGATCGGCTTCGCCCCGCAGGACGCGCTCGGCGGCAACTTCCTGAACACGCCGTTCGAGTCGGTCGCCACCGCCATGCACGTCTCGGCGTTCTCGCTGAAGTCGCTGACCATGGCCCTGCGCGAGCTGCTCGCCCCGGGCAGCGCCGTCGTCGGCCTCACCTTCGACGCGCAGTTCGCCTGGCCGCAGTACGACTGGATGGGCCCGGCCAAGGCCGCCCTGGAGGCGACGTCCCGTTACATGGCCCGTGACCTGGGCAAGGACGACATCCGCTGCAACCTGATCTCGGCGGGGCCGATCGGCTCGATGGCCGCCAAGTCCATCCCGGGCTTCGCGGAGCTCGCGGACGTGTGGAACCACCGTTCCCCGATGGAGTGGAACATGGCCGACCCCGAGCCCGCCGGCAAGGGCGTCGTGGCGCTGCTCTCGGACTGGTTCCCCAAGACCACGGGCGAGATCATCCACGTCGACGGCGGCCTGCACGCCGTGGGTGCCTGACCCCGCACAGCACGAATCGCGGCCGCCCACCGGACCATCCGGTGGGCGGCCGCCGTGCGTGGACCGCGACTTCCCCGCAGACTGATCAAACGGACATGTCGGGCAGTCGGCCGGGGAGGAGGTGGGGGCGTGCGTCCCTTGCGCGCGGGTCCCCGCGTACGTTCCTTGAACGTGCGGCAGCGCCGGGCCCTGGCCCTGCTGTTCCTGCTGCTCGCGACGGCGGCCGGGTTCGCCGCCCCCTCCGTGGTGCGCGCCGCCACCGCCCCCGACCCGGCGCCCGCCGTGGCGCCGCCCGCGCCGTTCGGCGCCGCGTGCCGGACCTCCGTGCAGGGCTCGCACGTCATCGCGTACTGCCACAACCCGTATCCGGACGCCGACCTGGTGCGCCTGCACACCGACTGCGCGAACTGGTGGGACCTGGACGCGGACACGTCGCCGGTGGAGGTGGGCCCCGGGCAGACCGTACGGCTCGACGACCGCTGCTGGAAGGACGTCCGCGCGGTCTGGGTGACCCACCAGAAGGCGCCCTGAACGGAGGGGAGTGCCCCGGCCGGCCGGCCTCGGTCAGCCCGTTCGGCGGCCTTCGAGCCGGTCCGGCAGGCAGATGAAGGCGTGGGCCGCGGCCTCGGAGGCGGCTCTCTCCGCGTCGCCGGCCCGGATCGCGTCGAGCATCCGGCCGTGGTCCATGTGGTTCTCCGGGGTCATCTCCAGCGCCACGTCGTCCCGCAGCCAGTCGCGCAGCAGATGGCCGAGGTCGGCGTACAGCTCGGTCAGCACGTCGTTGTGCGAGGCCGCGACGACTGCCAGGTGGAGCGTGGCGTCGGCCGCGACGAACGCCTCCCGGTCGCCCGAGGCCCACGCCTGCTCGCGCCGCTCAAGGAGCGTGTCCAGCTGCTTCAGCTCGCGCTCGGTACGCCGCTCGGCCGCCAGCTTCGCCGCCGACGACTCCAGCGTGGAGCGCAGCTCGGCCACATGGCGCGGGTCCGCGTCGGCGAACCGGCGGTGCATCACCCCGGCCAGCTCGCTGGTCGCCACGACGTACGTCCCCGAGCCCTGGCGGATGTCGAGCAGGCCGTTGTGCGCGAGGGCGCGGACGGCTTCGCGGACGGTGTTGCGCGCCACTCCGAGCTGTTCGACCAGCTCCGGCTCGGTCGGGATGCGCGAGCCCACCGCCCACTCGCCCGAGGTGATCTGGTTGCGCAGCTGCGCGATCACCTGGTCGGCGAGGGCGGAGCGCCGGGGAGAGCTCAGGGTCATGGTGCTCCAGTCCGAGAGGGGGGAACGAGGGGTGCAGAGGGGAAGGCGTCGACGATTGGACAACCAATCATCCCATGATTCTATGATGGCACCATGCCCGACGAAGAGACCACCACGCTGAGCCCCGCGCCCGCCGCCCGCACCGAGCCCCTCGAAACCCCCGCCGACGCGGGCCGGGTGCCGTCGTGGACGCGCTGGCTCGTACCGCTCGCGCTGGTGCTCGCCGCGCTCAACCTGCGCCCCGCCATCACCAGCCTCGGCTCGCTGATGAAGGAAGTCACCGGCGGGCTGCACATGAGCGGCGGCATCGCGGGCGTCCTCACCTCGGTCCCGGCGTTCTGCTTCGCCGTGTTCGGCATCATGGCGCCGCGCCTCGCCCGCCGCTTCGGCCCCGGCGCCGTCGTCTTCGCAGGCATGATCGCCATCACCGCGGGCCTGCTCCTGCGCCCGTTCGCGGGCGGCACCGTCACCTTCCTCGCGGCCAGCGCGCTCGCCCTGATGGGCATAGCCGTCAGCAACGTCCTGATGCCGGTGATCGTCAAGCGGTACTTCCCCGACCGGGTCGGCTCGATGACCGGGCTCTACTCGATGGCGCTCGCCGCGGGCACCTCGCTCGCCGCGGTCACCACCGTGCCCCTCACCGATGCGCTGGGCGGCAGTTGGCGCCAGGGGCTCGGCATCTGGGCGCTGCTCGCCGTCGTCGCGGTGGCCGCCTGGATCCCGCTGACCCGCGACCGTTCCGGGAGCGCGGGCCCGGCCCTCAGCGCGAAGGAGGAGGCGGCGCCCGCGCTGCGCATCACCCGCAGCGGCACCGCCTGGGCACTGGCCTGCTTCTTCGGGCTCCAGGCCACCGGCGCGTACATCACCATGGGCTGGATGCCGACGATCTTCCGCGACGCGGGCGTCTCGGCCGGCACCGCGGGACTGCTGCTCTCCATCACCATGGTCATGGGCGTGCCGCTCGGCTTCGTCATCCCGTGGCTGGTCAACCGGCTGCGCAGCCAGGGTCCCATCGTCGTCGCGCTCGGCAGCTGCGGCCTGGCGGGCTACGCCGGGCTCTACCTCGCGCCGGCCGCCGGAGCCTGGGCCTGGGCGCTGCTGCTCGGCATCTCCAACTGCGCCTTCCCGCTGGCCCTCACGATGATCGGCAAGCGGTCGCGGACCGGCGCGGGCGTCGTACAGCTCTCCGCCTTCGCCCAGTGCGTCGGCTACCTGCTCTCCATCCCCGGGCCGCTCCTGGTCGGAGTCCTGCACGACCGCAGCGGCGGCTGGGACCTGCCCATCGCGATGATGGCGGCCCTCATGGTGCCGCAGATCGTCGTGGGCATCCTGGCGGGCCGCGACCGTACGATCGAGGACGAGGCCGGGCCCCGGCGATAGCGGGCGAAACCCGGATGCGACACTGGCCGCATGCCAGTGCTCGAACCCAATCCGCAGAACAGCCACAAGAAGCTCCTGCTCGTGCTCGGCGCGATGCTCGCCGTCACGGTCGTCGTCGCCGTCATCGCGACGATCGCCTCCCCCTGACCGAGCCCGACGGACTCCTGGCCGGGGCCGGCCGACGCCCGGCAGCGTTGCCCCGGACGGGGGGATGGTGGTGCTAGCCCCACCATCCCCTAGGGGGTCAGGGTCAGGGTCAAGTGGGTGGGTCACCGGATGGGATGACGTCCGCCGGATCCGTAGGTTTTGAGGTACCGCGACGAACTCGCCGTTCGCCCGCGGCACTCGAACCCGGAACCCACACGGAGGCGGTCATGTCGGCCCACACCCACCCCAGGTCCCCCCAACCGGCCGAGGGTGGCGTCGACTTCAAGCTGCCGTGGTGGGGCGTAGTCCTGCCGGCGATCGCGTTCTTCGTGCTGCTCGCGCTCGTCATCGGATCGGGCGACGCCCACGCCGTGTCCGGCGACGGCACCCTCACCCACCTCGTCGACCGCATCCACGAGAGCCTCTCGCACTAGGTCGCGAAAGCATCGGTCACCCCACTCGTCACCCCCCTGGTGGAGCCCGCGAACACCCTGCGCCCGATGGCGCGATTCGTGCGAAGCTGGGGAACATGAGCGTCGATACACCCCGCAGGATCGTCCTTCTGAGGCACGCGAAAGCCGACTGGCCCCAGGTGTCCGACCACGACCGGCCGCTCGCCGAACGGGGCAGGGCGGACGCCCCCGTCGCCGGTCGCTGGCTGGCCGGGGCCGGCCTCGCCCCGGACCTCGCCCTCTGCTCCAGCGCGGCCAGGACCCGCGAGACCTGGAAGCTCGCCGTCCAGGAACTGCCGCAGCGCCCCAAGACGGTGTACGAGGAGAGGATGTACGAGGCCTCCCTCGGCGAACTGATCGCCCTGGTCAACGAGACCCCCGACGACGTTGCCGACCTTCTGCTCGTCGGGCACAACCCCGGGATGCACGCGCTCGCCGACGCGCTCGCCGGTGACGCCGAGGGCGACGTACTGGCCCGGATGAACCGCAGCGGCTTCCCCACGTGCGCCGTCGCCGTGCTCACCATCAACGGCTCCTGGAAGTCCGTGGAGCACGGGGTGGGCAGGCTCGTCTCCTTCTGGGCTCCGCACTCCTGACCTCGTAACGAACGCTTTCGTACGCGACGAAGGCCCCGGTACGCGATGCGCGCCGGGGCCTTCACCACGTACGGGCGGTTCAGTCGACGAGGCCGTCCGCCGCCTCGACCTCTTCCCGGGTGATGCCGAGCAGATAGAGCACGGTGTCGAGGAAGGGCACGTTCACCGCGGTGTGCGCGGCCTCGCGGACCACCGGCTTGGCGTTGAAGGCGACGCCGAGGCCCGCCGCGTTCAGCATGTCGAGGTCGTTGGCGCCGTCGCCGATCGCCACCGTCTGGGCCAGCGGCACCCCGGCCTCGGCGGCGAACTCCCGCAGCAGCCGCGCCTTCCCGGCCCGGTCGACGACGTCACCCGTGACCCGGCCGGTGAACTTGCCGTCCTCGATCTCCAGGGTGTTGGCGGAGGCGAAGTCGAGGCCGAGACGGTCCTTGAGGTCGTCGGTGACCTGGGTGAACCCGCCCGAGACGACGCCCACTTGATAGCCGAGCGCCTTGAGCGTACGGATCAGGGTGCGGGCACCGGGAGTGAGCCGGACCTCGGCCCGCACCTTGTCCACCACCGACGCGTCCAGGCCGCGAAGGAGCGCCACCCGGGCGTGCAGCGACTGCTCGAAGTCCAGCTCGCCGCGCATCGCGGCGGCGGTGACCTCGGCGACCTCGTCCTCGCACCCGGCGTGCGCGGCGAAGAGCTCGATCACCTCGTCCTGGATGAGCGTGGAGTCCACGTCCATCACGACGAGCCGCTGGGCCCGCCGGTGCAGCCCCGCCGAGACGACGGCCACGTCCACGCCGAGGGCGGCCGCCTCGGTCGCGAGCGCGGTGCGCAGCTCGCTGGTCGCCACACCGGACACGGCGAACTCCACTGCCGTGACCGGGTACTTGGCGAGCCGGAAGATGCGGTCGATGTTGCCACCGGTGGCGGTGATGCTGGCCGCTATGGCCGCCGTGGACTCGGCGGTCAGCGGGTGGCCGAGCACGGTGACGTGCGAACGGCCGCTGCCGCGCGGCCTGTTGTCGCCGATGCCGGAGATGATCTCGGCTTCGAGCTTGAGCGATTCGGCCCAGCTGTGCACGGTGGCACGCAGTTCTCCCGAGGAGGCCACCGTCGGCGCGGTGACGAGCACGCACAGGACGAGACGGCCACGGGAGACGACCTGTTCGATGTCCACGACATCGACGGAGTAGGCGGCGAGGGTGTCGAAGAGCCCGGCGGTGATGCCGGGGCGGTCCTTGCCGAAGATCTTGACGAGGAGGGTCGGTACGTCAGAGCTCTGACCGGCGTCGGAGTTCTGGCCGGCGGGGGGCAGGGGCGATGGCGTCATGGTGATCCCACCGTACTCGGCCACGGCTCACGCCCGGCACGCCGTCCCGCCCTGCGGACAGTGCCCCCTCGTACGGCCCCCTCGCCGGGACGGCGTGCTGCTCAGCGGCGGCCCCGCGGCACCCCGGGCGGAGGCGGCGGACCCTCATCCGGGGGCCGGTACGGCCGGGGCTCCGCCCGGGGGCGGCCCGGGGGACCCGGCATCGTGGGGGAGCCGTGCAGACCCGGCGGCAGCTTCAGATACGGGTTGGTGTCGGGGTTCGGCGGGCGGTAGGAGGGCGCCGCCGGGTTGTACGGGCCCGGCACCGTCTCCTCGGGGGGCCCGGGCGCGCCGGGTGCCGAGACGCGGGCCAGGACCGCGGCCCGCCGCCCCGCCGCCCCCGCCGTCCACGCGAGCAGCGCGCCCGCCGCCCCCGCCGCGGCCCCCCACCCGGCGCCGAGCGCGAGGGCGAGCCCCGCGTCGCCGTGCAGTTCGATGCCCGCCCCGAACGCGTCGAAGCCCAGAACCGAGAGCGACGCGTTCGCGGACACCCCGGTGAGCCACACCATCAGGGGCAGCGCCACCGCGGTGGCCGCGGCCGACGACAGCGCACACCGCCCCACGAAAGCACCGAGCGAGCGCCCGCCCACCGGCGTACGAGCCGCGGCGAGCACCCCCGCGTACAGCATGAGCACCCCCGTCGCGACCGCCAACAGCCAGACCCGATGGTCGAGTTGGGCGATCCGCCCCAGCGTCACCGGCTCGTCGCTCTTCGCCCCGATGAGCCGGTCGAGCGGGTCGGGCAGGACGGTGGAGAGGGTGCCCGTGGCATGGCCGTGCCAGGGCACGAACAGGCTGAGCGGGATCGCCGGCCATACGCCGTTGGGCGCGCCGAGCAGGGCCGCGCCCGCGATCCGCTTCGGGTGGGCGTCGCCGATCGCCGCGTACGCCGCCGCGGCGAGCCCCGCCACGACCGCCACCAGGACCACCGTCACCAGCGCGGACACCGCGGGCCGCACCACCCGGTGCAGCGCCGACCAGCCGCGCGGCAGCGGGGTGCGGCGCGAGGCGAGCAGGGCGATCACCAGGACCGCGAGCACCCAGCACGCCGCGCCCACCAGCGAGCGGGTCGTCCGGACGCTGAAGCCGACCTTCGCCCGGGCGTCCGCGAGATCGGCGAGCCGGCCGGGCAGCAGGCCGCCGACGTCACCCAGGCCGGGGATGGCCGGCACGCCGGGCACCTTCACCCGGCCGAGGCCCAGCTGGGATCCGTCGAGCGTGATGAGGTCGTGGCCGGCCCAGGCGAGCCCGCCGACGACGGCGACGAACAGAACGGCCACCGCGGCCGCGCGGGCCGTGAGTTCGGCGCCGGAGATCCAGGCTCCGGCGGCCCGCAGCGAGCGGAGGAAGAAGAAGGCGAGCAGCAGGGCGCCCGCGAGCCCGACGCCCAGTGGCGTGAAATCGACGGCGGTTTTCGCCTCCGCGCCGGTGAGCCCGAACGCCGAGACGTCGCCGGACGGGGTGACCGAACCGCCCGCGCCGAGCACCACCACGGCCGCGGTCATCGGGCCGAGCGCCCCCGCCGCGTCGGCCCCGAGCAGATGCAGTCCGAGCGCGGCCGTGCCCGCCATCGCGACCAGCGCCCAGCTCACCGACGCGATCGAGGCGAGCACGACATCGCCCCACCGGATCGCACCTCGGACGTCGTTGTCGCCCACGCTCATCAGGACCCCCCGATACGAGCCGACTTGCCCCTCTTCATGCAGAGAGACCATTTCATCCGCTCCCATGTTCATTTATGGGCGGACATCATGATCCGTACGCAGTCATGGGTGCTTACTACTCTCGGGGGGTGTTTGGTCCACGTCAACGGGCGGACCGCGGGCGCCTGTTGCACGACCGCGACCGGACTGTGCCGGGTCTGTGCACGTAATTCACAAGGCCCGGGTTTCGGATACGAGCCCGGGCCTGAAATAGTTCCCCACGATGTTCACCATCCCTAGACTCCCTGTGTCGGGAGTCACAGGCCTCCGGTGCGGAGGTCTTTCGGGGGACGATAAGTGGGGCTGGAGTGCCGGAACTCGTACTGGAATTGAATGGCAGCACCTGGACGCTCGATCCGTCCAGGTCGTACACCCTCGGGCGTGATCCGCAGGGTGACCTCGTGGTCGACGACGCCAGAGTCTCGTGGCGCCACGCCACGATCAGCTGGGGCGGCCGCAGTTGGGTCATCGAGGATCACGGATCGACCAACGGCACCTACGTGCAGGGCCAGCGGATCCACCAGATGGAAATCGGCCCCGGCTCTTCCGTCCACCTCGGCAACGCCACCGACGGCCCGCGGCTGAATCTGAGCGGTGCCGCCGCGGCCGCCTACGCGCAGCCCGCCCCCGCCCAGCAGGCGCAGGCCGCGCCCGCCCACCCGCAGCCCCAGCAGGCCCCGCCGCAGCAGTGGCAGCAGCAGCCCCAGCAGGCGCAGGTCCCGCAGCAGCAGCAGTGGCAGCAGCCACAGCCTCAGCAGCCGCAGGTCCCGCAGCAGCAGGGCGGCGGCGCGGGTGCTGCGCCGGTCTACGGCGACCGCAGCCCGACCACGTTCCACCAGGTCGCGCTCGGCCGCGTCATGCGGATCGGCCGTGCGCTGGAGAACGAGCTGGTGGTCTCCGACCTCCAGGTCTCGCGCCACCACGCCGAGTTCCACGCGACGCCCGACGGCCGGATGGAGATCCGCGACCTCGGGTCCCACAACGGCACGTACGTCAACGGCCAGCCGATCGCCAAGGGCGGCAGCGTCCTGCTCGGCCCGCAGGACATCGTCGGCGTCGGCCACTCGACCTTCCGCATCGTCGGGGACCGGCTCGAAGAGTTCGTCGACACCGGTGACGTCTCCTTCTCGGCCCGCCACCTGACCGTCACGGTCGACGGCGGAAAGGACATCCTCAAGGACGTCTCCTTCGGCGTCCCCGAGAAGTCCCTCATCGCGGTCATCGGCCCCTCGGGCTCCGGAAAGTCCACCCTGCTCAAGGCGCTCACCGGCTACCGGCCCGCCAACAAGGGCGACGTCCTCTACGACAACCGGAACCTGTACAAGCAGTTCGCCGAGCTGCGTCAGCGCATCGGTCTGGTCCCGCAGGACGACATCCTGCACAAGGAACTGACCGTCAAGAAGGCGCTGAAGTACGCGGCCAAGCTGCGCTTCCCCGCCGACACCACCGAGAACGAGCGCCAGCAGCGCATCGACGAGGTGCTGCGCGAGCTCAAGCTGGACATCCACAAGGAGAAGAAGGTCACCTCCCTCTCCGGTGGCCAGCGCAAGCGCGTCTCGGTGGCCCTGGAGCTCCTGACCAAGCCGTCGCTGATCTTCCTGGACGAGCCCACCTCGGGCCTCGACCCGGGCATGGACCGCGACGTCATGCAGCTGCTCCGCGGCCTCGCCGACGACGGCCGCACGGTCCTCGTGGTGACCCACTCGGTGGCCGAGCTCGCCATCTGCGACAAGCTCCTGGTGATGGCGCCGGGCGGCTCGGTGGCGTACTTCGGTCCGCCCGAGGAGGCGCTGAACTTCTTCGGCTACAGCACCTGGGCCGACGTCTTCTCCGCCTTCGAGAGCTACCGCGACTACGACTGGGCGGGCCGCTGGAAGGGCTCGCAGCACTACCAGATGTACGCCGCGGACATCGACGCCGTCGCCCCGCAGTCCGTACAGATGCCGCCGGCCCAGGCGATGAAGCCGCCGAAGCCGCAGGGCTGGGTCTCCCAGCTGTGGACCCTGATGCGCCGCTACGTCTCGGTCATCGCCTCCGACAAGGGCTTCCTCGCCCTGTCGGTGGCCCTGCCCGCGGTGATCGGCTCGGTCAGCGTCGTCATCCCGGCGAAGTTCGGCCTCGCGCCGCCCACGCCGCCGTCCCGGTTCAACGGCGACGCCGGCACGATCATGCTGATCCTCGCGGTCGGCATGTGCTTCTCCGGCGCGGCCAACTCCGTACGAGAACTGATCAAGGAACGGGTCATCTACGAGCGGGAACGGGCCACCGGCCTGTCCCGTTCGGCGTACCTGATGTCCAAGATCCTCGTGCTCGGTGTCATCACGGCCTTCCAGGGCGTGATCCTCTGCGTGATCGGCTTCTCGACCCGCAAGCTGCCCACCGAGGGCCTCGTGATGCCGCCCGCGGTCGAGATGTGCCTGGTCGTGATCGCGCTCGGCTTCACCTCGATGATGTTCGGCCTGATCATCTCCTCGCTGGTGAAGACCTCCGAGAAGACGATGCCGCTCCTGGTCATGTTCGCCATCGTGCAGGTCGTCTTCACCGGCATCCTGTTCAAGGTGTACGACTCGGTCGGCCTGGAGCAGTTCGCCTGGCTGATGCCGTCGCGCTGGGCCATCGCGGGCGTCGGCACGACGCTCGACCTGTCCCACCTGATGGGGCCGATGGACCAGAACAACCCGACCAACCTCGACCCGCTGTGGAAGCACGAGGCGTCGCAGTGGTTCATCAACATCTCGGTGCTGCTGTTCATCGGCATCGCCCTCGGCTTCGTGGTCGCCCGCCTGCTGCGCCGCCACGAGCCCGAGGTCATGCGCAAGTAGCCCGCGCCTGACAACGCGAGAAGGGCGGCACCCCGAGGGGTGCCGCCCTTCTGCTGCGTCCGGAGAGATCAGCCGTCCGGAGAGGACCAGCGGTCCTGAACAGATCAGTAGGCGCTGTTCACGTTGTCCATCGAGCCGTACTTGTCGGCCGCGTAGTTGGCGGCGGCCGTGATGTTGGCGACCGGGTCGTAGATGTTCCACGACGTTCCGGGCACGTGGTACGCGTTGAAGGTCGGCTGGATGACCTGGAGCAGGCCCTTGGACGGGATGCCGTTGATGGCGTTGATGTCCCAGTTGTTGATGGCGAGCGGGTTGCCGGTCGACTCGCGCATGATGTTGCGGTGCAGACCGTCGTAGGTGCCCGGAATGCCCTTGCTCTTCATGATGTCGAGGGACTGGCGGATCCAGCCGTCGAGGTTGTTCGCGTACACCGGCTTGCGGGCGGCGGAGCGGCTGGCGGCGGCCGCCTCGTCCCGCTTCTTCGCCTCGGCCGCGGCCTTCGCCTTGGCGTCCGCGTCGGCCTTCGCCTTGGCGGCGGTCTTGGCCTGCTGGGCGGCGGTGACGTGCTGCTTGGAGACGGACTCCGAAACGGTCTTCGTGCTGGCGACGGTCGCCGAGAAGGCGGCGGGCTCGGCAGCTACGGCGTTGCCCGACTGACCCGTCCCGGGGAAGACCGAGAGGGCGAGAGCGGCGGCGCCGAGGGCGGCGACACCGGCAATCGAGATCTTGTGCGTCTGGGTCAGACGACTGTGACCAGGGTTGCTGGACTCGGGCATGGCTGTGGACCTCTTCCGAATGGCGTGGACGGCGCACAGAAGCGCCGCGGCGATCGAGCCGCAGCGCTGTGCGACGGGAGCCATTGTTAGCGGCCGCAAAATCTGGTGGCAAAGGTGCTACATACGAAGCCGGGTAGTGGATCACGCCCGGGCGAAAGTCGGCTCGTACCCACTCTCGCCCCGCTCACACCGCCTTTATTTGTCCACTAAACGGCTTCGTAAGTGATGTGCGTCCTATGCGCGGGCTCACATCGGACGCGTAACAGTCTCACCAGGCGTTGCTGTCGCAATGCACACGGTGAGGGTTCTCGTCCGGAAGGATGAGGTGGACGTCGCCGAACTCGTGCCACAGGTAGAGCCGGGTCAGTGCCTGGTCGTAGGCGACGGCCAGCGCCTCGCGCCCCGCGATCGCCTCCAGCATCAGAAGGTGGGAGGCCTCCGGCTCGTGCAGCCCGGTGAGCAGACCGTCCACCACCCGCACCCCGCGCTCCGGGGTCACCACGAGATCCGTCCAGCCCGCGGCCGCGCGCACCACCTTGTCGGCCCCGGCCGCCGACTCCAGGGCGCGCACCCCCGTGGTCCCCACGGCCACGACCCGGCCGCCCCCTGCCCTGGCGGCGTTCACCAGGCGGGCCGTCGTCCCCGGCACCTCGAAGCGCTCCGGGTACGGCGGCTCGTGCGCCTCCGCCGACGCCACCCCCGTGTGCAGCGTGACCGGCGCGAACTGCACGCCGCGCCGCACCAGCTCCGCGACCAGCTCGACCGTGAAGGGCCGCGCCGCACTCGGCATCTCCGCCGAGCCGAGCCCGCCGGGCGACGGCAGCGCGAACACCGTCTGGTAGGCGGCGAGCGGCTGGTCCCGCTCGGTGTACCCGTACCGGATGGGCCGCCCGTGCCGGTGCAGCAGACCCGGCACATCGGCCGCGGAGACCCGCGCCCACCACAGCCGGTCCGGGCTCAGCGCCGCATCGAGCACGAGCCGCTCCCCGCCGGGCAGCGCCACCACGGCCCCCGCCCGGTCCCCGGTCCGCCGCTCGGTGCTCCCCGACGCCGTGGGCGTACGCAGCTCCACCGCCCAGCGCCCGTCGGGCCCCCGCGTCGAGAAGTGCACCACCACCGGCCGGTCCTCCACCGTGCCGTCGACCGCCGCGGGCATCGTCTGCGACGTATTGACGACCAGGACGTCTCCGGCCCGCAGCTGCCCGGCCAGGTCGCGGAAGGAGTGGTGGGAGACCCGGGTGCCGCGCGACACCATCAGCCGTACGTCGTCGCGCCCCGTCCCGCGCACCTCCGCGGGCACCGAGGCGAGCAGGCCGTCGGGCACCCGCACCACCATCGGCACGGTCATCGGGTCACCTCCACGAGGCCCTCCGTAAGAGAGGGGGCGCTGTAGCGCCCGCTCGCCGGCCGCTCGTCGAGGAGCCGCAGGAATCCCGGCACCACCGTCGCGGGCTCCGGCCGGCCCGAGTCGTCGCCCGGCACCGCCGCGGCGTACAGGTCGGTGCGCATGTCGCCCGGGTCCACCGCCCACACCCGAAGCCCCGGCTCCTCCGCGGCGAGCACCGCCGCCAGCTGGTCCAGGGCCGCCTTCGAGGCCCCGTACCCGCCCCATGTCCCGTACGCCTCGACCGCCGCGTCCGAACTGACCGCGACCACCGCGCCCACGGAAGACTCCCGCAGCAGCGGCAGCGCCTCCTGCACGAGGCCGAGCGCCGCGACCACATTGGTCTCCAGGGCCGCCCGCAGACCGGCCAGGTCCAGCTCATCGAGCCGTACGAGCGGCTCGGCGCCCAGCGCGGAGGCGTTGTTCACCAGCAGGTCGAGCCCGCCCAGGTCCCAGGCCGCGGCCACCAGCTCCGCGCGGTGCCCTGCGTCGGTGACGTCCCCGGGCAGCGCCACGACCTTCGACCCGTACGTATCGAGCCCGCGCGCCGTCTCCTCCAGTACGGGGGCGGTCCTGGCGTCGAGGACCAGGTCCCAGCCCCGCTCCGCCAGCGCCCCGGCCAGCGCCCGTCCGAGCCCCTTCGAGGCCCCCGTGATGATCGCAACCGGCATGATGACCAACCCCTCTGTCACGTCGATCCGTGCGTCGATGCGTTCAGAGTGGCTCCGGGTGCTCCCCGGCCGCCTCGGACGCGGGCCCCACCCCGGCAAGGCACTTCGACCTAGGCCCGGCGACCTAATAGGCAGTGGTCCACAGGCCGAGGCGCGCTGTCACACCCCGCCGGTACGGTGACCACATGAGCCGCTCCCAGCCTGCGCACGCCCCCGGACCAGGGGAGAGTCCGTCACCGAGCGCGGGCCTCGCCGCCGTGAGCACCGCCCTGCTCGCCATGAGCAGGCACCTGGAGGTCGGCGACGTCCTCAAGACGATCACCGCGTCGGCACGCGAGCTGCTCGACGCGGAGTACGCGGCGCTCGGCGTCCCCGACGACCACGGCGGCTTCGCCCAGTTCGTGGTCGACGGGGTGAGCGACGAGCAGTGGCGGGCGATCGGGCCGCTGCCGCGCCAGCACGGGATCCTCGCCGCGATGCTCCACGAGGAGAAGGCCGAGCGCCTCGCCGACGTCCGCAAGGACCCGCGCTTCGAGGGCTGGCCCTCCGCCCACCCCGACATGTCCGACTTCCTCGGCATGCCCATCCGTGACGGCGACGAGACGCTCGGCGCCCTCTTCCTCGCCAACAAGCGCTGCCCCAAGGTCTCCCTCTCCCGCAGGGGCGACCGCTGCGGCTTCACCGAGCACGACGAGGAGCTGCTCCGCCTGCTCGCCCAGCATGCCGCGATCGCCCTCACCAACGCCCGCCTGTACGAGCGCAGCCGCGAGCTGACCATCGCCGAGGAGCGCTCCCGGCTCGCCCACGAGCTGCACGACGCGGTCAGCCAGAAGCTCTTCTCGCTCCGCCTCACCGCCCAGGCGGCCGCCACCCTGGTGGACCGCGACCCGGTCCGCGCCAAGGGCGAGCTCCAGCAGGTCGCGGCCCTGGCGGCGGAAGCCGCCGACGAACTGCGCGCCGCCGTGGTCGAGTTGAGGCCCGCGGCCCTGGAGGAGGACGGCCTGGTGCACACGCTGCGCACCCAGATCCAGGTCCTCGACCGGGCCCACGCGGCCCGCGTCACCTTCGACAACCAAGGGGTGCGCGCGCTGCCCCCGGCCCAGGAGGAGGCCCTCCTGAGGGTCGCCCAGGAGGCCCTGCACAACGCGCTGCGCCACTCCGGCGCCGGCCGGGTCGACGTCGTCCTGGAGCGGCGCGGCCAGGGCGCGGTCCTGCGGATCACCGACAACGGCCGGGGCTTCGAGCCGAGCCGGGTCCGCCGCGCGGGCCGCCACCTCGGCCTGGTGTCGATGCGGCACCGGGCGAGCGGCGTCGGCGGCAGGCTCACCGTGCAATCGGCACCCGGCGAGGGCGCCACGATCGAGATGGAGGTCCCCGGTGGCTGACAAGGTGATCAGGGTCCTGCTCGTGGACGACCACCAGGTGGTCCGCCGAGGACTGCGTACGTTCCTGGAAGTACAGGACGACATAGAGGTGGTGGGGGAGGCCTCCGACGGCGCCGAGGGCGTGGCTCGCGCCGAGGAGCTGAAGCCGGACGTCGTCCTGATGGACGTGAAGATGCCGGGCATGGACGGCATCGAGGCCCTGCGCAAGCTCCGCGAGCTCGCCAACGGGGCCAAGGTCCTCATCGTCACCAGCTTCACCGAGCAGCGCACCGTGGTCCCCGCCCTGCGCGCCGGAGCGTCCGGCTACGTGTACAAGGACGTCGACCCGGACGCCCTGGCCGGAGCGATCCGCTCGGTGCACGCCGGCCATGTACTGCTCCAGCCCGAGGTCGCGGGCGCCCTGCTCAGCCAGGACGACGGGCACGGCGGCACCGGCCGCGGCTCGACCCTCACCGAGCGGGAGAAGGAGGTCCTGGCACTGATCGCCGACGGCCGCTCGAACCGCGAGATCGCCCGCCACCTCGTGCTGTCCGAGAAGACCGTCAAGACCCACGTCTCCAACATCCTGATGAAGCTGGACCTGGCCGACCGCACACAGGCCGCGCTGTGGGCCGTACGGCACGGCGTGACGGGCTGATCGGACTGTGTGACATACGTAAACCGGATCGTCACCATCCGGTGCAAGATTCATACCGTCGTGTGGATGTCACCCACATAGCGCATCCCCCCGGTGGCGACGGCCGTTCTCCAGGCATGCCGCGGCGGTTGGCCGCGGCGAAGACCAGGAGGATCCAGAACATGAAGCTCAACAAGGCTCTCGCCGTCACCGTGCTCGCCGGCGGCGCCCTCGCCGCTGCGACCGGCGCTGCCTCCGCCGACGGGGTGGCCAACGGCAAGGCCGAGCACTCCCCGGGCATCGTCTCCGGCAACCTGGTGCAGGCGCCGGTGCACGTCCCGGTGAACGTCGCGGGCAACACGCTCAACGTGGTCGGCCTGCTCAACCCGGCCTTCGGGAACGAGGCCTCCAACAGCTGACCGGCCTCGCGCCTGCGCAGTGACCTCCGGCCCCCGGGTTCCACCCGGGGGCCGGTCCCTTGCCCGGACCGTTTCGGCCCCCGGGCCCCGGGCCCGCGAAGCTCCGGCCCCTCAGGCCCGGTCCCCGCGCGACCTCAGCCCCGCTCCCGTTCCTCCACATACGCGTTGTACGCCGCGACCCTGGCCCGCCGGGCCACCCGCTCGACCGGGCGCAGCAGCTCGCCCCGCGCCGCGATCTCCGAGGCGCTCACCGCGCCCCCGTGCCCGCTCTCGTACGCGAGGGACACAAGGAGCCCGACCCGCCGGGCCAGCTCCAGCACCCGTACCGCCCGCGGCGGATAGCCAGGTGCGAGCACCTCCTCGTCGGGGCCCTCGGCCCGTGCCCGGTACGCGTCGATCGCTGCGGCCGCGGCCGGACCCGAGCCCGCCACGTCGAGCCGGGTGAGCGCGACCGTCGCCTCCCGCAGCGCCTCCGCCAGCTCGCGCTCGGCCTCCCCGAGCGAGGGCACGTCCGCGGGCGGCGCCTCGCGCACCGCCAGGCAGTGCCAGACCACCTGCGTGTGCACATCCCCGGCGGGCCCGGCCTCGTACAGCTCGGGCACGAGACCGTAGGGCGCCCCGAACCCGACCACGGCCTCCTCGGCATCGAGGGCGCGCGCGTTGAACTCCGGGGGGCCGCTGAGCCCCAGCGGATGCCCCGCCGCCGGGAGCGCGACCCGCCATCCGGTCACCCCGAGGGTGCGCAGTCGGCCGAGCGCCAGCGTGAGCCCCACCGGCCCGGACTCGCCGGGCAGCCCCTCCACGCGGTGCACCGCGTCGTCCCCGACGATCGCGAGCACCGCATCGTCCGGCGAGACATTTCCGGCCAACAGGGCATTTCCCCAAGCAGCCAGCCGACCTGAACGTGGTTCCGAGAACATGCCTCCAACCCTAGAGAAACCGCACGACCGGACCTAGAGGCGGGATCACTTCGCCAGTGGCGTAGGTTTTCCCTGGGGACCGCGCCCACAGGCGCCCCCGGCAAGCACTCGCGAACTCAAGACGATGGCATGGGGAGACAACGCGCTCATGAGCGATGTACTGGAGCTGGTGGACGTATCCGTGGTCCGCGACGGACGCGCTCTGGTGGACGACGTCTCCTGGTCGGTCAAGGAAGGCGAGCGCTGGGTCATCCTCGGCCCCAACGGCGCCGGCAAGACCACCCTCCTCAACATCGCCTCCAGCTACCTCTTCCCGAGCACCGGCACCGCCAAGATCCTCGGTGAACAGCTCGGCAAGGTGGACGTCTTCGAGCTGCGCCCGCGCATCGGCATGGCCGGCGTCGCCATGGCCGACAAGCTTCCCAAGCGCCAGACCGTCCTGCAGACCGTGCTCACCGCCGCGTACGGCATGACCGCCACCTGGCAGGAGGAGTACGACGCCGTCGACGAGGACCGCGCCCGCGCCTTCCTCGACCGGCTCGGCATGACGGACTTCGTGGACCGCAAGTTCGGCACGCTCTCCGAGGGCGAGCGCAAGCGCACCCTGATCGCCCGCGCCATGATGACCGACCCCGAGCTCCTCCTCCTCGACGAGCCCGCCGCCGGCCTCGACCTCGGCGGCCGCGAGGACCTGGTCCGGCGCCTGGGCCGGCTCGCCCGCGACCCGTACGCGCCCTCGATGGTGATGGTCACCCACCACGTCGAGGAGATCGCCCCCGGCTTCACCCACGTCCTCATGATCCGCCAGGGCAAGGTCCTCGCCGCCGGCCCCATGGAGACCGAGCTCACCTCGCGCAACCTCTCCCTCTGCTTCGGCCTCCCGCTCCTCGTCGAGCACCGCGGCGACCGCTACACGGCGACCGGCCTTCCCCTCGGCTAGGTGTATTGATCACGAGCGTTGTTAACGCTGGTTGGTCTTGATCATGGCGAAGACCTC
>NZ_BAAASQ010000006.1:0-5467 GCF_039532965.1 Streptomyces mauvecolor | reverse complement strand
CGTCCCGCTCTTACGTGTGTGTGCACCCGATTACGGGTAAACATTCATGGAGAGTTTGATCCTGGCTCAGGACGAACGCTGGCGGCGTGCTTAACACATGCAAGTCGAACGATGAAGCCCTTCGGGGTGGATTAGTGGCGAACGGGTGAGTAACACGTGGGCAATCTGCCCTTCACTCTGGGACAAGCCCTGGAAACGGGGTCTAATACCGGATAACACTTCCTGCCGCATGGTGGGGGGTTAAAAGCTCCGGCGGTGAAGGATGAGCCCGCGGCCTATCAGCTTGTTGGTGGGGTGATGGCCTACCAAGGCGACGACGGGTAGCCGGCCTGAGAGGGCGACCGGCCACACTGGGACTGAGACACGGCCCAGACTCCTACGGGAGGCAGCAGTGGGGAATATTGCACAATGGGCGAAAGCCTGATGCAGCGACGCCGCGTGAGGGATGACGGCCTTCGGGTTGTAAACCTCTTTCAGCAGGGAAGAAGCGAAAGTGACGGTACCTGCAGAAGAAGCGCCGGCTAACTACGTGCCAGCAGCCGCGGTAATACGTAGGGCGCAAGCGTTGTCCGGAATTATTGGGCGTAAAGAGCTCGTAGGCGGCTTGTCACGTCGGATGTGAAAGCCCGGGGCTTAACCCCGGGTCTGCATTCGATACGGGCTAGCTAGAGTGTGGTAGGGGAGATCGGAATTCCTGGTGTAGCGGTGAAATGCGCAGATATCAGGAGGAACACCGGTGGCGAAGGCGGATCTCTGGGCCATTACTGACGCTGAGGAGCGAAAGCGTGGGGAGCGAACAGGATTAGATACCCTGGTAGTCCACGCCGTAAACGTTGGGAACTAGGTGTTGGCGACATTCCACGTCGTCGGTGCCGCAGCTAACGCATTAAGTTCCCCGCCTGGGGAGTACGGCCGCAAGGCTAAAACTCAAAGGAATTGACGGGGGCCCGCACAAGCAGCGGAGCATGTGGCTTAATTCGACGCAACGCGAAGAACCTTACCAAGGCTTGACATATACCGGAAACGGCCAGAGATGGTCGCCCCCTTGTGGTCGGTATACAGGTGGTGCATGGCTGTCGTCAGCTCGTGTCGTGAGATGTTGGGTTAAGTCCCGCAACGAGCGCAACCCTTGTTCTGTGTTGCCAGCATGCCCTTCGGGGTGATGGGGACTCACAGGAGACTGCCGGGGTCAACTCGGAGGAAGGTGGGGACGACGTCAAGTCATCATGCCCCTTATGTCTTGGGCTGCACACGTGCTACAATGGCCGGTACAAAGAGCTGCGATGCCGCGAGGCGGAGCGAATCTCAAAAAGCCGGTCTCAGTTCGGATTGGGGTCTGCAACTCGACCCCATGAAGTCGGAGTTGCTAGTAATCGCAGATCAGCATTGCTGCGGTGAATACGTTCCCGGGCCTTGTACACACCGCCCGTCACGTCACGAAAGTCGGTAACACCCGAAGCCGGTGGCCCAACCCCTTGTGGGAGGGAGCTGTCGAAGGTGGGACTGGCGATTGGGACGAAGTCGTAACAAGGTAGCCGTACCGGAAGGTGCGGCTGGATCACCTCCTTTCTAAGGAGCATTTCTTACCAGGCCTGGCTTGGTCAGAGGCCNGAAGTCGTAACAAGGTAGCCGTACCGGAAGGTGCGGCTGGATCACCTCCTTTCTAAGGAGCACAGCACCGTCTGCAGGCAGATGTCCTGCACGGTCANCATTTCGTCGGCAAACGTCCGACGGTGGCTGGCTCATGGGTGGAACGTTGACTATTCGGCACTCCCGGCCANCATTTCGTCGGCAAACGTCCGACGGTGGCTGGCTCATGGGTGGAACGTTGACTATTCGGCACGATGCTTCAAGGTCACTAGTACTGCTTCGGCGTGGAACGTGAACCGGGAGGGATCNCGCTGTTGGGTGTCTGAAGGCACGGGCTTATGCCTGCTGGTCTTCGGTCGCCGGCCCCAGTGCACTCACCAGGTTCTGGTGGGGTGATGGGTGGCTGGTCGTTGTTTGAGAACTGCACAGTGGACGCGAGCATCTGTGGCCAAGTTTTTAAGGGCGCACGGTGGATGCCTTGGCACCAGGAACCGATGAAGGACGTGGGAGGCCACGATAGTCCCCGGGGAGCCGTCAACCAGGCTTTGATCCGGGGGTTTCCGAATGGGGAAACCCGGCAGTCGTCATGGGCTGTCACCCATACCTGAACACATAGGGTATGTGGAGGGAACGAGGGGAAGTGAAACATCTCAGTACCCTCAGGAAGAGAAAACAACCGTGATTCCGGGAGTAGTGGCGAGCGAAACCGGATGAGGCCAAACCGTATGCGTGTGATACCCGGCAGGGGTTGCGCATGCGGGGTTGTGGGATCTCTCTTCTGTCGTCTGCCGGCGGCAGGACGAGTCAGAAACCGTTGGTGTAGGCGAAGGACATGCGAAAGGTCCGGCGTAGAGGGTAAGACCCCCGTAGCTGAAACATCAANCATGCGGGGTTGTGGGATCTCTCTTCTGTCGTCTGCCGGCGACAGGACGAGTCAGAAACCGTATGGATAGGCGAAGGACATGCGAAAGGTCCGGCGTAGAGGGTAAGACCCCCGTAGCTGAAATTCATGCGGCTCGTTTGAGAGACACCCAAGTAGCACGGGGCCCGAGAAATCCCGTGTGAATCTGGCGGGACCACCCGCTAAGCCTAAATATTCCCTGGTGACCGATAGCGGATAGTACCGTGAGGGAATGGTGAAAAGTACCGCGGGAGCGGAGTGAAATAGTACCTGAAACCGTGTGCCTACAAGCCGTGGGAGCGTCGCGCATCGAGCTTGCTCGGTGCGTCGTGACTGCGTGCCTTTTGAAGAATGAGCCTGCGAGTTAGCGGTGTGTAGCGAGGTTAACCCGTGTGGGGAAGCCGTAGCGAAAGCGAGTCCGAACAGGGCGATTGAGTTGCACGCTCTAGACCCGAAGCGGAGTGATCTAGCCATGGGCAGGTTGAAGCGGCTGTAAGAGGTCGTGGAGGACCGAACCCACCAGGGTTGAAAACCTGGGGGATGACCTGTGGTTAGGGGTGAAAGGCCAATCAAACTCCGTGATAGCTGGTTCTCCCCGAAATGCATTTAGGTGCAGCGTCGTGTGTTTCTTGCCGGAGGTAGAGCACTGGATAGGCGATGGGCCCTACCGGGTTACTGACCTTAGCCAAACTCCGAATGCCGGTAAGTGAGAGCGCGGCAGTGAGACTGTGGGGGATAAGCTCCATGGTCGAGAGGGAAACAGCCCAGAGCATCGACTAAGGCCCCTAAGCGTACGCTAAGTGGGAAAGGATGTGGAGTCGCAGAGACAACCAGGAGGTTGGCTTAGAAGCAGCCACCCTTGAAAGAGTGCGTAATAGCTCACTGGTCAAGTGATTCCGCGCCGACAATGTAGCGGGGCTCAAGCGTACCGCCGAAGTCGTGTCATTCCAGCATGTACCCCCAACGGGGGCTGGGATGGGTAGGGGAGCGTCGTGTGCCGGGTGAAGCTGCAGCGGAAGCTAGTGGTGGACGGTTCACGAGTGAGAATGCAGGCATGAGTAGCGATACACACGTGAGAAACGTGTGCGCCGATTGACTAAGGGTTCCTGGGTCAAGCTGATCTGCCCAGGGTAAGTCGGGACCTAAGGCGAGGCCGACAGGCGTAGTCGATGGACAACCGGTTGATATTCCGGTACCCGCTTTGAAACGCCCAATATCGAGCCCATTAATGCTAAGGCCGTGAAGCCGCCCTGATCTCTTCGGAGTTGAGGGGAGTGGTGGAGCCGCTGACCCAAGGTGNAGGCGTAGTCGATGGACAACCGGTTGATATTCCGGTACCCGCTTTGAAACGCCCAATATCGAATCAGGCGATGCTAAGCCCGTGAAGCCGTTCCGGACCCTTCGGGGAAAGGAAAGTGGTGGAGCCGGTGACCCAGACTTGTAGTAGGTAAGCGATGGGGTGACGCAGGAAGGTAGTCCAGCCCGGGCGGTGGTTGTCCCGGGGTAAGGGTGTAGGGCGCTGTCTAGGCAAATCCGGACAGCATGAAGCCTGAGACCTGATGCCGAGCCGATTGTGGTGAAGTGGATGATCCTATGCTGTCGAGAAAAGCCTCTAGCGAGTTTCATGGCGGCCCGTACCCTAAACCGACTCAGGTGGTCAGGTAGAGAATACCGAGGCGTTCGGGTGAACTATGGTTAAGGAACTCGGCAAAATGCCCCCGTAACTTCGGGAGAAGGGGGGCCACGTCTGGTGATCGGATTTACTCCGTGAGCTGGGGGTGGCCGCAGAGACCAGCGAGAAGCGACTGTTTACTAAAAACACAGGTCCGTGCGAAGCCGTAAGGCGATGTATACGGACTGACGCCTGCCCGGTGCTGGAACGTTAAGGGGACCGGTTAGTCACATTTCGGTGTGGCGAAGCTGAGAACTTAAGCGCCAGTAAACGGCGGTGGTAACTATAACCATCCTAAGGTAGCGAAATTCCTTGTCGGGTAAGTTCCGACCTGCACGAATGGCGTAACGACTTCTCGACTGTCTCAACCATAGGCCCGGTGAAATTGCACTACGAGTAAAGATGCTCGTTTCGCGCAGCAGGACGGAAAGACCCCGGGACCTTTACTACAGTTTGATATTGGTGTTCGGTTCGGCTTGTGTAGGATAGGTGGGAGACTTTGAAGCCGTGACGCCAGTCATGGTGGAGTCGTCGTTGAAATACCACTCTGGTCGTGCTGGATGTCTAACCTCGGTCCGTGATCCGGATCAGGGACAGTGTCTGATGGGTAGTTTAACTGGGGCGGTTGCCTCCTAAAGAGTAACGGAGGCGCCCAAAGGTTCCCTCAGCCTGGTTGGCAATCAGGTGTTGAGTGTAAGTGCACAAGGGAGCTTGACTGTGAGACCGACGGGTCGAGCAGGGACGAAAGTCGGGACTAGTGATCCGGCGGTGGCTTGTGGAAGCGCCGTCGCTCAACGGATAAAAGGTACCCCGGGGATAACAGGCTGATCTTCCCCAAGAGTCCATATCGACGGGATGGTTTGGCACCTCGATGTCGGCTCGTCGCATCCTGGGGCTGGAGTCGGTCCCAAGGGTTGGGCTGTTCGCCCATTAAAGCGGTACGCGAGCTGGGTTTAGAACGTCGTGAGACAGTTCGGTCCCTATCCGCTGCGCGCGCAGGAACATTGAGAAGGGCTGTCCCTAGTACGAGAGGACCGGGACGGACGAACCTCTGGTGTGCCAGTTGTCCTGCCAAGGGCATGGCTGGTTGGCTACGTTCGGAAAGGATAACCGCTGAAAGCATCTAAGCGGGAAGCCTGCTTCGAGATGAGTGTTCCCACCTCCTTGAGAGGGTAAGGCTCCCAGTAGACGACTGGGTTGATAGGCCAGATGTGGAAGCCCGGTAACGGGTGGAGCTGACTGGTACTAATAGGCCGAGGGCTTGTCCTCAGTTGCTCGCGTCCACTGTGTTTGTTCTGAAGCAA
>NZ_BAAASQ010000005.1:0-285858 GCF_039532965.1 Streptomyces mauvecolor | reverse complement strand
CCCTTTCCGGCGGTTCCGACTCTATCAGATCCTTTCGGTTCCGATTTCCGGTCTCCCGGAGCCAAGTCGGCTTGTCTTCCCGGCTGTTCTGCCGTTCCGACGAGTGAGACATTAGCGGAATCCTGTCCCCCGACGCCAATCGGAGTGCGTCCTCGAACGCGGATTCCTCATTTCGCAAAAGCGCACGAAAAACGAGACGACGAGGTGTCGTTCATAAGAAGTGGTTGATGCGGAATGGCTGTCCGGGGACCGACCGGAGTCGGCGCTCACGTCGGACAACTCGGAGAACATTACGTACCGGAGATGGCCGTGTCAACCCTCGGCCAGGGGGCCGGCCGAGGGCCCGTGCGGGGTCTCGGCCGGGGCCTCGCACGCCTCCGACCTTGTGCTTTCGGCTGAGGCAGGCGTGGCGGGACGGCTGATCTGCGGTCGCGGGATGCGTCCTAGCTTGGCGGGTATGAGGTCTCTTCTTCGCATTGCCGTAGCCGCCGCGACCCTCCTCGTGCTGGGGATGGCCGTGGGGCCCGGCGCTGCCTACGCCGCGGACGGTGACGAGCACGTCGCCCGCATACGGCTGCGGGTCGTCGACGCCGTCAATGCTGAGACCCGGGTCGAGATCGAGCGGGCGCGCGCGGGTCTCGCGTCGTCCGCTGAAGTGGCGCGGCTGGAGGAGAAGTTCCGGGAGGGGAGTCGGCTCGCGGCGGACCTGCGCACCGTGCGGGCGGTCCGGCCGCGGAGTGCCGGGGCGGACACCCGCATCCATTCGGCCGGTGACGGTGACAGCGGCAAGCCGTCGGGGGGCAACGCGTTCCGGGCTGCGCGTGCGGCGCTTCCGCATACCCCCGTCGGGGTGCTGAGCCTGGTCGGCGGGGGCGCGCTGGCGCTCGTCGGCGGGGGCGTGGCCGCCGCTGTGCTGCGGCAGCCACGCAAGAAGGCGCAGTGAGAGGACGTAAGGAGACATAAAGAAGGGGGCTTGAACGGTCAGCTGTTGCCGGAGGCCAGTTCGCGGCTTCGGTCTCGGGCGGCTTCCAGGGCTGCGATCAGGGCGGCCCGTACGCCGTGGTTCTCCAGCTCGCGGATCGCGCTGATGGTCGTGCCGGCCGGGGACATCACCGCCTCGCGGAGCTTCACCGGGTGCTCGCCGCTGTCGCGGAGCATCACCGCGGCGCCGATCGCGGACTGCACGATCAGGTCGTACGCCTGGGCGCGGGGCAGGCCGAGCAGGATGCCGGCGTCGGTCATCGCCTCGACCAGGTAGTAGAAGTACGCGGGGCCCGAGCCGGAGAGCGCGGTGGCCGCGTCCTGCTGGGATTCCGGTACGCGCAGGGTCTTGCCCACGCCGCCGAAGATTTCCTCCGTATGGGAGAGGTGGTCCGGTGTCGCGTGGCTGCCGGCGCTGATGACCGACATGCCCTCGTCGACCAGTACCGGGGTGTTCGGCATGACGCGTACGACCGGGGTGCCGGAGGCCAGGCGGGCTTCGATGAAGGAGCTCGGGATGCCGGCCGCGGCGCTGATGACGAGTCGGTCGCTCGTGACGTGCGGGGCCAGTTCGTCCAGGAGCTTGCCCATGTCCTGGGGCTTCACCGCGAGGATCAGGGTGTCCGCTCGCTTGGCGGCCTCGGCGTTGGTGACCGTGTCCACGCCGTAGCGGGCGTGGAGTTCCGCGGCGCGCTCCGGGCGGCGGGCGGTGACGAGGAGGTTGGACGGGTGCCAGCCGGCGCGGATCATTCCGCTGAGGAGAGCCTCGCCGATCTTGCCGGTGCCGAGGACTGCGACGGTCTGGGTCATGCGGTCACCCTCCAGGTGGTGCGGTCTCGTGTCGCCATCCTCGCATCGGGGGCGGGCGGCCGAGGGGGACGTCCGAAGGGCGGTACGGCTACGGCGTTCGGCGGGGCAGGGTGGCGGCGCCGAGGACGAGGACCAGGAGCGCGATCGCCGCCACGATGCCGGTGTCCTTCGCGAAGGTGGCCGTCGCGTCCGGGTGGTGGAGGACCTGGGTCATGGCGTCGACGGCGTACGACATGGGCAGGACGTCCGAGATCCAGCGCAGGACCGGCTGCATCGAGCCGCGCGGGGTGAACAGGCCGCACAGCAGGAGCTGGGGGAAGATCACCGCCGGCATGAACTGGACCGCCTGGAACTCGGAGGCGGCGAAGGCCGAGACGAACAGGCCGAGGGCCGTGCCGAGTAGGGCGTCGAGCAGGGCCACCAGGAGGAGCAGCCAGGGGGAACCGACCACGTTCAGGTCGAGGAGCCAGACGGAGATGCCCGTCGCGATGAGCGACTGGATTACGGCGAGCGCGCCGAAGGCGAGTGCGTAGCCGCCGATCAGGTCGCCCTTGCCGAGCGGCATGGCGAGGAGGCGTTCCAGGGTGCCCGAGGTGCGTTCGCGCAGGGTGGCGATGGAGGACACCAGGAACATCGTGATCAGCGGGAAGATGCCGAGCAGCGAGGCGCCGATGCTGTTGAAGACGGCGGGGCTGCCGTCGAACACGTACCGGAGCAGGATGATCATCAGCGACGGGATGATCAGGAGCAGCGCGATCGTGCGCGGGTCGTGGCGCAGCTGACGCAGGACGCGGGCGGCGGTCGCGAGGGTGCGGGATGCGGTCATGAGCGGGCCTCGGGGTGAGAGGTCGGGGGCTTGTGGTGCGGTCGCCCGGAGGTCTCCGGGTGGGCGGCCTCGTCCACCAGGTGGAGGAAGGCCTGCTCGACGGTTTCGGTGGCCGTACGGGTGCGCAGGTCGTCCGGGGTGTCTTCGGCGAGGAGTACGCCTTCGCGCAGGAGGAGCAGGCGGTGGCAGCGTTCCGCTTCGTCCATGACGTGCGAGGAGACGAGCAGGGTGGTGCCGCGGGTGGTGGCGATGGTGTGGAAGAGGTTCCAGAGGTCGCGGCGGAGTACGGGGTCGAGGCCCACGGTCGGTTCGTCCAGGACGAGCAGTTCCGGGGTGCCGAGCAGGGCGACGGCGAGCGAGACGCGGCTGAGCTGGCCGCCGGAGAGCCGGCCCGCGAGGTCGTCGGCGTGGCTGGTGAGGTCCACGTCGGTGATGGCCCGGGCGACCGCCTCCGCGCGGGCGGCGCGGTGGGCTCGGCCCGGGTTCAGTACGGCCGCGAAGTAGTCCAGATTCTGACGTACCGTCAAGTCCTGGTAGACGGACGGGTCCTGGGTCACATAGCCGATGCGCTCGCGCAGGGCCGGGGTGCCCGCGGGGGCGCCGAGGACGGTGAGGGTGCCGGTGACCTTCGCCTGCGTACCCACGATCGCGCGCATCAGGGTCGACTTTCCGCAGCCGGAGGGGCCGAGGAGGCCGGTGATGCGGGCACGCGGGACGGTGAAGTCCAGGGCCTTCAGGGCGTTGCGATCGCCTCGTACGACGGTGAGGGATTCGGCGGTTACGGCGGGTCCGGCCTGGGGGGCTGGGGTTGTGTCGCGCCCTGGGGAGGTGCTGTTGCCCGTGGGGTCCGGGTCGTAATTCACCATGTGATGAATAGTGCGCCTGCCGAGGTTCGGGCGTCAAGGATCGAGGGGCGGTCGAAGGGGATTCCTCGTGGCGGTGGGCCACGGTCGCGGTCGGCGCGGTCGGCCGGGTGGGTGCGGGGGCGGCGATCGGGGGTGGGCGTACGGATCACCGGATGCGGCGCTGGGCACGGACCCACCCGTGGCGGGCCGCGCGGGTGCCGACAGCTCTCATGGTGCTCGGCGATGTCTTCGTACGCCAGGTCGTGCCGTCCGAGTCGCTGGGTGCTGGCGCCGGACTGCCGGCGCCCGGCGCTTAGTTGAGGGCCAGGCGTAGGTGGACCACATAGCTCTCCTCCACCGTGCCGTCGGGGAAGAGTTCGCTCAGGAGCTCGTGCTCCCTCGTCATGAACTCCCTCGTCCTCTCCTCGCCCAGGACCAGGAACGCCGAATGGCTGCCGAGATTCGCCAGGTGGGTGGCGAGGGAGACCTCGCGGGTGTGCGGGATCTCGCGGTCCGTGAAGTCCAGGCCGGGGACGTCGGTCCAGGGGTGGCCGCCCCGCTGGTTGCCGGTGCCGGCCGGCCGGATGTGGTCGTGCTGGAAGAAGTCGTGCAGGCGGGCGTCCTGGGCGGCCACCCACTCCGCGGAGTGGTCCGACGTGTTCCACCACAGGGCGAGCGCGCCGCCCTCGCGCAGTACGCGACGGGCTTCCGGGCCCGCCTTCGCCGGGTCGGTCCAGTGCCAGGCCTGGGCGTACGTGATGAAGTCCGCGGATGCCGTGGCGAGGGGGAGGTGGTTGCCGTCGCCCCGCACCAGGGGGATGCCGGGGTTGTTCCTGCGGAACTCGGCCGCCATGCCGTCGCCCGGCTCCACCGCGGTGACCCTCGCGCCGCGGGCGTGCAGGAGGCTGGTGGCTATGCCGGTGCCGGCGCCGATGTCCGCGACCTGGGCGTTCTTCAAGGGGCGTCCTGCCAGTTCCTCCAGGGTGTCGAGGAGGAGCGGTGGGTACGAGGGGCGGTTCGCGGCGTACTGCGCGGCGGCGGCGTTGAAGGAGAGCGCGCGGGTTGTCATGGGGGCGAGTCTGCCGGGCGTGGCGGGGTGGTGGGGCGCGTTTTCCCCGCCCCACCCCGCCCCTTCCCGAAACCCGCCGGGGGTGGGAGAGGGGTGAAGCCGGGTTTCCTGGGGCTCCGCCCCAGACCCCGTTCGCGCCTTAAGGGGCGCTCGTCCTCAAACTCCCCCAAGGCCTTAAGGGCCAGGGGGGACCCCCATGACAGGCTGAAATGCCCCGGTGCGGGCCAGCATCAACCCTGCTCAGAGGCGCGGGGAACTGCGCGAGCAACCACGCGCGGGCCGCGGCCGAAAGCCATCCGCCCCCGGCAGGTCCCGGGAGGGGTGGGATGGGGAAGTTCCGGGGGTTCGGGCCGGAGGTCCCGCGAGCGTCCCGGGGTCACCGACCCCCAAGGGGCGCGGGTTCACCCCCGCAGTCTCCCTGGGCCGGGCTTCCAGCTACTTTCGCTTTGGCTTTTTCTTGGTCGGCTTCGGCGCGGTTTTCGACGGGTTGCCTCGGCGGCGGGCGTACTGGGCGCGGGACGCCTCGTATTCCTGGCGGTGCAGCGCCTCGCCGGGGGCCTCCGTGAACGTGCGGAAGAAGTACGCCAGCAGTGAGCCGATGAAGCCGATCGCCTTCAGGCCCTGGAGTGAGCGGTCCGCTTCCGGGTCCGACGGACGGGTCGAGAAGGCGTCCCAGGTCTTGCGGAACGCCAGCGCGCTGCAGATCGCGAACATCACCACCACCAGCACGTTCACGAAGCCGCCGGTGTCCGAGAGCTGCAGGCCCTCGTACGCGAAGCGCAGCACGAAGCACGCCGCCACCGCCGCCACCAGCGAGCCGATCGCGACGCCCACCCGGCGCAGCCCGTACCCGTTGTCGTGGTCCACCCACGTCGTGCCGAAGAAGCGGATGGGCTCGGGCTGGGGGCCCGCGGCGCTTCCGCCCTTGTTCTCGGGGTTCTCGGGCTCGCTCATGGGGTCGATTATCCCAGGGGCGGACCCGTACCCCGTCAGCCGCAGCGCGGCGCCACGTATCCGTCGCTCCCCGTCTTCACGTACGCGTCCGAGACGAACCGGCCGTTGCCGATGTTGTCCCAGATGTTCGACGTGCCGTACGGGCCCGTCACCCGCGTGCCCGGGGTCTGGCAGTTCACCGGGACCGTGGCGCCCTGGGGCAGGACGTCGATGATCGAGTAGCCCGTGCCCGGGCCGCTGCGGACGTTCAGTTCGCAGCCGGGGGCCACCGGGTAGCGCTGGGTCCCGAGCGAGGACGTGGACGCCATGGATTCTGCGGATTCTGCTGCCATGTGAAGCTCCCCCATTGGTTTCACTCTGCGTGCAACACGCAGGCTAGCAAGCCCCATCGGGCCCGTACGCCCCATCGACTAGGCTCCGTCGGACGCGTGCGTACAACGGACACCGGGGGTGCACCATGGCGTCGCCGCGCAGTGTCGGCTTCGGGGCGGAGGGCGCCGCGGATCCGGAATCCGTCGGGGCGTACGGGCTCGAATCCGTGCTCGGCTCGGGCGGGATGGGTGTGGTGCACCTGGCCACCTCTCCCTCCGGCATGCGGCTCGCCGTCAAGGTCGTGCACGCCCAGCACGCCGCCGATCCGGAGTTCCGGGCCCGCTTCCGGCAGGAGGTGTCGGCGGCCCGGCGCGTCAGCGGGGCCTTCACCGCCTCCGTCGTCGACGCCGATCCCGATGCCGACCGGCCCTGGATGGCCACCGTCCACATCCCCGGGCCCACCCTCGCCGAACGCGTCAAGGACAGCGGGCCGCTGGCTGCCGCCGAGGTGCGCCGGCTCGGGGCCGGGCTCGCCGAGGCGCTGCGCGACATCCACCGGGCCGGGGTCGTGCACCGCGACCTCAAGCCGAGCAACGTGCTGCTCGCCGCCGACGGGCCCAAGGTCATCGACTTCGGGATCTCGCGCCCGTACGACAGCGATCTGCGGACCGAGACCGGCAAGCTCATCGGCACGCCGCCCTTCATGGCGCCCGAGCAGTTCCAGCGGCCCCGCGAGGTGGGGCCCGCCGCGGACGTGTTCGCCATGGGGGCCGTGCTCGTGCACGCCGCCACCGGGAGCGGGCCCTTCGACTCCGATTCGCCGTACGTCGTCGCGTACCAAGTCGTCCACAACGAACCCGACTTGGACGGGGTTCCCGAGGATCTCGTGCCCGTGCTGCGGCGCTGTCTCGCCAAGGATCCGGGCGACCGGCCCACTCCGGACGAGCTGATGTCCGCGCTGCGGTCCGCGGCGTACGGGTCCGAGGCCCAGATTCCTACGCAGCTGTTCCGCAATCCGGTCCGGGCCGAGACCACTGACGATTCCCCCTCGCCCCGGCGCACCCGCCGGCTCGTCGCCGCGCTCGTGCTCATCGGGGTCGTCGGCGGGGGCGTGGCCGCCGTCCATGCGCTGCCCGACGGCACCGGGGCCGTCGCCGCTCCCGAGCAGCACGCGGCTGCGCAATTCCGGCCGTGGAACGTGCAGTTGGCGGCCAAGGGGGACGGGAACCGTACGGCCTTCTGCTCGGCGGACGCGGCCGGCGGCGCCCTGTACTGCGCCGCGCCCGGGGTCGCCGTCGCCCGGCTCGACGCCCTCGGCGGGAAGGTCCTCTGGTCGGTCGCGGGGGACGGCGGGCAGCTGCTCTCCGACGACCTCGCTCCCGTCGTGGCCGACGGGAGGGTCCTTGTGCGGGCCCCCGGGGGCGGATCCTTGCGGGCGTACGACGCCGGGAACGGGAAGCCGGTGTGGTCCGCCGACGTATCGGCGTACTCCGGGGTGCATCCCGCGGGCCCCACCGTACTGCTCGCCACGGCGGACGGGCACGTCACCGCGCTCAACTCCGCCACGGGGAAGGAGAGTTGGCGGAAGTCGGCGGTTGGCGGACCTCGGTCCCAGTGGGTCGTGCCGGTCGACGGCAAAGGGCCGGCCTTCGTCGTCACGCCCTCCGCCGACGGGCGCTCGACCTCCGTCGCCGCCCTCGATCCCGCCACCGGAGCCGTACGCCGACAGGCCCGGGCCGACGGACGGCTCCGCCCCGTCGCGGCCGACGGCCAGGCCGTGTTCCTGCTGGCCACCGACGCCGGCGGATTCACCTCGGCGGTCGTACGCCTCGACACCGCCACCCACGCCGTCCGCCGCACCGCGCTCACGGCACCGCTCGACCAGGCGCAGGCCGGGGTCGACGGGGACACGGTCTACCTGTTCGGGGCGGGCGGGGCGCTGGTGGCGGTCGACTCCGTACGGGGCGGCGAGAAGTGGCGGCTCGACACGGGGGTGGCCCGCGCCTCGCGGCCCGTCGCCTCGGGCGGCCAGGTGTATCTGACCGGCGCGGACGGTCGCCTGCTCGCCTTCGACGCGGCCAAGGGTGCACTCGCCGGGCAGACCAGCCCCCGCATGAACAACGGGCGTTACACCTTCACGCCCGCCCTCCCGGCACCGCTCGCCGCCGGGGGGCGGGTGTATGCCGCCTCCCCCGACGGGTCGGTGTTCGGGGTCGATCCGGGAGATGTCGGCAGCT
Source organism: Streptomyces mauvecolor (assembly GCF_039532965.1). Taxonomy (NCBI): domain Bacteria; kingdom Bacillati; phylum Actinomycetota; class Actinomycetes; order Kitasatosporales; family Streptomycetaceae; genus Streptomyces; species Streptomyces mauvecolor. The sequence continues at coordinate 277,824 of NZ_BAAASQ010000005.1, read as the reverse complement.
GGTGACGATCCGCCGGGCCGGCCTCGTACATCACGTGCTGTGGCGTCAGCCCAGCTTCGTCACGTCGCGGACCGCGCCCCGGTCGGCGCTGGTCGCCATCGCCGCGTAGGCGCGCAGCGCGGCCGAGACCTTGCGCTCGCGGTTCTTCGGGGCGTACACCCCGCCCAGCGCCTCGCGGCGGGTCGCCAACTCGGCCTCGGGGACGAGGAGTTCGATCGTACGGTTGGGGATGTCGATCCGGATGCGGTCGCCGTCCTCGACCAGCGCGATCGTGCCGCCGGACGCCGCCTCGGGCGAGGCGTGGCCGATGGAGAGGCCCGAAGTGCCGCCGGAGAAGCGGCCGTCGGTGATCAGCGCGCAGGTCTTGCCGAGGCCGCGGCCCTTGAGGAACGACGTCGGGTACAGCATCTCCTGCATGCCGGGGCCGCCCTTGGGGCCCTCGTAACGGATCACGACCACGTCGCCGTGGGTGATCTCCTTGCGGAGGATCTTGTCGACGGCCTCGTCCTGCGACTCGCAGACGACCGCCGGGCCCTCGAAGGTCCAGATCGACTCGTCGACGCCGGCCGTCTTCACGACGCAGCCGTCCTCGGCGAGGTTGCCGTGCAGGACCGCGAGTCCGCCGTCCTTGCTGTACGCGTGGGCCGCGTCCCGGATGCAGCCCTCGGCGGCGTCGGTGTCCAGGGTGTCCCAGCGCTCGGACTGCGAGAAGGCGGTCGCCGAGCGGACGCAGCCGGGGGCCGCGTGCCACAGCTCGACCGCTTCCTCGGACGGGGAGCCGCCGCGCACGTCCCAGGTGTCCAGCCACTCCTTGATGGAGCGGGAGTGGACGGTGTGCACGTCCTCGTTGAGCAGGCCCGCGCGGTACAGCTCGCCCAGGATCGCGGGGATGCCGCCGGCGCGGTGCACGTCCTCCATGTAGTACGTACGGTTCTTGGCGACGTTCGGGGCGACCTTGGCCAGGCACGGGACGCGGCGGCTGATGGCGTCCATGTCGCTGAGGCCGTAGTCGAGCTCGGCCTCCTGGGCGGCGGCGAGCAGGTGCAGGATCGTGTTGGTGGAGCCGCCCATGGCGATGTCGAGCGCCATCGCGTTCTCGAACGCGGCGCGGGTCGCGATGGAACGGGGCAGGACGGAGTGGTCGTCGTCCTCGTAGTGCCGCTTGGTGATCTCCACGACCGTGCGGGCCGCGTTCTCGTACAGGGCGCGGCGGGCGGTGTGGGTCGCCAGGACCGAGCCGTTGCCGGGCAGGCTCAGGCCGATGGCCTCGGTCAGGCAGTTCATGGAGTTGGCCGTGAACATGCCGGAGCAGGAGCCGCAGGTGGGACAGGCGTTCTCCTCGATGCGGAGGATGTCCTCGTCGGAGATCTTGTCGTTCACCGCGTCCGAGATCGCGTCGACCAGGTCGAGCGTACGGACCGTGCCGTCGACCAGGGTCGCCTTGCCCGACTCCATCGGGCCGCCGGAGACGAAGACGGTGGGGATGTTGAGGCGGAGCGCCGCCATCAGCATGCCGGGGGTGATCTTGTCGCAGTTGGAGATGCAGATCAGGGCGTCGGCGCAGTGCGCTTCGACCATGTACTCCACGCTGTCCGCGATGAGGTCGCGGGAGGGGAGGCTGTAGAGCATGCCGCCGTGGCCCATCGCGATGCCGTCGTCCACGGCGATGGTGTTGAACTCGCGCGGGACGGCGCCGGCCGCCTTGATCGCCTCGCTGACGATCCGGCCCACCGGGGCGAGGTGGGTGTGGCCCGGGACGAACTCGGTGAAGCTGTTCGCCACGGCGATGATCGGCTTGCCGATGTCCTCGCTCGCTACACCGGAGGCCCGCATAAGGGCGCGGGCGCCCGCCATGTTGCGGCCGTGGGTGACTGTGCGGGACCTCAGCTCGGGCATCGTCGCTCGTCTCCTAATGCGGGGCCTCCCCTTGCGCCTCCGGCGCCGGGGGGGATGGGTCTGCCTGGGTGTGAGCCTACGCCGATGCTCCGCCATCTGGACAGGGTGTCCGGATGGCGGGATCCGGGGTTCGCCATGTGAGCCCCGTCGAGGGGGCGGCTCGGCAGGGTGCGCTGGGGCTCTGCTCCAGAACCCGGGAGGCCCCTCCCCGCCCCTTCCCCAAACCCTCCGGGGGTGGGTGGTTCGGCTGCGGGCCGTGGGTGGCTGGTCGCGCAGTTCCCCGCGCCCCTGGCGGTACTGGTGCTGGCCAGCATTTCAGCCTGTCCGTTTGAGCACGAGCGCCCTTCAGGCGCGATACGGGGGTCCGGGGGCGGAGCCCCCGGAAGGGGCGCAGGGGACGAAGTCCCCGCCGGGGGTCTGGGGCCCAGCCCCAGGGGGTGCCGCCCCCCGGGTGGGAGAGCCCCCTACCCCTCCGTCAGGTACCGCTGCAGCGTCGGCCCCACCAGGTCCACGATGCGCTCCGCCGGCGCGGAGGCCAGCGGCTCCACCTCCAGCACGTACCGCATGATCACGATGCCCATCATGTGCGACGCCGCCAGTTCCGCGCGGAGGCGGGGGTCGGGGACCCGGAGTTCGCCCGCCACCCGCTCAAGGAGGCGGCGCAGGACGAAACCCCGCAGCACCTTCGCCGCCGCGTCGTGCGTGAGGGCCGAGCGGAGTACGGCGATCAGGGGGGTGCGGGTCGCCGGGTTTTCCCAGATGGCGAGGAAGTGGCGGGCCAGGCGTTCGCCCACCCCGTCGAGGGAGTCGCCGAGGATCGCGGCCACGGTCAGCGCCGGTTCGAAGTCGACCTCGATGGCCGCCGCGAACACCTCGTCCTTCGTTCCGAAGTAGTGGTGGACCAGCGCCGCGTCCACCCCCGCCGCCTTGGCGATGCCCCGGATGGATGTCCTCTCGTAACCCCGGTCGGAGAACTCCGTACGGGCGGCGGACAGGATGCGTTCGCGGGCGCCCGGGCCCGCTTCGGCGGCGGCCCGCGGCGGACGGCCGCGTCGGCGCGGGGCGGGCTCCGTCATGCGCGGCGGGCCGGCGCGGACGCCAGGTGCAGCCGGGTGAAGGCGAGGGCCTCCGCGAGGTCCGCCTCGCGCTCGGCGGCCGACATCGCCCGGCGGGTGTTCACCTCGATGACGACGTGTCCGTCGAAGCCGGTCAGGGCCAGGCGCTCCAGGAGTTCCGCGCACGGCTGCGTACCGCGGCCCGGCACGAGGTGCTCGTCCTTCGCCGAGCCGCGCCCGTCCGCGAGGTGGACGTGGGCGAGCCGGTCGCCCATCCGGTCGACCATGGCCATGGCGTCCGTACGGGAGGTCGCGGCGTGGGAGAGGTCGACGGTGAAGTGACGGTAGTCGTCCTTCGTCACGTCCCAGTCGGGGGCGTACGCCAGCATCTCGCGGTCCCGGTAGCGCCACGGGTACATGTTCTCGACGGCGAATCTGACGTCGGTCTCGTCCGCCATCCGCCAGATGCCGTTCACGAAGTCGCGGGAGTACTGGCGCTGCCAGCGGAACGGCGGATGGACCACCACCGCCGACGCGCCGAGCTTCTCCGCCGCCGCCCGCGCCCGCTGCAGCTTCACCCAGGGATCGGTCGACCAGACCCGCTGCGTGATCAGCAGACAGGGCGCGTGGACGGCCAGGATCGGCACCTGGTGGTAGTCGGAGAGCCGCCGCAGGGCTTCGATGTCCTGGCTCACGGGGTCGGTCCAGACCATGACCTCGACGCCGTCGTAGCCCAGGCGCGCGGCGATCTCGAAGGCCGTCGCCGTCGACTCCGGATAGACCGAGGCCGTGGACAGGGCGACCTTCGCATCCGGGATGCGCACCACTGGTTCTGCCACGCAGACAGGGTACGGGCCGCCACCGCCGACGGGGGAGGCGGTCCCGCGAGCCCGACGAACGTCACACTCGCCGGTAACTCCGCGCCCCGCCCTCCCCGCGCCCGCACCGCCCGGTGGCCCCGTCAGCCCACCGGCAGGTGGTCGAGGTGGCGCAGGATCACGCCCTCGCGCAGTGCCCAGGGACAGACCTCCAGCTCATCGACGGCGAACAGGTCCATCGCGCCCTCCGCGACGAGCGCCCCCGCGAGCAGCTGCGGCGCCCGGCCCTCCGAGACGCCGGGCAGCGTGGTGCGCTGCTCGGTCGTCATGGCGGCGAGCTTGGGCACCCACTCCTCCAGTGATTTACGACTCAGAGTGCGCTGGACGTAGGCGCCCTCGCTCGACCGTGCGGCCCCCGCGATCCGCGCAAGCTGCTTGAACGTCTTCGACGTGGCGACCACGTGGTCGGGCCGCCCCGAGCGGGTGAACTCCCCCACCGTGCCCGCGATTTGGGCCCGTACATGACGGCGGAGCGCCCGTACGTCGGCCGCGTCCGGCGGGTCGCCCGGCAGCCAGCCCGCGGTCAGCCGCCCTGCCCCCAGCGGCAGCGAGACCGCCGCGTCCGGCTCCTCGTCGATCCCGTACGCGACTTCCAGGGAGCCCCCGCCGATGTCGAGCAGCAGCAGCTTTCCGGCCGACCAGCCGTACCAGCGGCGCGCCGCGAGAAAGGTGAGGCGGGCCTCCTCCTCGCCGGAGAGCACCACCAGGTCGACCCCGGTCTGGGCGCGGACCCGGGCGATCACCTCGTCCACGTTGCTGGCCTCGCGCACGGCGGAGGTCGCGAAGGGGAGCAGTTCCTGGACGCCCTTGTCCTCGGCCGAGAGCAGCGCGCCACTGATCGTGGCGATCAGCCGGTCGATGCCTTCCGGTCCGATCGCACCGTCCTCGTCGAGGAGTTCGGCGAGCCGCAGCTCGGCCTTGTGCGAGTGCGCGGGCAGCGGCGCGGCACCGGCGTGCGCGTCCACCACCAGCAGATGAACCGTGTTCGACCCCACATCGAGGACTCCGAGTCTCATGGACTGAACGCTACTGCGCGTCCGGACATGCCCTCGGACATACGCTGGAGGTGTGCCAAAGACGAAAAAGGCGAAGCCGGGCAAAGCCAAGGCCCCGAAGAACCCCGTGAACAGGGCTCAGGACGAGCAGGGGATCGACTTCCCGCGCGCCTGGGTCGAGTTCCCCGACCCCGCCGACGACGAGCAGGTCTTCCGCTGCGACCTGACCTGGCTCACCTCGCGGTGGACCTGCATCTTCGGCAGCGGCTGCCAGGGCATCGAGGCGGGCCGGGCCGACGACGGCTGCTGCACGCTCGGCGCCCACTTCTCCGACAAGGACGACGAGAAGCGGGTGGCCGGGCACGTGGCGCGGCTCACCCCGGAGCTGTGGCAGTTCCACGACGTCGGCACCGAGTCGGGCTGGGTCCAGACCGACGAGGACGGCGACCGCCAGACCCGCCGCTGGAACGGCTCGTGCATTTTCCAGAACCGGCCGGGCTTCGCGGGCGGCGCCGGCTGCTCGCTGCACATCCTCGCTCTCAAGGAGGGCAAGGAGCCGCTGGAGACCAAGCCGGACGTCTGCTGGCAGCTGCCGGTGCGCCGGACGTACGACTGGATCGAGCGGCCCGACGACACCAAGGTGCTGCAGATCTCGATCGGCGAGTACGACCGCCGCGGCTGGGGTCCCGGCGGCCACGACCTGCACTGGTGGTGCACCTCGGCGACCTCCGCGCACGGCGCGGGCGAGCCGGTGTACGTGACGTACAAGCCGGAGCTGACCGAGCTGATGGGCAAGGAGGCGTACGACGTCCTCGTCGAGCAGTGCGAGGCGCGGCTCGCCTCGCAGCTGCCGCTCGTCGCCCCCCACCCGGCCGACCCGAAGCGGTAACTCCCCCATCCCGTACGGAAGTTGCTAGCTGCTCGGGGTCGGTGACGGCGGGGTCCCGGTCGGGGTGGGCGTCGCCGTCGGGGTGGGGCTCTGGCTCGGCGGCGTCGGGGTCGGCGTGGGCGTCGGGCTGCCCGGGCTCTGCGTCGGCGGGGTCGGAGCGGGTGTGCTGGATCCGCCCGGGCCGGGGTNGGTCGGAGCGGGTGTGCTGGATCCGCCCGGGCCGGGGTGGCCCGGCCCGCCGGGGTCGGGCGAGGACGGCGTCGCGATGGGCGTGCCGTCGCCCGCGATGCGTACCACCGCGCCCGAAGGCGCCACCTCGACCCGTACCGACCAGGCGTGGTGCGGCTCCTGGGCGTGGTCGACGGTGATGTACACGGTGACGCTCTGCCCCGGCGCGAGCCTGCCCGCGCTCTGGCTGAAGGTGAGCCAGCGGGCGTGGGTGCGCAGCGACCAGTCGACGGGCGCGCCGCCGGTCGAGGTGAGCGTGAGCACGGTCGTGTCGCCGGCCGAACTCGCCGTGACCGCGAGCCGGGCGGGGCCGGCCGGGGCGGTCGTGGGGCTGATGACCTCGACGGACACGTCGGGGGCGCGGCTGCCCGCGGTGAAGCGGGTGTCGGGCTCGCTGCGCGCGTTGCCCGCGTTCTCGTAACGGTCGTACGGATGCCCGTTCAGGCCGCCGGGATTGTCGGCCTCGCTGGCGGTGACCTTGGCGCCGCCGTCGGGCTCGCCGGTCGCGGGGGCGCCGCGGTAGGCCGCCCACAGTGCGAAGACGGGGGCCGCGACGACGGTCGCGACGACGGTGGTGGTCACGGCCCTGGCCCGCAGCCGGTCGCGGCGGGCGGCCCGGTCCTTCGGGTCCATCGGGAAGCCGGAGCGGTCGAAGCGCGGGGCCCCGCCGCGCGAGCGCGGCACATGCAGCATCGCGGCCTGGGCCGCGGCCCGCGGCGCCTCGGCCAGCGGCAGCGCGGCCGGGGTGACCGTCACCCCGGGCCAGGGCCCGGACGCGCCCGCGCGCTCGGCGGCGCGGCGGCAGCGGGGGCAGTCGTCGACGTGCCGGACCAGTTCGCGGCGCAGCGCCGCGGAGAGCAGCACCTGGTGGTCGCCGGTGAGCTGGGCGACGGTGGGGCAGCCGCCCATCTCGACGACGGCGAGCGCGGCGCGGGTCCGCTCGACCTCGCAGGCGCCCGCGGCGAGCAGTTCGCGGGCGGCCGGGTAGTTCATGCCGAGCACCGAGGCGACCTCGCGGGCGCCGAGCTGATGGCGGACCGCGAGTTCGAGGGCCTCGCGCTGCTCGGGGGTGGTGCCGGCGGCCTCGGGCCAGGCGAGCAGGGCGAGTTCGCGCCGGCGCCGCTCCTGCTCCTCCTCGCAGACCTCGATCGTGGGGGCCTCTTCGGCGGTGCGTCCGGTGTGGGCGCCCTGCCGGTTCCTCTTGCGCTCGGCCAGCTTGCGCAGACAGGCCCAGCGGGCGAGTGCGTACAGCCATGCCTTGCGTTCGGCCTCGGCCGAGGGGCAGCGCGCGTACTGGCGCTCGGAGACGGCGAGTACGTCGCCTAGGGCGGCGGTCGCCTCGTCGTGGTCGCACAGGACGGACAGGCAGTACGTGAACAGGCCGTCCAGGTAGGCCTCGTAACGCGCGGGCGGGCGCTGGGCCAACGTGCGGGGCGCGCGGCTCTGCGCCCGGTGTGCGCCGGTGTTGTGCGCTGGTTGATCCGGTCTGCTGCTCGTCACGCGAGCGACCGTAGGCGGAGCATCAGGACTTCTTCGTACCGGTTGAACACATTTAATCCTTACGGGTGAACGTATCCCTCAAAAGGGGACAGGAATCGGGAGTTCCATGGCATTCCATGGCAGATCCGCTACGCACTGTTCAACCGGACGCAACCGGTCGGGGCGACGCGCGCCCGGCCGCGTCCACCCGAACGGCGGGGCGCGGAAAACCGGCCTCGTGCCCAGGTGCCGCTCGTCCGGCGGGTCCGGACCGCTTTCCCGGACGGTGACGGCCCGCTTCCCCTGCCGCCGAGAGCCCGCTTCCCCCGGCCCGTACGGGATTGTCAGTGGCCCCCTATACGGTGACGCCATGGCTGCCCGTACGAAATCCGCGAAGGACCGGCCGTCCTACCGCTGCACCGAATGCGGCTGGACGACCGCCAAGTGGCTCGGCCGTTGCCCCGAGTGCCAGGCCTGGGGGACGGTCGAGGAGTACGGCGCGCCCGCGGTGCGCACCACGGCGGCGGGCCGGGTCTCCACGGCCGCGCTGCCCATCGGCCAGGTGGACGGCCGCCAGGCGACGGCCCGCACGACCGGCGTCGACGAGCTCGACCGGGTGCTCGGCGGCGGGCTCGTGCCGGGCGCGGTGGTGCTGCTCGCCGGAGAGCCCGGCGTCGGCAAGTCCACGCTGCTCCTGGACGTGGCGGCCAAGGCGGCCAGTGACGACCACCGCACGCTGTACATCACGGGCGAGGAGTCGGCGAGCCAGGTGAGGCTGCGGGCCGACCGCATCAAGGCGCTCAACGACCACCTCTACCTGGCCGCCGAGACGGACCTGTCCGCCGTCCTCGGCCACCTCGACGCGGTGAAGCCGTCCCTGCTGGTCCTCGACTCCGTCCAGACCGTCGCCTCGCCCGAGATCGACGGCGCTCCCGGCGGCATGGCCCAGGTCCGCGAGGTGGCGGGCGCGCTGATCCGCGCCTCCAAGGAGCGCGGCATGTCCACGCTCCTGGTCGGCCACGTCACCAAGGACGGCGCGATCGCGGGCCCCCGCCTCCTGGAGCACCTCGTCGACGTGGTGCTCTCCTTCGAGGGCGACCGGCACGCGCGCCTGCGTCTCGTACGGGGCGTCAAGAACCGGTACGGGGCGACGGACGAGGTCGGCTGCTTCGAGCTGCACGACGAGGGCATCACCGGGCTCGCCGACCCCAGCGGCCTGTTCCTGACCCGGCGCGACGTGGCGGTGCCCGGCACGTGCCTCACGGTCACCCTGGAGGGCCGGCGGCCCCTGGTCGCCGAGGTCCAGGCGCTCACCGTCGACTCGCAGATCCCCTCCCCGCGCCGCACCACCTCGGGCCTGGAGACCTCCCGCGTCTCGATGATGCTCGCGGTGCTCGAACAGCGGGGCCGGATCACCGCGCTCGGCAAGCGCGACATCTACAGCGCGACGGTGGGCGGCGTGAAGCTCTCCGAGCCGGCGGCAGACCTCGCGATCGCGCTGGCCCTGGCATCGGCGGCCAGCGACACTCCGCTGCCCAAGAACCTGGTCGCGATCGGCGAGGTGGGCCTGGCGGGCGAGGTCAGACGGGTCACGGGCGTGCAGCGCAGACTGGCCGAGGCCCACCGCCTGGGCTTCACCCACGCCCTGGTGCCGACCGACCCGGGCAAGGTCCCGGCCGGTATGAAGGTCACGGAAGTCGCCGACATGGGTGACGCGCTCCGGGTGCTGCCACGGGGGCGTCGTGCACAGGCCCCACGGGAGGAGTAGCGGCGCCGGTAGACTTTGCCCTGGTCTCGCCCGTCCGTACGAGCAGTACGCGAGCAGTACACGCCGTATGAGCAACACCGGAGGAGTGCAGTGGCAGCCAACGACCGGGCATCAGCACCCGGAAAGTCCGGCACAGGCTCCGGTAACGAAGCACTGATGCGCGCCGCGCTGAGCGCCGTCGCGCCCGGCACCGCGCTCCGCGACGGCCTGGAGCGCATCCTGCGCGGCAACACGGGCGGTCTCATCGTGCTCGGCCTCGACAAGACGGTCGACTCGATGTGCACGGGCGGCTTCGTCCTGGACGTCGAGTTCGCCGCGACGCGGCTGCGCGAGCTGTGCAAGCTCGACGGCGCGCTGGTCCTCGACAAGGACATCACCAAGATCCACCGGGCCGGTGTGCAGCTGGTGCCGGACGCGGACATCCCCACCGAGGAGACCGGCACCCGCCACCGCACTGCGGACCGCGTCTCGAAGCAGTGCAACTTCCCGGTCGTCTCGGTCTCCCAGTCCATGCGCCTGATCGCGCTGTATGTGAACGGGGAGCGGCGGGTCCTGGAGGAGTCGGCGGCGATCCTGTCCCGCGCGAACCAGGCGCTGGCGACGCTTGAGCGGTACAAGCTCCGCCTGGACGAGGTGGCCGGCACCCTCTCCGCCCTGGAGATCGAGGACCTGGTGACGGTCCGGGACGTGACGGCGGTGGCCCAGCGTCTGGAGATGGTGCGCCGCATCGCGACGGAAATCGCCGAGTACGTGGTGGAGCTGGGCACGGACGGCCGGTTGCTGTCCCTGCAACTGGACGAGCTGATCGCGGGCGTCGAGCCGGAGCGGGAGCTGGTCGTACGGGACTACGTGCCCGAGCCCACCGCCAAGCGCTCCCGCACGGTCGACGAGGCCCTGCGCGAGCTCAACGACCTCACGCACGCGGAGCTGCTCGAACTGCCCATAGTGGCAAGGGCGTTGGGCTACAGCGGCTCCCCCGAGACGCTGGACTCGGCGGTGTCCCCGCGGGGATACCGGCTCCTGGCGAAGGTGCCGCGCCTGCCGGGCGCGATCATCGAGCGCCTGGTGGAGCACTTCGGCGGCCTGCAGAAACTGCTCGCCGCCTCGGTGGACGACCTCCAGACGGTCGACGGGGTCGGGGAGGCGCGGGCGCGGAGCGTACGCGAGGGGCTGTCGCGGTTGGCGGAGTCGTCGATCCTGGAGCGGTACGTGTAGGTGGGGGCCCGGGGGGGGCGTCTGCCCACCCGTAAGCACAGGGCTGGACCGCCCGGGCCCTCCCGGGGCTCCGCCCCAGACCCCCTGCGCCCGGTTTTCGGCGGCAAGTCGTGGGTGGCCGGTCGCGCAGTTCCCCACGCCCCTGGCGGGGTTGATCCTGGCCGGCGCCGGCATCGTGAGCCCGTCGGCCAAGAGGGAGGACATCAGCCGCCCCAGGGTCAGTCCTGGGCCAGGGCGAAGGATGCCCTGGCTACGGGGAGGCCCGGGAAGTGGGCCTCCACCAGGTACGTGCCCGGGGCCACCACCCCCGCCCCCGGCGTCACACACCCCGGCGCGGACTGCGTGCGGTTCCACTCCACGGTGTGGGTGACCGCCGAGGCCCCCGGCACCTGGAAGAAGACGTCCCCGGCACCCGCCGGGCAGTCCGCCGTGGACCACACCCGGTCGTTCCTGGTGGACGTCACCGTCACCACCGCCCCCTTCGGCCCCAGGTCCGCCTTGCACGTGGAGGCCGAGTTGTTCTTGACGACGACTTCGAGGCGCGGCTTCTCCCCCGGTGCGAACGTCGTCTTGGTGCTGCGCAGGGTCAGGGTCAGCGAGCCCGGCGCGCAGGTCGGGAGGTCGGAGTCGGCCGGGACCCGGGTGCCCGTGTCGCCACTGCTGCCCGAACCCCCGCCGCCCGAGCCGGAGTTGGAGCCGCCCGAGCCGCCCGAGCCCGTACTCGTGCCGCCGGAGCCGGAGTTGGAGCCTCCCGAGCCGCCCGAACCGCCCGAACCGCCCGATGCGGAGGAGCCGCCCGAACTGCCCGACTCGTCGCGGCCGCCCGGTGCCGTGCTGATCGCGGGGCCGGAGCCCGAAGGGCCCGGGGTGATCGACTGCGTAGGATTCGGGCCCTTGTTGCCGCTGCCGCTCTTGTTCCCCTTGCCGTCGCCGGACGTGACGACCCATAGGAGGAGGAGCGCGAGCAGCGCGAGCAAGGACAGCGCAACTGCCCTCCGTCGCCAGTAGATGGAGGAGGGAAGCGGCCCGACCGGATTGCGCAGAGATCCCACGCACTGAACCTTACGAGAGATCGGGGGCAACTCCCGCCCCACCCGCCGCCACTCCGGGCAAGTTTTCCAGATCATCATTCCGGAAGGGATCGGTCCGCAGTGTGGGCGTCGCCTTGTGGGCGGCTCGTGGTCGGCCCCCGTTCATGATTCATACTGTCGGTCACCATGGATAGTGAGCTCTACCGCAACATCACCGACTTCGCCCACGACATGCCGTCCTGGGTGCAGAGCTTCGTCGAGGTCTGGACAGAGCTCGGCCTGCTCCTGTTCGGCGTGCTGTTCGTCTGCGCCTGGTGGCGGGCCCGCCGCCGCGACACGACGTCGTTCGCCCTCGCCCTGCTCGCGCCCGTCGCGACGGCGGTCGCCTATGTGTGCAGCGAGGTGATCAAGTCGCTGATCGACGAGGAACGGCCCTGCCGGGCGGTGGCGGGCGCGGCGACCTCGCTGATCGCCTGCCCCGCCAACGGCGACTGGTCGTTCCCGTCCAACCACGCCACCATCGCGGGCGCCGCCGCCCTCGGGCTGGCGCTGGCATGGTCCCGGATCTGGCTGCTCACCGTGCCGATGGCGCTCGCGATGGCCTTCTCGCGGGTCTTCGTCGGGGTGCACTATCCGCACGACGTGGCGGTCGGCCTGGTGCTCGGCACGCTGGTCGCGCTGCTCGTCGTCAAGGCGGGCACCCGGCCGGTGCGGTCGCTGGCCGAGTCGATGCGGACCAGCGACATCTCGGCCGTCGCCTGGTTCGCCGGACCCGGCGCACGCCTCCACGCACGGCAGCACGCGCGCCGCTGAGCGCCTTCGCGCGCCCACCTCGGGGGCCGGACATGCCAGGATCGGCTCTGCGATGAACATTCTGCCGACGATGCCGACCGTGCCCAGCATGCCCATGACCGAGAAGAACGCGACGAACCCGACGACCGAGCCCGCCGTCCTGCACGAATCCGTCATCGGATGGTTCGGCGAGCACGCCCGCGACCTGCCCTGGCGACGCCCCGATGCGGGCGCCTGGGGCGTGATGGTCAGCGAGTTCATGCTCCAGCAGACCCCCGTCAGCCGGGTGCTCCCGGTGTACGAGCAGTGGCTGGCGCGCTGGCCGCGCCCGGCCGACCTGGCCGCCGAGGCGCCCGGCGAGGCGGTACGCGCCTGGGGCCGCCTCGGCTATCCGCGCCGGGCGCTGCGACTGCACGGCGCGGCCGTCGCCATAACGGAACGGCACGGCGGCGACGTACCGGCGGATCACGGGCAGCTGCTCTCGCTGCCCGGCATCGGCGAGTACACGGCGGCCGCCGTCGCCTCGTTCGCGTACGAGCAGCGGCACGCGGTCCTGGACACCAATGTGCGCCGGGTGTTCGCCCGCGCCGTCACCGGGGTCCAGTACCCGCCGACCGCGACCACCGCGGCCGAGCGGCGCCTGGCCCGCGCGCTGCTGCCCGAGGACGAGGCCACCGCGGCCCGGTGGGCGGCCGCCTCCATGGAGCTCGGCGCGCTGGTCTGCACGGCGAAGAACGAGGCCTGCCTGCGCTGCCCGATCGCCGCGCAGTGCGCCTGGCGCCTCGCCGGAAAGCCCGCGCACGAAGGTCCCGCCCGGCGCGGCCAGACCTACGCGGGCACCGACCGTCAGGTCCGCGGCCGGCTCCTCGCCGTACTGCGCGAGGCCACCGGATCCGTACCGCAGTCGGCGCTCGACGCGGTGTGGCACGATCCGGTGCAGCGGGCCCGGGCGCTCGACGGGCTGGTCGCGGACGGTCTCGTGGAACCGCTCGAAAACGGCTTCTACCGGCTGCCCCAGTCCTGACCCGACCGACTGGCACCGCCCTGCCCGACTGTGTCCGTAACGCCCGAAACAGCGGCGTTACCCCTGGAAAACGGCGGTAAACCTCGGCTGTTACACAACCGATGGCTCTCCGTGCGTCTGCCGACGGCTGCTCCGCACAGCCCCGTGACAAGTCCTCCGTAGGTTCATTCCGGTAAGCGACCAGCAGGACGAGCGGGACCAGCTCACGGGGACGACGGAGGCGGTTGGGTATGGCGCAGGGCGAGGTGCTTGAGTTCGAGGAGTACGTACGCACCCGGCAGGACGCGCTTCTTCGGAGTGCCCGACGGCTCGTCCCGGACCCGGTGGACGCGCAGGACCTGCTGCAGACCGCGCTGGCCCGCACCTACGGCCGCTGGGACGGCATCGCCGACAAGACGCTCGCCGACGCGTACCTCCGCCGGGTCATGATCAACACCCGGACCGAGTGGTGGCGGGCCCGCAAGCTCGAAGAGGTGCCCACCGAGCAGCTGCCCGACGCCCGCGTCGAGGACGGCTCCGAGCAGCGCGCCGACCGTGCCCTGCTCATGGACGTCCTGAAGGTCCTGGCCCCCAAGCAGCGCAGCGTCGTCGTGCTGCGACACTGGGAGCAGATGAGCACCGAGGAGACGGCCGCGGCCCTCGGCATGTCGGCCGGCACGGTCAAGAGCACGCTGCACCGGGCGCTGGCCCGGCTCCGCCAGGAGCTGGAGAGCCGCGAGCTGGACTTCCGTGCGCTGGAGCGCGGCTACACGGGCGAGGTAAAGGGGCGGGAGCGGTGCGCGGCCTGAGCAGGCACAGCGGGGGCGCTTTGACGGCGGGGACCACGGCACTGGCCGGGCTCTCCGCCCTCGGGCTGCTCATGGCCGGCTGTTCCACCGGCGGCACCGGCACCCGGGACGAGGGCGAGGCCCCGAAGTCCGACAAGGTCGCCCACGCCACGCCGTCGCCGAGCGCGAGCAGCCCGGCGCCGTTCACGAAGGTCGACCCGGTGAAGCTGCTCAAGGCGGACCCGAAGGTCAGCTCCCGGGTCAAGGCCCAGCTCAAGCCCTGCACCAAGGACGAGTACCCGATCGACGTGACGTACGGCCACCTGACCGGCGCGACCGGCCAGGACGTCGTCGTGAACGTCATGAACTGCGCGGACGCCGTCGGCCTCGGCGCGTATGTGTACCGCGCCTCGGGCAGCTCGTACGACAACGTCTTCACCGCCGAGGAAACCCCCGTGTACGCCGAGATCGACCGGGGCGACCTGGTGGTGACGCGGCAGATGTACGCGGCCGGCGACAAGCCGGCGTTCGCGTCCAGCGAGGTCGTGACGACCTACCGCTGGTCGGGCGGGGCGAGCGGTAAGTTCGCCCAGCAGGACCAGGTGGAGAACGACTACAGCAAGGCGGTCGGCGGCAACGAGACCGCCGCTCCCGTGCCCGCCACCCCCTGACCCGCCCGCCCGGGTCGGCACGCGTCGCCGTGGGCATGCCGCAGACTGGTACTGCGCCCGGCCCCAGCTAGACCGCCGGGCGACGGAAGAGACCGCCGGAGAACTGAGAGAGCAGCGCGATGGCCGAAACCCATGTTCTGTTCGTCGAGGACGACGACGTCATCCGTGAAGCCACCCAGCTCGCCCTGGAGCGGGACGGCTTCACCGTGACCGCCATGCCCGACGGGCTCTCCGGCCTGGAGGCGTTCCGCGCCGACCGGCCGGACATCGCCCTGCTCGACGTGATGCTGCCGGGCCTCGACGGCGTCAGCCTGTGCCGCCGGATCCGCGACGAGTCGACCGTGCCGGTGATCATGCTGTCCGCGCGGGCCGACTCCATCGACGTCGTCCTCGGCCTGGAGGCAGGCGCGGACGACTACGTCACCAAGCCCTTCGACGGCGCCGTCCTGGTCGCCCGGATCCGCGCCGTGCTGCGCCGCTTCGGGCACGCGGGCGGGCCCGGCGCCGCCACCGAGACGCCCGAGGAGGCGCCCGAGCGCGGGGTGCTCGCCTTCGGCGACATCGAGATCGACACCGAGGGCATGGAGGTCCGCAAGGGCGGCGAGACCGTCGCGCTGACCCCGACCGAGATGCGGCTGCTGCTCGAATTCTCCTCGGCGCCCGGCACCGTACTGTCCCGCGACAAGCTCCTGGAGCGGGTCTGGGACTACGGCTGGGGCGGCGACACCCGGGTCGTGGACGTCCACGTCCAGCGGCTTCGCACCAAGATCGGGCAGGACCGGATCGAGACCGTCCGTGGCTTCGGCTACAAGTTGAAGGCGTGATGGGCCAGTGAGGCGCCCGGCCCTGCGGACCGGTGTCCGCCGGCTGCATCTCCCGGGGGCCAACCCCCGGACCCCCGGCCGCAGCCGCGCTGAAGCTGAACAGGAGCACGTCGCATGAGGCGACCGGCCCTGCGGACCGGTGTCCGCTGGAAGATCAGTATCGCCATCACCGCGGTCGGCGCGCTCACCGTGATGGCGCTGAGCCTCGTCGTGCACAACGCGGCTCGCGTCTCCATGCTCGACAACGCCCGCGAAGTGCAGATGGAGCGGCTCAACTTCGCGCAGAACTACTACGAGACCAGCAACAAGCGGGTCCGCTTCGGCACCAAGCTGAACGATCCCGCGCTGCCTCCCGCGCTGAAGTCCAAGGCCCTTCAAGGCCGCAAGGTGTCCTCCGTGCAGGAGCGCGGCAGCGGCCCGCCGGATATCTGGGCCGCCGTCCCCGTCGGCAACGGCGACGTGCTCTCGCTGCACTCCACCTTCACCGACCGCAGCTCCAACGTGATGGCCGACCTCGACCGCGCCCTGGTCATCGGCTCGGTCGCGGTCGTCTTCGGCGGCTGCGCGCTCGGCATCCTCATCGGCGGCCAGATCTCGCGCAGGCTCCGCAAGGCGGCCGACGCGGCGGGCAAGGTCGCCGAGGGCAACACGGAGGTACGGGTACGGGACGCCATCGGCGGTGTCGTACGCGACGAGACCGACGAGCTCGCCCGCGCCGTGGACGCGCTCACCGACGCGCTCCAGGAGCGCATCGAGGCCGAGCGCCGGGTCACCGCGGACATCGCGCACGAGCTGCGCACCCCGGTCACCGGGCTGCTCACCGCCGCCGAACTGCTGCCGCCCGGCCGCCCCACCGAGCTCGTGCGCAACCGGGCGCAGGCCATGCGCACGCTGGTCGAGGACGTCCTGGAGGTCGCCCGGCTCGACAGCGCCTCCGAGCGGGCCGAGCTGCAGGACATCGCGCTGGGCGAGTTCGTGAGCCGGCGGGTCGCGGTGTTCGACCCCGAGGTGAAGGTGCGCGTCATCCACGAGTCGTGGGTCTCCACCGACCCGCGCCGCCTGGAACGCATCCTGGGCAACCTGCTCGGCAACGCCGCCAAGCACGGCGAGGGACCGGTGGAGGTCACCGTCGAGGGCCGGGTCGTACGGGTCCGCGACCACGGGTCCGGCTTCCCCGAGGCGCTCCTTCGCGAGGGCCCGAGCCGGTTCCGTACGGGGTCGAGCGACCGGGCGGGCAACGGGCACGGGCTCGGCCTGACGATCGCCGCGGGCCAGGCCAAGGTGCTCGGCGCCCGGCTCACCTTCCGCAACGTGGCCCCCGAGGGCGCGCCGCACGCGCCGGGTACGGGCGGGGCGATCGCGGTGCTCTGGCTTCCCGAACACGCGCCGACGAACACGGGCAGCTTCCCGGTCCAGCCGCCGACGAAGGACGCGCGGCAGGTGTAGCCCGCCGCGGGCGCATATGGGAAGCGTCAACGGCCAACAGTGGCAACACTGTTGACCATGCATGAGGGCTCACGTACTTCACCGTCCGATTCCGTACCGATACCCGCGCCGGACCGGCCCGAGGTGTCCGAGCCGGCCGAGGCCGAGCGGCGGGCCACCTGGTTCGAGCTGTTCTGCGACCTCGTGTTCGTCGCGGCCGTCGGCCAGATCACCCGCCGCATCAGCTCCGAGCCGACGCTCGGCTCGGTCGCGGCGGCGGCCGCCCTGTTCGTACCGCTGTGGTGGACGTGGGTGCTGTACGCGGTGCGGGCCAACCGGGCGGACCGGGACGTCACGTCGCACCGGCTGCTCACGATGGCGGGGCTCGTGGCGGTGTGCGGGCTCGCGGTCTTCGTGGGCAGCGTGGGCACCTCCGACAGCGCGGACACCGGCTTCGCCCTGTCCTACCTCGGCGCCCGGCTCGGCGTGGCGGCGCTGTACGCCCATGAGGCCCGGCGGGACCGGCGGCTCGTTCCGCTGCTGCGTTCCTTCATGACCGGGTCGGCGATCTCGGCCCTGTTCTGGGCGGGCGGGGCGCTGCTCGCGCCGGCGGGCGCGGTGCGGTACGGGATCTGGGCCGGCGGGATGGCGGTCGACCTGGCCGTTCCGCTGCTCTCGGGCCGCCGGATCGCGCGAGCCCCGCACCACACCGAGCATCTGCGCGAACGCTTCGGTCTTTTCACGATCATCGTGCTCGGCGAATCGGTCCTCGGCTTCACCAACGGACTGATCCAGGCACGGACGGCGGGCTCGGCGATGGTGACGGGAGCGGCCGCGTTCGCGCTGTGCGCCTGCCTGTGGTGGTCCTACTTCAGCGCGAGCGGGACCCGGCCGGGCGCGCACGCCGAACTCGCGGACAGCCCGCGCCTGTTGCACATCTACGTTCTGGGCCATCTGCCGGTGCAGCTCGGGCTCGCGGTGGCGGGGGGTGCGGTGGGCACGGCGGTCGTCGGCTCGGCCAGCCGCCTGACCACCCCGCTCGCGCTGTGCGTCCTGGGCGGTGTGGCGCTGTTCCTGCTGTCCACGGCGGCGGTACGGGCGGCCTTCACGGGCGTACGTGATCCGGTGGTACGCCTCCGCCTGGCGACGGCACTCCTGATCGCGGGACTGGTCCCCTGGGCGGGCCGGGCCCCGGTCTCGGCGGTCCTGGCGGGGGCGGCCCTGCTGCTGGGGCTGTCGGTGGCGGCGGAGGCGCCGGGGCATCGGCGCCGGCTGGAGGAGGCGGGGTAACCCCGGGGCACCCGGGGTGGCAGGTGCCCGGGGCCCGGCCTGGCGTCACCCGCTGCACCGACGTCCTGGCCGTTCACGCCCGTGGCGGCGGGACCAGACCCTCCAGCATCAGGGTGAGGGCGAACGTGAACCGGTCGTGTCCCGTGCCTGCGGTGAGCTCCCTCGCATGGGCGACGGTATGGGGGAACTGGTCGGGCGGCAGCATCCGGAGCCGCGCCTCGATCTCGGCGGGGTCGATCGCACGGCCGTCCGCGTCCTCGCTCTGCCGCCGGGCCGCGGATGCCTCCAGGCAGTAGCCCGTGATGTAGAGGAAGGCCGCGTCGCCGGTCCAGGCCGCCTGCCGGGCAGGCGCGCCACTGGCGAGCAGGATGGCGAGCATCCCCTCGCCGACGCGCAGGGTTGCCAGATCGGCGGGCACCACGGCGAGGGCGGCCTGCGCGATGCCGGGGTAGCGCAGGAACTGATCGCGCAGCTGGGCGCACACGTCCATGAACTGGTCCCGCCAGCACCCGGGGTCCGGCTCGGGGAGAGCGACCCGGGAGCACAGCCTGCCGATGAGCAGGTCGCCGAGCTCCGCCCGGTTGCGTACGTGCGCGTACAGCGACGCGGGGCCGGTCCCGAGGCTCGCCGCGACCGTACGCATCGTCAGTTCCTCGAAGCCGCCCGCCTCGACGGCCTGGAGCGCGGCATCGATGATGCGCTCCACCGTGATGGGGGCCTTCTCCCGGCCGGAGGCCCTGCGCGCACCGGCTTCCGGGGCGGCGTCCTTGGCCGAGATCAGCGCCGCCCACTGGTCCCGGGAGATTGCGTCACGCGCTGCCCGTCGTCCTGCCACGGCGCCACTCTACCCGTTGACGAACAATGATCGCTCATAGAACAATGTTCGTTATGCAGGGAAGATGAACCGACTCGAAAAGGAATCACCATGACGACCTCGGTCTCGATCATCGGCGCCGGCCTCGGCGGACTCACGCTCGCCCGGATCCTGCACCTCCACGGCATCCCCGCCACCGTCTACGAGGCGGAGGAGTCCGCGGGCGTGCGCACCCAGGGAGGGCAGCTCGACCTCCACGAGGAGGACGGCCAGCTCGCCCTGGAGATGGCCGGGCTCACCGAGGAGTACCGCTCGGTCATCCACCGGGGCGGCGGGGCACGACGTGTCGTCGACGGGCAGGGGCGCGTGGTCGTCGACCGGCCGGACGACGGCTCCCTGGCCCGGCCGGAAACCCTGCGCGGCGACATCCGCCGGATCCTGCTCGACGCGCTGCCGCCCGGCACGGTGCGCTGGGGCAGGAAGCTCGTCTCGGCGACGCCCGTCGGAGACGGACGGCACCGGGTGTCGTTCGCGGACGGCTCGTCGGCCGTGTCCGACGTCCTCGTGGGTGCCGACGGAGTCTGGTCCAAGGTCCGGGCGCTGCTTTCGGACGAGCGGCCGGTGTACTCGGGCATGAGCTACATCGACACCTGCCTCCACGACGTCGACACGGCCCACCCGCACGTGGCCGGGCTCGTCGGGAACGGCGCCCTGTACGCGCTGGTCCCGGGCAAGGGCTTCCTCGCCCACCGCGAACCCGGTGACGTCGTCCACACCTACGTCGTGCTGCACCGCCCGGCGGAGTGGTTCGATGCGATCGACTTCACCGACGCCCCGGCGGCGAGGGCACGGGTGGCGGCCGAGTTCGACGGCTGGGCACCGGAACTGCTGGCCCTGATCACCGACGGCGAGTCCGCACCCGTCCTGCGCAGCATCCACGAGCTGCCGGACGACCACCGCTGGGACCGGGTCCCCGGCGTGACACTCCTCGGCGACGCGGCACACGCGACCGTCCCCGGAGGAGACGGAGCCAATCTCGCGATGCTCGACGGAGCCGAACTCGGTACGGCGATCGCGGCCCACCCCGACGACATCGAGCGGGCTCTCGCCGACTACGAGAGCCGCATGTTCCCCCGGAGCCACAAGGCCGCTGCGGCCGCCCACGACACCATCGACTTCATCTTCGGCGCCGACGCTCCCGCCGGGGTCATCAGCCTGTTCGCGGGAGACGAGGGCGCCTCCGCCTGAGCCGCACGAAAAACGCACGAAAAACGCTTCCCCACCCCGCCGCACGGGCGGCGGGGTGGGGAAGCGCGTCGGGGTCCGGGGTGCGGGCCCAGCCGATACGACGGCGGAGCCCCGGGGCCGGGAGGCCCTAGGCGACCGGCTCCGAGAGGGCCGCCGCGTCCGCCGGGGCGGACTTGTCCGGCGACGGGGCCGGCGCGGAGCCCCGCAGCGGGACTTCCTTCACGAAGAGGGCCGCCACGAACATGGCCACCGCGATGATCGAACCGACCAGGAACGTTCCATGCGTACCGGAGGCAACGGCGTACTGGTACGCCTCACGCACCGGAGCCGCCAGCTTGTCCAGGCTCGCCTTGTCCAACTGGGCGTTGGCCAGCTTCCCGGCACCCGAGGACGCCGCCGAGCCGAGGCGCCGCGTCATCTCGTCGCCCACCCGGTTCGTGAAGATCGCGCCCATGATCGAGACGCCGAAGGACGAGCCGAGCGTACGGAAGAGGGTCGTGGAGGACGAGGCGACGCCCATGTCCTTCATCTCGACGCTGTTCTGCGCGACCAGCATCGTGATCTGCATCAGGAAGCCCATGCCCGCGCCGAGCACCGCCATGTAGACGCCGGACATGAGCCGGGTCGTGGTGACGTCCATCGTGGAGAGCAGGAACAGGCCGACCACGACGAGCGCGCCGCCCAGGATCGGGAAGATCTTGTACTTGCCGCTGTTGGTGGTGACCCGGCCCGCGATCAGCGAGACGACCATCATCGAGAGCAGCATCGGAAGCAGCAGCAGGCCGGAGTTGGTGGCCGAGGCGCCCTGCACGGACTGCTGGAACAGCGGCAGGAACAGCATCGCGCCGAACATCACGAAGCCGGTGAGGAAGCCGATCCCGGACATCAGCGAGAAGTTGCGGTTGCGGAAGATGTGCAGCGGCACGATCGGTTCGGCGGCTTTCGTCTCGACGAAGAGGAAGCCGACGATCGAGGCCACACCGAGCGCGATGAGCTCCATGATGATTGCGGAGCCCCAGGCGTACTGCGAGCCGCCCCACGTGGTGACCAGGACGATCGAGGTGATGCCGACGGTCAGCAGAATCGTGCCGAGGTAGTCGATCCGCCCGCGCGCCCGCTTCTTGGGCAGGTGCAGTACGGCGGTGACCATGGCGAGCGCGACCGCGCCGAGGGGGATGTTGATGTAGAACGTCCAGCGCCAGCCGAGGTGGTCGGTGATGGCGCCGCCGACCAGCGGACCGCCGATCATCGCGAGCGCCATGACACCGGCCATCATGCCCTGGTACTTGCCGCGGTCCCGGGGCGGAATCAGGTCACCGATGATCGCCATGACGCCGACCATGAGGCCGCCCGCGCCGAGGCCCTGGATCGCGCGGAAGCCGATGAGCTGGGACATGTCCTGCGCCATGCCGCTGAGCGCGGAACCGAGCAGGAAGATCGCGATGGAGGTGAGGAAGGCGCCCTTGCGCCCGTACATGTCGCCGAGCTTGCCCCAGATCGGCGTGGAGGCGGCGGTGGCCAGGGTGTACGCGGTCACCACCCAGGACAGGTGCTCCAGTCCCCCGAGCTCGCCCACGATCGTCGGCATCGCCGTGTTCACGATCATGTTGTCCAGCATCGCGAGCAGCATCGCGATCATGAGCGCGAGCAGCACGACGCGGACGCTGCGGGGCTGTGGCCCGTCGCTCACCCCCGCCTCCGCCGCCGTCTCGTCCGGTATCCCCGTCGCCATCGTCCCCAACTCCCTGAAGCCTGCCGTCCACCGGGTGAGGCACTTACTTGTCGCCCGGCTAGTTGCCACTACACTGGGGAAGGTAGACCCCAACTTGCCGGGCGTCAAGTAAGTAAATGACAAACGGCACGGCCGCCGGGGGACGGCGGCCGTACGCATTCGGGAGAGCAGGCATGGCCAGAGGAAACACCCGCCAGCGGATCCAGGACGTTGCCCTGGAGCTCTTCGGTGAGCAGGGGTACGAGAAGACCTCGCTGCGCGAGATCGCCGAGCGGCTCGAGGTGACGAAGGCCGCGCTCTACTACCACTTCAAGACCAAGGAAGACATCATCATCAGCCTCTTCCAGGACCTCACCAGGCCCATGGACGAGGTGATCGAGTGGGGCCGCACGCAGCCGAAGACGCTGGACGTGAAGCTGGAGATCCTGCGCCGCTACAGCGAGGCGCTCATCGGGGCGGAGCCGCTGTTCCGGTTCATGCAGGAGAACCAGGCGACCATGCGCGAGCTGAGCATCGGCGAGATGTTCAAGGAGCGGATGCACGCGATGGTCGACCTGCTCAAGGACCCGGACTCCGCCATGTCCGACCGCATCCGCTGCTTCACGGCGCTGTTCTCGATGCACGCCGGGATGTTCGTCCTCAAAGACATGGAAGGCGACCCCGAGGAGAAGCGCACCAGCATCCTCGAAGTCGCCAACGACCTGGTCGTCCAGGCCCACCGCAACAGCCGCGCATAGGCGGTCAGACGGTGACGCCCACCGTCTTCAGGAAGGCGACCGGGTTGATCGCCGAGCCGTAGTTCGGCGTCTTGCGGATCTCGAAGTGCAGGTGCGGGCCGCTGGAGTTGCCGGTGCTGCCGGACAGCGCGATGCGCTCGCCGGTGGCCACGCTCTGGCCGATGCGCACCTTGATCTGCGACAGGTGGGCGTACTGCGAGTACGTGCCGTTCGCGTGCTTGATCACTATCGCGTTGCCGTACGCGGGGCCGTCACCGGCGCCGACCGGGCCGGCCTTGACGACGGTTCCGGCGTGCGCGGCGGAGACGGGCGTGCCGCTGGGCACTGCGAAGTCCTGCCCCGAGTGCTTGCTCGCCCACATCGAACCGCCCAGGCCGAAGCTCGCGCTCAGCGTGTAGCGCGCGACCGGGTGCACCCAGGAGGCGGCCTTGGCCTGCTTCGCCGCGGCCGCCTTCGCCTGCGCCTTGGCCTGGCCGGCGACCGCGTTCGTGGTGGTGGAGGCGGTCGCGAGCGGAGCGGCCTTCACCTCGTCGGCGACCGCGACACCCGTACCGAGGAAGGCGGCGCCGCCCATCGCGGCGACGGCGGTCACGGCCGCGGCGCGCAGACGGAACGCGGACGGGCGGGCAGGCTTGAACGGGGTGCGCTGGGGCATGCGGGAGCTCTTCCGTACGACGACAGGGGCGGCCGCCGAACAAGTCCGGCCGGCAAGCGAGAACCCGGCACGCGGAACGGCACACCGGGTCGCACCACCTTGGTAACCCGAACCCCCATCCCCACCCAAAACGCCCATCTACTAGCGAAAGCCGTATGGATCACCCCGGGAATACCTCAAACCCCCGCGGAACACCTCCTAAGTCCCGTAGTAGGCCCCAAATCCCCTGTGCGCCTTGTCACCGCCGCCGGGCCATAAGCCCTCCCCCCGAGGGACCAAGGCCCCGCAACCCTCGGGGGGCTTTCGCGTCGCGGACCGTCGAGGCCGTCGGCCCAGACGTCCGGGTCACCGCGGGAGGCCGACCTTCGCGAGAAATGCCCCCAGATTGCCGGTCGCCCTCCCCACCTGCTCCTCCAGGCTGAGCGACTCCTCGAACCGCCCGCCCACCCCCTCCGGCACCCGCTTCCCCCGCACATACAGCGAGCACGCCAGGTCCGTGCACATGTAGATGCCCACCGAGTTGCCCTCCCGCCCCGCCTTTCCGGCCAGGCGGGCCGTCATCAGCGACACCCCGCTCCCCGAGTGCGTCGTCAGGCAGACCGAGCACATGCTGCGTTGCAGCAGGCCACGCCGGCGGGACGGGTAGCGCAGGGCCACGCCCACCAGCCTTCCGGCGTGTTCGGTGACGAGGTTGGCGCGGTCCGGGGCCGACGGTTCGCGCCAGCCCAGGAAGTCCAGGTCGTCCCAGGGGAGGGCGTCCAGGTCGCGCGGTACGGCCAGGCGCGCGGCCTCGCCCTTGGAGCAGTTGATGAACGATGCGCGGATGTCCCGCTCGGATACGGCCTTCATGCCACAGGACGCTAATGCTAGGGGTATTAGGCAGCAACCTAATATTCCAAGCCGACCCGTCGCATGCGCACGACTCTGTCCCAACTCCCTTCCACAGAGCCAGAATTGGGGCGAGGCGAGGGGGCCGCGACATGAGCGACGACAGGCGTACCGACAGCAGATACGAGGACGACACGCACGCATTCGACGGGATCGAGCTGGCCGACGCCATCGCGTCCGTACGCGATCAGCTCACCGAGGCCGCCGCCCGGGCCACCGGGCAGCCGCTGGTCTTCGAACTCGGCGACATCCAGATGGAGTTCACGCTCGAACTCCGCAGGGAGCTCAAGGGCGGCCTCAAGGTCCGGGCCTGGGTGGTCGACGCGGGCGCCGACGCCGGGCGCGGTACGGGACGTACGCACAAGGTGTCCTTCACCCTGAAGCCGCACGCCGCGACCGACGGCTCCGCCTGGAAGGTCGGCAACGACCGGCCCGGGGGCGGCTTCGGGACCGAGCCGCGGTGAGTACGTCACTGCCCACGACCGCCGACCGGGTCGTGGCCGTACTGTCCGACGGGCGCCAGGGCAGCGGGGTCATCGTGTCCCCCTGGCTGGTGCTGACCTGTGCGCACAACCTGGCGGGCGCCCCGCCGGTCCGGCTCGCCCACCCCTCCATCGGCGAGGTCACCGGTCAAGTGCTGTGGCAGGACGCCGAGTTGGACGCGGCTCTGATCTACAGCGACGAGGAGCTGCTTCCCGGTCTTCTGCGGCTCGGCACCGTCGACACCGCGCAGTCGCTGCCCGGCTGCGAGATCATCGGCTTCCCCGACATCCAGCGCTACGGCGCGGACCACCACCTCGACTACGACCAGTTCGTCGGCACCGTCCTGCCGGTCGCGGGCAGTCTGCGCGACGATCTGGTCTGCGAGCTGCACCGGCCCCCGGCCAGTGAGCGCGCGGACGGCAGCTCGCCGCTCGCGGGCCTGTCGGGCGCGCCGCTGTTCGCGGCGGCGACGCTGCTCGGCCTGGTCAAGGAGATCCCGCGCGGGCGCGGCCACCGCCGGGTGGTGTGCGTGCCGCTGCGGGGCATCTTCGCCTCGGAGGGATTCCGCGCCGCGTTCGCGACGCTGACCGCGGTGACCAGCCTCGAACTGGTCACCGGCGTACCCCCGGAGGACCAGCGCTACGAGCACGAGTACGCGGAGGCCATCGGCGCCTCGTACCGCAAGACGAAGATCTTCGGCCTGGACGAGCTGAACAAGCGGGACTCCGAGTGGGACCTCGACACCGCCTACCTCAGCCTGGAGGCCAGGCCCAAGGCGACCGAGCCGCCGCAGCCGGGCCGCCCTCTGATGGACAGCGCGCCGCAGCGCATCGACGCCCTGCTCGCCTCCCGGCCCCGGGTCCTCATCCGGGGCGAGGCGGGCGCCGGCAAGACCACCCTGGTGTGGTGGCTCGCGGCGCACGCGGCGGCCGGGCGGCTCGGCCCGGGGCTCGCCGATCTCAACGCGCTCGTCCCGTTCGTGGTGCCGCTGCGCACCCTGCGCGCCCAGGGCGCCACCTTCCCGCTGCCCGCCCAACTCCCCACCGCGGCACGGCTTGTGGTGGACGCGGCGCCCGAGGGCTGGGCCGGGCGCGTCCTGAAGACCGGGCAGGCGCTGCTCCTGGTGGACGGCCTCGACGAGGTGCCCCAGGAGGACCGCGAGGAGGCACACCGCTGGCTCG
Source organism: Streptomyces mauvecolor (assembly GCF_039532965.1). Lineage (NCBI taxonomy): Bacteria > Bacillati > Actinomycetota > Actinomycetes > Kitasatosporales > Streptomycetaceae > Streptomyces > Streptomyces mauvecolor. The sequence continues at coordinate 251,859 of NZ_BAAASQ010000005.1, read as the reverse complement.
CGGCGCTCCTCGACCGCTATCCGCGCACCCGCTGCGTGGTCACCGTGCGGCCGATGGCGGTCGAGCCGGACTGGCTGAAGTACGCGGGCTTCGAGGAGCTCAGGCTGCTCCCGATGAACGACGAGGACATCACCGCGTTCATCGCCGCCTGGCACCGCGCGGCCCGGCTCGACAGCGGCCCGCACGAGGACCTGGACGAGCTGGAGCGCGACCTGTCCGAACAGTTCAAGCAGAACAGCGCCCTGCGGGGCCTCGCCCGTACCCCCTTGCTGTGCGCGGTTATCTGCGCCCTGCACCGGCTGCGCCAGGGCTTCCTGCCCGACACCCGCTGGAAGCTGTACGAGGCGGCGTTACGGATGCTGCTCGGCAACCGGGACCAGCAGAGGAAGGTCGAGGCGCCCGAGGGCATCCAGATCAGCGCCGACGAGTGCACCGAACTGCTCCAGCGGATCGCGGTGTGGCTGGTGCGCGAGGGCCAGTCGGAGTTCTCCCGCGACCAGGCACTGCGCCGGCTCGACCGGGCCCTGTCGGGCATGGAGAACGTACGCGGCCAGGGCACCCCCGAAGACGTACTGCGGCATCTGCTCAACCGCAGCGGGCTGCTCCAGGAACGCGCCGACGACGTCTTCCAGTTCACCCACCGCACCTTCCAGGACTTCCTGGCGGCGAAGGAATTCGTGGAGGACGGGCACCTGGGCGAGCTCCTGCGGCACGCCTCCGAGGAGCAGCAGTGGCAGGACGTGATCCTGCTCGCCGCCGGGCACTGCGGCCGCCGCGACCGGCCGGTCCTCATCAACGGCCTGCTCGACGCGGGCTCCCGCCGCCACAGCCACCAGGACAAGGCCAAGATCCACGTACTGGCGGCCCGGTGCGCCCAGCACGCCGCCTACCTGGACGAGACGACCGCCCGCCGGGTCCGCGAGCACATCGGCGCGCTGCTCCCGCCCCGCGACCTGGAGACCGTCACGCTCCTGGCCCGGCTCGGCCCGTCCGTCCTCACCCACTTACCGGCCCCGGGCGACACACCCCCCGAAGCGCTGGCGAACGTCGTCGGGCTCATCAACCGGGTCGGCAACGCGGAGTCCATCGAGCACGCCCGCGCCTGGTCCGCCGCCCACCCGGACGCCGTCGACCTGTTCGCCACCGAGTGGTCGCGCTACCCGGCCGAGCGGTACGCCCGCGAAGTCCTCGCCCACCTCGACCTGCGCGAGGCCCGGCTGCACGTGGAGACCCGCTGGCAGCTCGCCCAGCTCCCGCACGTCCCCGAGGCCCGCCGGCTGTGGATCACCGTGCCGCCCGACCTCACCGCGGACGAGCTGCACACGGCGCTGCGCGGCCGCAAGGTCGCGGCCCTGCGCCTGAACGGCTGCGAGAGCCTCACCGACCTGGCGTTCCTGCGGGACAGCACGGAGCGGCTCGAAGACCTGGAGGTGCTGCGGGGTTCGGGCCTGCGCGACCTCGGCCAGCTCGCCCGGCTGCCCAGGCTGACCTCGCTCGGGCTGCTCGACGTGTCCGCCCAGGAGGTCGACCTGTCCCCGCTCGGTGAGCTTCCCGCGCTGCGCACCCTGCTGTTCGGCAGCAGCACCGACCTGCACCTCGCCCAGCTGCCGGTCCTGAGCGGCGTCACCACCCTGCATCTGGAGGCCGACCAGGTCGCCGGCTTCGATGCCCTGAGCCGCTGGCCCGCCCTCAGCTACCTGGAGCTCGCCCCCTCCTCCTCGGCCACCACCCGGCGGCTCCTTGCGTACGTACGCGGGCGGCCCGGCATCACCCGGCTCGGCGTCGCGCTCAGCTCGGTGGCCGCCCTCGCGGGGGTGGCGCCGCTGCCGAGCGTGCGCCACCTCGACCTGTGGCTCGCGAACTCCGACGGCGACCTCGGCGCGGTCCTCGCGGTGTTTCCCGCGCTGACGACGGTGGACCTCGCGGTGGGCACCGTCCAGGCCGGCTCCTGGAACCCGGCCGCCCTGCTGCGCCGCCCGGGCCTGACGGTCACGGTCAACGGCGGGCCGCCACCGCCCGAACTCCCCTGAGAAATCAAGCGGGTTGAAGAGTTCCCGGCGGGCGACACACAAAGGGGCTGCCCCGGTCCGTACGTGACGTACGGGCCGGGGCAGCCCCTTCAGGCAAGACCTCCGAAGAGGACTACGCCTCCTTGCTCAGGTTCGGACCGGCGCCGCCTGCGGCCGCGTCCTCGATCGGCGGGACGTCGGGCAGGGCCGACTTCTCCTCGCCGCGAAAGGTGAACTTCTTGTCCTCACCCTCACCCTCGGTGCCGATGACCACGATGTGACCGGGGCGCAGCTCACCGAAGAGGATCTTCTCGGAGAGGATGTCCTCGATCTCCCGCTGGATCGTCCGGCGCAGCGGCCGGGCGCCCATGATCGGGTCGTAGCCCTTCTTGGCGAGCAGCGACTTGGCCTCGGCATTGAGCTCGATGCCCATGTCGCGGTCCTTGAGGCGCTCGTCCACCTTGGCGATCATGAGGTCGACGATCTCGATGATGTCTTCCTCGGTGAGCTGGTGGAAGACCACCGTGTCGTCGACACGGTTGAGGAACTCGGGGCGGAAGTGCTGCTTCAGCTCCTCGTTGACCTTGGCCTTCATGCGCTCGTAACCGGTCTTGACGTCGCCCTGGGCGGCGAAGCCCAGGTTGAAGCCCTTGGAGATGTCCCGGGTCCCGAGGTTGGTCGTCATGATGATGACCGTGTTCTTGAAGTCCACGACCCGGCCCTGGGAGTCGGTCAGGCGACCGTCTTCCAGAATCTGGAGCAGGGAATTGAAGATATCGGGGTGGGCCTTCTCGACCTCGTCGAAGAGGACGACGGAGAACGGCTTGCGGCGCACCTTCTCGGTGAGCTGACCGCCCTCTTCGTAACCCACGTAACCGGGGGGCGAACCGAAGAGGCGGGAAACCGTGTGCTTCTCGCTGAACTCCGACATGTCGAGGGAGATCAGTGCGTCCTCGTCGCCGAAGAGGAATTCGGCGAGCGTCTTGGACAGCTCGGTCTTACCGACACCGGACGGGCCCGCGAAGATGAACGAACCGCCGGGGCGCTTCGGGTCCTTCAGGCCGGCACGGGTACGGCGGATGGCCTGCGAGAGCGCCTTGATGGCGTCCTTCTGGCCGATGACGCGCTTGTGCAGCTCGTCCTCCATGCGGAGCAGCCGCGAGGACTCCTCCTCGGTGAGCTTGAAGACCGGGATGCCCGTGGCCGTGGCCAGCACCTCGGCGATCAGCTCGCCGTCGACCTCGGCGACGACGTCCATGTCGCCGGCCTTCCACTCCTTCTCGCGCTTGGCCTTCGCGGCGAGCAGCTGCTTCTCCTTGTCGCGGAGAGAGGCCGCCTTCTCGAAGTCCTGGGAGTCGATCGCCGACTCCTTGTCGCGGCGCACGCCCGCGATCTTCTCGTCGAACTCGCGGAGGTCCGGCGGCGCGGTCATCCGGCGGATGCGCATCCGGGAGCCGGCCTCGTCGATCAGGTCGATCGCCTTGTCCGGCAGGAAGCGGTCCGAGATGTACCGGTCGGCCAGCGTCGCGGCCTGGACGAGGGCCTCGTCCGTGATCGAGACGCGGTGGTGGGCCTCGTAGCGGTCGCGCAGACCCTTGAGGATCTCGATGGTGTGCGGCAGCGACGGCTCGGCGACCTGGATGGGCTGGAAGCGGCGCTCGAGGGCCGCGTCCTTCTCCAGGTGCTTGCGGTACTCGTCGAGCGTGGTGGCGCCGATGGTCTGGAGCTCACCGCGGGCCAGCATCGGCTTCAGGATCGAGGCGGCGTCGATCGCGCCCTCGGCGGCACCCGCACCCACCAGGGTGTGGAGCTCGTCGATGAACAGGATGATGTCGCCGCGGGTGCGGATCTCCTTGAGGACCTTCTTCAGGCGCTCCTCGAAGTCACCGCGGTAGCGGGATCCGGCGACCAGGGCGCCGAGGTCCAGCGTGTAGAGGTGCTTGTCCTTGAGCGTCTCGGGCACCTCGCCCTTGACGATCGCCTGGGCCAGGCCCTCGACGACGGCGGTCTTGCCGACGCCGGGCTCGCCGATGAGCACCGGGTTGTTCTTGGTACGGCGCGACAGCACCTGCATGACGCGCTCGATCTCCTTCTCGCGCCCGATGACCGGGTCGAGCTTGGATTCGCGAGCGGCCTGCGTCAGGTTGCGGCCGAACTGGTCGAGCACCAGGGACGTGGAGGGAGTGCCCTCCGCAGGGCCGCCGGCGGTGGCGGCTTCCTTGCCCTGGTAGCCGGAGAGCAGCTGGATGACCTGCTGCCGCACCCGGTTGAGATCGGCGCCCAGCTTCACGAGGACCTGGGCGGCGACGCCCTCGCCCTCGCGGATCAGGCCGAGCAGGATGTGCTCGGTGCCGATGTAGTTGTGGCCGAGCTGGAGGGCCTCGCGGAGCGACAGCTCCAGGACCTTCTTGGCACGGGGCGTGAAGGGGATGTGCCCGGACGGGGCCTGCTGGCCCTGGCCGATGATCTCCTCCACCTGCTGGCGGACCGCCTCGAGCGAAATCCCGAGGCTCTCCAGGGCCTTAGCGGCGACACCCTCACCCTCGTGGATCAGGCCCAGGAGGATGTGCTCGGTGCCGATGTAGTTGTGGTTGAGCATCCGGGCTTCTTCCTGAGCCAGGACGACAACCCGCCGCGCGCGGTCGGTGAACCTCTCGAACATCGTTAATCGCTCCTCAGAGCGGTCGGGCAGTAAGGGGGCGGTCCCCTCCCTGTCCTTCCGCATGCTAGTCCCGCAGGGCGGGACAGCTCATTCCAACTGCCGACACCCGTTCATTGCCTCCCGGCCCGAACAGCCGACAACTGCTCCAACCCGATGGTGCGAGACGATGTTCCCGCAGGCCAGGCAGATACCCCTGTCTCCAGTACGCCGATGGCGAACGTGAGACCGCCTGACGAGCGTGTCGCCCCTCCCCACTAGGAATGTCTTACCCGTCGGGACCGACACTCCATGCGGCGCACCCCGGTTCCGTAAGCTACGGGCGAACAACCTTGCGCCCACCCACAGCCCCACGCGCCCCGCATTCAACAACGGAGCGCAGCCGTCCGGAAACTCAGCGTAACCCGGCGACGTTTCTCCAGTTGCTCCGGGCATGGCCTTCACCGTGCCGGCACCCCGCGTCCCCCTGGATGGCCCGCTCGCGCAGTGGTACGAGCGCGAGCTCGGCTGGGCCGTTTCCGCGGGTCCCCCCGTCCAGCTGCTCACCGGACTGCGCTTCGACGTCCTGGAACTCCCGGCGACCGCCGGATCCGCCCTGCTGAAGCGGTACGAGCGGACGGGTCCGGTCGCCCTCGTGGGACACCGGATGCGGCTGCTCGTGGCGGCCGGAAGCGCGGACGAGCTGCCGGGGCTGCTCGACTGGCTGGAGTGGGGCGGCGTCGGCCTCGATCTGACGGCCGTCGGCGCCGGGGGCCGGATCACCGCACCCCTGCCGCCGGGATGGGCCGGCTCGCGGGGGGCCGCCGTATGGCTGCGGCCCCCCGAGCCCGGGTGCGAGGTGGAAGCTCGGCTGCCCTCTTTCACCGGATTCACTCAGTGCGGTGGTGCCGGCGAAAAGGGCGCTTCCCAGGGTCCGGAGACCCTGCCGGGCGGTCGCGCCGCGGGCCTCAGCCTCGTGAGGCTGGTGGCCGCGGCGGCGACGGAATGCCACCGGGCCCGGTTGTTTCACGCGAAATCCCCAGGTGGTGCGGGGAACGCGGGAACTCAGCCGTTCTGCTTCTCGTAGGCCTCACGGATTTCGGCCGGGACGCGTCCGCGGTCGTTCACGTTGTAACCCTGCTCCTTGGCCCACTTGCGGATCTCGGCGGTGTTCTGGTTGCCGGTACCGAGCAGCGCGCCACGGGCCTTGCCACGACCGCCGGCCGCGCGGCCACCGGTGCGCCGGCCGCTCTTCACGTACGGCTCAAGGAGACCCCGGAGCTTGTCCGCGTTGGCGGTGGTGAGGTCGATCTCGAAGCTCTTCCCGTCAAGAGCGAACGTCACGGTCTCGTCAGCCTCGCCACCGTCGAGGTCATCGACAAGAAGGACCTGAACCTTCTGTGCCACCGGATTTCCTTTCATCGAAAATGCAGTACGCGGAAAGGAAACCGCTTTTGCCTGGAAAACACAAACCCCCTGGAGAGGTTCAGGATCCTTGGCTCCAGGGAAACGTACGCGATTCGGACATAGGGTTCCGACAGCTTCCTGCCGCTTCCCCGATCACAGGTGCAGAAGCATCCGGGTGTTGCCCAAGGTGTTCGGCTTCACTCGTTCGAGACCGAGGAACTCGGCGACGCCCTCGTCATAGGAGCGCAGCAGCTCGCTGTAGACATCTGTGTCGACGGTATCGACCGGAGTCTCCCCGATCTCCGTGAACCCGTGCTTCGCGAAGAACGCGACCTCGAAGGTAAGACAGAAAACGCGGCGCACTCCGAGCCGGCGGGCGGTCTGGAGCAGCTTGCCGAGTACGAGATGTCCGATGCCGCCGCCGTGGAACTCGGGGTCGACGGCAAGAGTGCGCACTTCGGCGAGGTCTTCCCACATCACGTGCAGCGCCCCGCAGCCCACCACCCGGGCGTCCGAGTCGCGTTCCGCCACCCAGAACTCCTGGATGGACTCGTAAAGGGTGACCGTTGCTTTGTCGAGCAGGATCCCGTCGCCGACGTACGCATCGAGAAGGCTTCGCACGGCCGGTACATCGCCGGTCCTGGCCCGGCGGACGGTGACCGCATTTGCGGCGGGATAAGACATGCCTGGACGCTATCGCCCCGCACTGTCCCCGGGCGCATCGCCCTCTTGGGACTCTTCGGATCCGTGTTCGGCTTCGCGATCGCGTTCGGGTTCCGGCTCCTGCACCATGCGCACGGCGTCACGCAGCGCTTCGCGCTCCTCGGGGGACATCATGCCGAAGAAGGCGACGAGTGCGGCCGCGCGGTTGTCGCTCTGGGACCAGGCTTCGTTCATCAGAGCCGCGGCGTACGCGGCCCGTGTGGAGACCGCCGTATATCGATAGGCCCGGCCGTCGACTTCCCGGCGGACCCAGCCCTTCTGATGGAGATTGTCCATTACGGTCATGACCGTGGTGTACGCGATGGACCGTTCCTGCTGAAGGTCTTCGAGGACTTCCCGGACGGTCACCGGACGGTTCCACTGCCAGACGCGGGTCATGACGGCGTCTTCCAGCTCTCCCAATTGGCGGGGCACATCTGCACCATAGTGGGAGATGTCGCGAATGGCTGGTTATTTGCAGTTAGCGCGCAGCAAAAAGGGCGCACGTGGGGAAATACCCGTGCGCCCCCGCTGTGTGTGCCGTCCGGACGGTGCGGTCAGGAGGAGGCGGGCTTCTGCCGGGCGGCCTCGGCGCGGGCGAGCGCGCCGTCCACGGCCGCGTCCTCCTTGCCCTTGTTCGGGCCGCCCTGGCTCTTCACGATCGTCACGACGAGCGCGATGAAGAAGATGGCCATCACCACGGGGGGCAGAAGCGCGGAAACGTAGTCCATACCGACAGAGTAGCTAGCCCGCTCGCCGCTCCTCCGGCGGGGGCACGGGCCGGCGGCGCGGTGGGAAGACCTCGGAGGGCTTCGGTACGGGGCGGTCCGGCGCGGGGTGCGCGGGCGCCGGGCGGGCCGGGGCGGCGGGGCGCGGCTCGGCGGACTTGTCCTTGCCCCTGCCCTTGTCCGCGGCGCCCCCGTCGACCAGCGTGAGGAGCCGGGTGCGCTGGGCCGGCGGGGCGGCCGTGCGGCCGGCCAGGCGGGCCCGCACCGAGCGTTCCGCGATCCGGCGGCAGCGCTCCAGGAGGGCCGCGCAGACCGGGTCGGAGCGCAGCGCGCGCAGGGCGGCCAGGTCGTCGGGCCCGGGGTCGTAGCCGGCGGCCAGGGCGTCCTGGAGCAGCTCGGTGTAGCCGGGCAGCGAGCCGGGCAGCGCGTCACGGTAACGGGCGAGGTCGGCCAGGAGGAAGGCGCGCAGCCGGTCCGCCTCGCGGACGGCCTCGTCCACGGAGTCGGCCAGGCGCAGGCAGTCCTTGATGTCCTGGTCCTTGACGGCGGTGGGGTGCAGGGCGATGGCCAGGGCGCGTCGGAGCACACGCAGCTCGTCCGCGCCGAACGCCATGCCGCCTCGGGATCCGTAGGGCGTGGGCATGCGGTGACGATACGTCCTACAGGGACAAAATCCTCTTAACAGGCCGATGCCGGGCGCGTGTCGGGGCGGGCCCCGATGCGCCCGGCGGCCGCTTCAGGAGCGCGCGATGTTGCGCTCGTACACGAGGCGCAGGCCGATCAGGGTCAGCCACGGCTCGTGCTCGTCGATCTCCTCGGCCTCGCCGAGCACCATCGGGGCGAGGCCCCCGGTCGCGATGACGGTGACGTCGTCCGGGTCGCCGTCGGGGCCGACCAGTTCGCGCTTCATGCGCTTGACGACGCCGTCGACCTGGCCCGCGAAGCCGTACACGATGCCGGCCTGCATGGCCTCGACGGTGTTCTTGCCGATCACCGAGCGGGGGCGGGCCACCTCGATCTTGCGGAGCTGGGCGCCCTTGATGCCGAGCGCGTCGACGGAGATCTCGATGCCGGGGGCGATGACGCCGCCGATGTACTCGCCGCGCGCGCTGACCGCGTCGAACGTCGTGCCCGTGCCGAAGTCGACGACGATCGCCGGGCCGCCGTAGAGCTCGACGGCGGCGATCGAGTTGACGATGCGGTCGGCGCCGACCTCCTTCGGGTTGTCGGTCAGGACCGGCACGCCCGTCTTGATGCCCGGCTCCACCAGGATCGCGGGTACGTCGCCGTAGTAGCGGCGGGTCACCTCGCGCAGCTCGTGCAGGACGGACGGGACGGTCGCGCAGATCGCGATGCCCTCGATGCCGTCGCCGAGCTCCGCGCCGAGCATCGGGTGGGTGCCCATCAGGCCGTTGAGCAGCACGGCCAGCTCGTCCGCGGTGCGGCGGGCGTCGGTGGAGATCCGCCAGTGCTCGACGACTTCCTCGCCGTCGAACAGGCCGAGGACGGTGTGGGTGTTGCCGACGTCGATGGTGAGCAGCATCAGGCCCGGCCCTCTCCGGCCTCGCGCAGGTCCAGGCCGATGTCGAGGATCGGCGAGGAGTGGGTGAGGGCACCCACCGCCAGGTAGTCGACGCCGGTGGCGGCGTACTCGGCGGCGTTGGCCAGGGTGAGGCGGCCCGAGGATTCGAGCATCGCGCGGCCCGCGACCAGGGCGACCGCCTCGGCCGTCCGGGCCGGGGTGAAGTTGTCGAGCAGGATCAGGTCGGCCCCGGCGTCCAGGACCTCGGTGACCTGGGCCAGGGTGTCGACCTCGACCTCGATGGCCAGGTCCGGGAAGCGGTCGCGTACGGCCTTGAAGGCCTCGGCCACGCCGCCCGCGGCCACCACGTGGTTGTCCTTGACCAGGGCCGCGTCCGACAGGGACATGCGGTGGTTGACGCCGCCGCCGCAGCGGACCGCGTACTTCTCCAGGGCGCGCAGGCCCGGGGTGGTCTTGCGGGTGTCGCGGACCTTGGCGCCGGTGCCTTCGAGGGCGTCGGCCCAGGCGCGGGTGGCGGTCGCGATGCCGGACAGGCGGCACAGCAGGTTGAGCGCGCTGCGCTCGCCGGTCAGCAGGTCGCGGGTGCGGGTCGTGACGCTGATGAGCTTCTGGCCGGCCTCGACGCGGTCGCCGTCCGCGACGTGCCGCTCGACCTCGAACTCCTCCGTGCAGACGATGGAGAGGATCGCCTCGGCGACGCGCAGGCCCGCGACCGTGCCGGCCTCGCGGGCCGTGAAGTCTCCGGTGGCGACGGCGTCCTGGGGAACGGTGGCCGCCGACGTGACGTCCACGCCGCCGTCCAGGTCCTCCTCGATGGCGAGGTGCGCGATGTCCTCGACCTGGACGGGGTCGAGACCCGACTCGGCGAGCAGGGCGGCGAGCGCGGGGTCGAGCCCGCACTCGTACACCTCCTCGCCGCCGCAGCCGCAGTCGTCGCCGCAGCCGCCGCCCTGGGCGGGCGCACCGATCTGGATCAGGGGGACGTCCACCGGCTGGGGACGGAGTTCCTCGGGCGTGCTCACGGTTACGGCTCCAGGGGGGTGGCGGCGACGGTCGGGGGGAAGGTGGCGCTGGCGGTGGGGCGGATGTCCAGGGACCGCTCGGGGGTGATGCGGACGACGAGGTGGCGCTGCCAGGCCGCGTCGTCGCGGTCCGGCCGGTCCTCGCGCCAGTGGCAGCCGCGGGTCTCCTCGCGGGCGGCCGCCGCGGCGACCAGGACCCGCGAGACGAGCAGCAGGTTGGTGGTCTCCCACGCCTCGACGCCCGGCACGGCTGCCTTGTGCTCGTCCGCGCGGATCGCCTCCAGGCGGCCGGCCGCCTCGGCGAGGCTGTCGGCGGAGCGCAGCACTCCGGCGCCTTCGGTCATGATCCGCTGGATCTGGATGCGGGCGGCCGGGTCGAGCAGCGGCACGGGCTCGTCGTCCGGACCTGCGGGCGAACTCGGCTCAACCGCCTTGTCCTGTACGGGAGTTGAGGCACCGGCCGCGATGTCCGCCGCGATGTTCTCGGCGAAGACCAGGCCCTCCAGGAGGGAGTTGGAGGCCAGCCGGTTGGCGCCGTGGACACCGGTGCAGGCGACCTCGCCGCACGCGTACAGGCCGGGGACCGTGGTGCGGCCGTGCCGGTCGGTGCGGATGCCGCCGGAGGCGTAGTGCGCGGCGGGGGCGACCGGGATCGGCTCGGTCACCGGGTCGATGCCGTGCGAGCGGCAGGCGGCCAGGATCGTCGGGAAGCGCTGCTCCCACATCGCGGCGCCGAAGTGCCGGGCGTCCAGGTACATGTGCTCGGCGCCCTGGGCCTGCATCTGGCGGGTGATGGCCTTGGCGACGATGTCGCGCGGGGCGAGCTCCGCCAGCTCGTGCTGCCCGAGCATGAAGCGGGTGCCGGCCGCGTCGACGAGGTGGGCGCCTTCGCCGCGTACGGCCTCGGAGACCAGCGGCTGCTGGCCCTCCGAGTCGGCGCCGAGGAACAGGACCGTGGGGTGGAACTGGACGAATTCGAGGTCGGAGATCTCGGCGCCGGCCCGCAGCGCGAGGGCCACGCCGTCGCCCGTGGACACGGACGGGTTGGTGGTCGCCGAGAAGACCTGGCCCATGCCGCCGGTCGCGAGGACCACCGCGGGAGCGCGGACCGCGCCGACGCCGTCGTGCTGGCCCTCGCCCATGACGTGCAGGGTGATGCCCGCGGTGCGGCCGTCCTCGTCCTTGAGGAGGTCGAGGACCAGGGCGTTCTCGATGGTGCGCACCGCCCGGGTGCGGACGGCCTCGACGAGCGCGCGGGAGATCTCGGCGCCGGTGGCGTCCCCGCCCGCGTGCGCGATGCGGCGGCGGTGGTGGCCGCCCTCGCGGGTCAGCGAGATCGCGCCCGTCTCGTCGGTGTCGAAGTGGGCGCCGGTGGCGATCAACCGCCGTACGGCGTCCGGGCCTTCGGTGACCAGGAGGCGTACCGCGTCCTGGTCGCACAGGCCCGCGCCGGCCACCAGGGTGTCGTCCAGGTGCTGCTCGGGGGTGTCGCCCTCGCCGAGGGCGGCCGCTATGCCGCCCTGGGCCCAGCGCGTAGAGCCGTCGTCCAGGCGGGCCTTGGTGACGACGACGGTGGCCAGGCCCGCCGCGGTGCAGCGCAGGGCGGCGGTCAGGCCCGCGACGCCGGAGCCGACGACCACGACGTCCGCGTCGATGGCCCAGCCGGGTGCGGGGGCGTCGAGCCGTATTCCGGTGCTTGTCATGCCGGTGCTCCGAACGTGAGCGGGATGTTGTCGATGAGGCGCGTGGTGCCGACGCGTGCGGCGACAGCGAGGATCGCCTCGCCCCCGAACCCCTCGGGGGCGTCCGTGAACGTCGCCGGGTCGACCAGCGCCAGGTAGTCGGTCACGACCGGGGGTTCGGCCTTGGCCGCCTCGTCGAGCACGCCCTGGGCGACGGCCTTGATCGACGCGGGGGACGGCGCGGCCGCGGCGACCGCGTGGGCGTCGGCCGCGGCCCTGGCCTCGCCGATCGCGGTGAGCGCGTCGGCCCGGCCCAAGGCCGCGCCGCCGGCGGTGGCCCGTGCGTGCAGGGCGTGCTCGGCGGCGAGCCGGTCGCGGGCCGCGAACAGCGCGCGGGACAGGGCGCGGGCCGCGGTGCGCTCCGCCGGGTCGAGGTAGCGGTTGCGGCTGGACAGGGCGAGCCCGTCGTCCTCGCGCACCGTCGGCACGCCGACGATCTCCACGGGGAAGTTCAGATCGCGCACCATGCGCCGGATCAGCGCCAGCTGCTGGGCGTCCTTCTGCCCGTACAGGGCGAGGTCGGGCGCGCTCAGGTGGAGCAGCTTGGCGACGACGGTCAGCATGCCGTCGAAGTGGCCGGGCCGTACGGCGCCCTCCAGGAGCTCGCCCATGGGGCCCGCGGTGACGCGCACTTGGGGCTCGCCGCCGGGATAGACCTCCTCGACGGACGGCGCGAACACCGCGTCGGCGCCCTCGCGTTCGGCGATCGCGCGGTCCGCGTCCAGGGTGCGCGGATAGCGGTCCAGGTCCTCTCCCGCGCCGAACTGCAGCGGGTTGACGAACACCGTGACCACGACCTGCCCGTCGGGGCCGGCCAGCCGGCGCGCGGTACGGATCAGGGTGGCGTGGCCCTCGTGGAGCGCGCCCATGGTCATGACGACGGCACGGCGGCCGGTCCGCTCCAGGGCCGCGAGCTCCGCGGCCGTACGCACCAGGACGGGCTGCGCTGGCTGCGCTGTCATCGGGATTCTCCTTCTGCGAGCACACCGAGCAGGTCCTGGGCGAGCTCGGGCTTCAGCAGTCCGTGGGCGAGCGCCCGGTCGGCGGTCGTACGGGCCATCGCGAGGTATCCGGCGACCGTCCCCGGCGCGTGCTTGCGCAGCTCGGCCACGTGGGCGGCGACCGTGCCGGCGTCGCCGCGCGCGACCGGTCCGGTCAGCGCCGCGTCCCCCGAGCGCAGGGCGTTGTCGAGGGCCGCGCCGAGCAGCGGGCCGAGCATGCGGTCGGGGGCCGCGACACCGGCCTGGCCAAGGAGCTCCATGGACTGGGCGACCAGCGTGACCAGGTGGTTCGCGCCGAGGGCGAGGGCCGCGTGGTAGAGCGGGCGCTTCGCCTCCTCGATCCACTCGGGCTCGCCGCCCATCTCGATGACGAGCGCCTCGGCGGCGAGCCGCAGCTCCTCGGGGGCGGTCACGCCGAACGAGCAGCCCGCCAGGCGCTGGACGTCCACGCCCGTGCCGGTGAAGGTCATCGCCGGGTGCAGCGCGAGGGGCAGTGCGCCGGCCCGCCGGGCCGGGTCCAGGACGGCCGTGCCGTACCGCCCGGAGGTGTGCACCAGGAGCTGGCCCGGGCGGATCGCGCCGGTCTCGGCGAGGCCCTCGACGAGGCCCGGCAGCGTGTCGTCGGGGACGGTGAGCAGGACGAGGTCGGCGCGCCGGAGGACCTCGGCGGGCGGGACCAGCGGCACGTCGGGCAGCAGGGCAGCGGCCCGGCGCACCGACGCGTCGGAGACGCCGGAGACCGCGACCGGGCGGTGCCCGGCCAGCTGGAGGGACGCGGCGAGCGCGGGGCCGACCCGGCCCGCGCCGACGACGCCCACGGTGAGGCGGGCGGGGCGGTCCGCCGGGCTGTGCTCGGGGCGGTGCTCTGATGGTGCGTTCACGCGGTGGGGGCCTTCCGTTCCAGTCCGCGAGGGGTACCGGACGCCAAACCAAAATCAAACGGCCCCGTCATGCTACGCCCAGGCCCTGGAAACCCCTTTGGTTGTCCACAGGGTGTGGGCGATCATCCCCCCATGCCAGAAACCCAGTGGAACTCCCCCTCCGAATCCACCGCCGACACCCCGGGCGGGGCGCCGGAGGAAACCCCGGAACAGACCCTGCGACACCGCCTGGCCGTCTTCAGGGGCGCCAAGCGCACCCTGGCGGAGCATGGCGTCGACCACACCCTCGCGGAGCGCCTGACGGCCCTCCTGGCGGACGGCGCCGAGGTCTACGACCTGGACGAGTTCACCGACATCTACGGCAACGGCGCGGTCACCGAGCTGGAGCGCCGCACCGCCGAGGAGCTCGGCTTCCCGGCCGCCGCCTTCTTTCCCACCGGCACGATGGCCCAGCAGGTCGCGCTGCGCTGCTGGGCGGCCCGCACCGGGAACCCGACGGTCGCCCTGCACCCGCTCGCCCACCCCGAGGTGCACGAACGCCAGGCGTTCAGCCAGGTCAGCGGCCTGCGTCCGGTCCACCCGACGGACGAGCCCCGGCTGCCCACCGCGGAGGAGGTGCTCGGCTTCGAGGAGCAGTTCGGCACCCTGATGCTGGAGCTCCCGCTGCGCGACGCCGGGTTCGTGCTGCCGACCTGGGACGAGCTGGTGGCCGTGGTGGAGGCGGCCCGCGAACGGGACGCCGTGGTGCATTTCGACGGCGCCAGGATCTGGGAGACCACCGCCCACTTCGGCCGCCCCCTGCCGGAGATCGCGGGCCTCGCGGACAGCGTGTACGTGTCCTTCTACAAGACGATGGGCGGCCTGTCCGGCGCCGTCCTGGTGGGCTCCGAGTCGCTGATCGCGGAGGCCCGCACCTGGCGCCACCGCTACGGCGGCCAGCTCTTCCAGCAGTTCCCCGCCGCCCTCGCCGGCCTCATCGGCCTGCGCAAGGAGCTGCCCGAACTCCCCTCGTACGTGGCCCACGCCAAGGTCGTCGCCGCGGCCATGAAGGAGGGCCTCGCCGAAGCGGGCGTGCCGTGGTTCCGGGTGCACCCCGAGCCGCCGCACACCCACCAGTTCCAGGTGTGGCTGCCGTACGACGCCGAGGTCCTCAATGCCGCGTCCCTGCGGCAGGCTCAGGAGAGCGGCGTCTGCCTGTTCCGGCGCTGGTTCCCGAACCCCTCGGGTCCGGCGGGCCTGGCCGTCACCGAGGTCACGGTGAACGCCCCGGGCCTCGCGTGGAGCGCCGGGGACGTACGGGCGGCGGTCGCGGAGTTCGTACGGCTGCTGTCGTAACGGGGGTCAGCGGCAGGCGGGCGGGTGACTCCGGGGGTGGTGGGGGGCGAACAGGCGGGCCAGGGCCGCCCGCAGCCGGCCCGTGGCGAGCCGGCCCGCCAGGACCGCCTCGAAGCGGCGGTAGTCCCGTATCCCGCGCAGGACCGCCACGTCGTGGGTGCCCGGCACCGGAGGGGCGGGTGCGCCGAGCCGGGCCGCGCGGTAGCTGTCGATCATGTGCTGCTGCATCACGTCCATGCCTCCACGGTGAACCCGTTCCGGCCGGGCCGCGCGCCGATTGACGAGCCCCGTCAAATGGGAGCCCGGGGCGCCCGAAGCCCTGACCAGCGCCGCCGATTGACCGGGACCGTCAATCGGCGGCCGCTTTGTCAGTGCCGCGGTGCACCATGGGGCCATGAGCGTGACCATCGACATCACGGGCCTGCCGCCCGAGCGCATCGGCTTCGCGATCTCGCCGCTTGCCGAGCTGGGCCTGGCCCTGCACGCGCTCTCCGAGCCCGGCCACCACCCGGGCCTGCACGGCTGGGTCACGGCGACCGCGGCCTCCCTGAAGCCCGACCTCGCGGACCGGCTGCACGAGGCCGAGTTCCTGTGGCGCAACACGTTCTCCGACGTGTTCATGCCGTTCGCCGGCATACCCGGCTGGGACGGCACGCCCGGCTCCACGCTCGCCGAGGATCTCGACCTGCTCGACCGCCTCCCCGACGAGCGGTTCGCCTCCGCCGCCCTGGAGTTCACCTGCTCCAGCCTGTACTCGGTCAAGACGCCGTCCCCGCTGCACGATCCGGCGATGCGGGCGCGCGCCCTGGAGATGGCGGCGGTCCGGGGCCCACGCCAAGTGGAGTTCGCCGAGCGCCTGTTGAGCGACCCGGCTTCCATACGGGCCTGGCTGCGGCGCCTGTTCGAGGACTGCCAGGAGGCCTTCTTCGCGGACACCTGGCAGCGGATCCGGGTCCAGCTGGCCGCGGACGCCCGGCACAAGGCGGAGATCCTCCGCCGCAAGGGGCTCGACGAGGCCGTCGCCTCGGTGTCGGCCGCGCTCAGCCTGGACGAGGGCGGGACGCGGATCAGCGTGGACAAGCTGACCGAGGGCCGTACGACCGCGACGGACCCCGAGCCCGGGGCGGGGCTCACCTTCGTGCCCACCTCGTTCGGCTGGCCGCATCTGATGGTGCTGCACGCGCCGGGGTGGCGCCCGGTGATCCACTACCCGGTGCACGGGCCCGAACTGCCCTCGCCCGCCTCGGTCGAGATCCTCAAGCTGCGGATGGAGGCGCTGGCCCACCCCATGCGGATGCGCCTGTGCCGCAACCTGGCTCGCTCCCCGTACACGACGAGCGAGCTCGCCGACTCACACGGGATCACGGCGCCGGAGGTGTCCCGGCACCTGTCCGCCCTGAAGAGGGCGGGGCTCATCTCGACGCGCCGCCGGGGGCGGTACGTGCTGCACCAGCTCGACCTCACGGTCGTGGCCCGCCTGGGGAGTGACTTTTTGGAGGGGGTGCTGCGATAGCTCCGCGGGGGTTGGGGGGCCGGGGTTTTCGACGCCGGGCCGTCGGGGCGCCTTTGCGCAGTTCCCCGCGCCCCTGAACCCGCCTTCGGCCGCGGACCGTGCGTGGTGCTCGCGCAGTTCCCCGCGCCCCTGTAGGTGACCCCGCACCGTCGCTCATGCTCACGTGGCGGAGCCGCGCGATGTCACGGCCCCGCGCCCCTGTAGGGCGCCCGGCGCCGCCGCTCGGGGCCGGGCAGCCGCTCCAGGCGGGTCAGAGCGCGCCGCCCCCGGCTCGGACCAGGCCCGTTTCGTAGGCCAGGACCACGACCTGGACGCGGTCGCGGAGTTCCAGCTTGGTCAGGATGCGGCCCACGTGGGTCTTGACCGTGGCCTCCGACAGGACGAGACGGGCGGCGATCTCGCCGTTGGACAGGCCCTGCGCGACCAGGAGCATGACCTCGCGCTCGCGTTCGGTCAGCTTCTCCAGCTGCTTGTGCTCGGGCTCCTTGCCGCTGGCCGGGAGCATCGGGGCGAACCGGTCGAGCAGCCGCCGCGTCGTCGACGGGGCGACCACCGCGTCGCCGCTGTGCACCGAGCGGATCGCGCCGAGCAGTTCGGCGGGCGGCACGTCCTTCAGCATGAAGCCGCTGGCGCCCGCCTTCAGCCCGGAGAAGGCGTACTCGTCGAGGTCGAAGGTGGTCAGGATCAGCACCTTGGGCGGGTTCGGCGCCTCGCAGATGCGCCGGGTGGCCTCCACGCCGTCCAGCCTCGGCATGCGCACGTCCATCAGGACGACGTCGACGGCGGTCGCGCGCAGGATGTCGATCGCCTCCGCGCCGTCGCCCGCCTCCGCGACGACCTCCATGTCCGGCTGGGCGGCGAGCACCATCCGGAACCCGGTGCGCAGCAGCACCTGGTCGTCGACGAGCATCACGCGGATCGTCATCGTTCCCTCTCCATCACGGCGTACAGCGGTCGAGTCGAGTCGAATCGAGCACTTGGTCGAGTACGTAGTCGCGTACGTACAGGAAATCAGTGGCCCGTATCAGTGGGCCGGTTTCAGGGGCAGCAGCGCGCTGATGCGGAAGCCGCCGCCCGGGCGCGGGCCCGCGTCCAGGGTGCCTCCGACCATGCCGATCCGCTCGCGCATGCCGATCAGGCCGTGGCCCTGGCCGTCCGCGCCGCCGTCCTCGTACATCTCGTGGGCGGCGCCGCGGCCGTCGTCCTCGACGAGCAGGCCGAGCCCGTCGTCGAAGTACACGAGCCGCACGCTCGCCCCCGCGTCCGGGCCGCCGTGCTTGCGGGTGTTGGTGAGCGCCTCCTGCACGATGCGGTACGCCGTGAGCTCGACGCCGCTGGGCAGCGGGCGCGGGGTGCCCTCGATCTTGAAGTCGACGGTGAGGCCGGCCCCGCGGACCGTCTCGACCAGGTCCTCGATCTGCTGGACGTCCGGCTGCGGCACGTACTCCCCCGCCTCCTGGTGCTCGCCCGTGCGCAGCACGCCGAGCAGCCGGCGCATCTCGGCGAGCGCCTGGCGCCCGGTCATCGAGATGGTCTCCAGGGCGGTCTTCGCCTGGTCCGGCGAGGTGTCCATCACGTATGCCGCGCCGTCGGCCTGCACGACCATCACGGACACGTTGTGCGCGACCACGTCGTGCAGCTCGCGGGCGATCCGGGCACGCTCGGCCGCGACGGCCACCTTGGCCTGCGCCTCGCGCTCCCGCTCCAGGCGCGAGGCCCGCTCCTCCAGCTGCGCGAAGTAGGCCTTGCGGGTACGCATCGAGTCGCCGAGCACCCAGGCGAGGACGAACGGAACGGTCATGATGATGACGAAGAAGACCTTCTCCGTCGCGGTGTTGATCCCGCCGGTGTCCATCCACCGGAAATGCGCGAGCGGCGCCGCGCACAGCCCGCCCACCAACGCGACCCGCGAGGCCCAGCGCTCGCCCGCGGAGGCCACCGTGTAGACGATGACCAGCATCGCGAAGTCCTGGATCTGGGGCTGGACGTTCAGCGCGAGCTGCGCCAGGCCCATCGCGATCACGAGCAGCAGCATCTTCTCGGGCACCCTGCGGCGCAGCGCCACGGCCGTGGCCATCCCGAGCGCCACCAGGACCTGGATGCCCCAGGAGGCCTGCTTCGGGTCGTGCGCGGCCGCCGTGATCTGCAGGCCGGAGAACCCGAACAGGATGACGGCCCAGAAGGTGTCGACCCCGGTCGGGTGTCTGCGGATGAAGTCATAGAGGCGCTGCACGTAACCCAGCGTAGGGAAAGCGGATAGGTGCAGGGGTCAACCGCCGGGGCGATCCTGACCCCGGCGGCGTACTCCGCAAGGTGGAGACTTGGCCCCGTGACGGATGAGACGTGTCAGCAGGCCCCTGGTCCGAGCGGCCCCGGGGACCCTTGTGGATGGCGGGCCGCCACCGAGCGGGCGCTGTACGGCGAGGGCGGTTTCTATCTGCGCCCCGAGGGCCCCGCCGGGCATTTCCGCACGTCGGTGCATGCCTCGCCGCTCTTCGCGGGGGCTGTCGCCCGCCTCCTCGAAGAGGTCGCGGCCGGGCTCGGGCCCGGGCCGGTCGATCTCGTGGACGTCGGCGCGGGACGCGGGGAGCTCCTGAGCGGGGTGCTGGCCGCGCTGCCGGCCGGGTTCCCGGTCCGGGCGTACGCCGTGGAACGCGCACCCCGCCCGGCCGGTCTCGACGACCGGATCAATTGGCGCGGGACCATCCCTTCGGGCATCCGGGGACTGCTCTTCGCCAACGAGTGGCTGGACAACGTGCCGGTGGACGTGGCGGAGGCCGACCCGGACGGGGTGGCCAGGCTCGTCCTCGTACGGCCGGACGGCACCGAGACGCTCGGGGCGCCGGTGTCGGGGGCGGACGCAGAGTGGCTCGCGCGCTGGTGGCCGCTGAGCGAGCCGGGTTCCCGGGCCGAGATCGGGTGGCCGCGGGACGAGGCGTGGGCGGGGGCGGTGGGCTCGCTGGACGCGGGGGTCGCCGTGGCCGTCGACTATGCGCATGCGTCGGGGGCCCGGCCGCCGTTCGGGACGCTGAGCGGGTTCCGGGGCGGGCGGGAGGTTTCGCCCGTGCCGGACGGGTCCTGCGACATCACGGCGCATGTCGCCCTGGACGCGTGCGCGCTGCCGGGGGCGGAGCTGGTTCCGCAGCGCTCGGCGCTGGCCCGCCTCGGGGTCTCGGGGGCGCGCCCCCCGCTGTCCCTGGCGTCCTCCGACCCGGCGGGGTACGTGCGGGCGCTGGCCGCGGCGGGTGAGGCGGCCGAACTCACCTCGCGGGGCGGGCTGGGGGACTTCGGGTGGCTGATCCAGAGGGTTTGACCCGGCGGGGTGGGCGCCGGATCCCGCCCCGGGCGCGGGTGCCCTGCCGAAGGGGTACTGGCCGGGGTCGGTCCTGCCAGGGGCGCGGGGAACTGCGCGACCAGCCACGCACGGTCCGCAGCAGAACAGCGGCCGGCGCCGACCCCACCCGCCCCCGGCGGCCACGCGGTGGAGCCGCAGAGTGGGTTGCAGCGGGAAGGGGCGGGGAGGGGCCTCCCGGGCCCGGGGCGGAGCCCCAGCGCACCGCCGCTGCCCCGCCGCAGGGGATACTGGCCCGCATGACGGAGACGACGGTCGGGATCGGGGGCGGGGCGGAGAGCACCGACATGGTGCTCAACATCGGCCCCCAGCACCCCTCCACCCACGGAGTGCTACGCCTCAAGCTCGTGCTCGACGGCGAACGCATCCAGCACGCCGAACCGGTCATCGGCTACATGCACCGCGGCGCCGAGAAACTCTTCGAGGCCCGCGACTACCGCCAGATCGTGATGCTGGCCAACCGCCACGACTGGCTCTCCGCGTTCTCCAACGAGCTCGGCGTGGTCATGGCCGTGGAGCGGATGCTCGGCATGGAGGTGCCCGAGCGCGCCGTGTGGACCCGCACCCTGCTCGCCGAGCTGAACCGGGTCCTCAACCACCTGATGTTCCTCGGCTCGTACCCGCTGGAGCTCGGCGGCATCACCCCCGTCTTCCACGCCTTCCGCGAGCGCGAGGAGCTCCAGGCCGTCATGGAGGAGGTCTCCGGCGGCCGCATGCACTACATGTTCAACCGGGTCGGCGGCCTCAAGGAGGACCTGCCGCTGGGCTGGCTCGGCCGGGTCCGGCACGCCGTCGCCTCGGTGCGTTCGCGCATGGACGTCTACGACCGGCTCGTGCTCGGCAACGAGATCTTCCGGGCCCGCACCAGGGGCGTCGGCGTGCTGCCCGCCGAGGCGGTGCACGCGTACGGCGTGAGCGGGCCCATCGCCCGAGCCTCCGGCGTCGACTTCGACCTGCGCCGCGACGAGCCCTACCTCGCGTACGGGGAGCTGCAGGACACCCTGAAGGTCGTCACCCGCACCGAGGGCGACTGCCTGGCCCGGTTCGAGTGCCTCCTGGAGCAGACCCACAACGCGCTCGATCTCGCCGACGCCTGCCTCGACAGGATGGACGGCCTCGCCCCCGGCCCGATCAACCAGCGCCTCCCCAAGGTCCTCAAGGCGCCCGAGGGCCACACGTACGCCTGGACCGAGAACCCGCTCGGCATCAACGGCTACTACCTCGTCAGCAAGGGCGAGAAGACGCCGTACCGGCTGAAGCTGCGCTCGGCCTCGTACAACAACATCCAGGCGCTCGCCGTGCTGCTGCCGGGGACGCTCGTCGCCGACATGGTGGCGATCCTGGGATCGCTGTTCTTCGTCGTCGGGGACATCGACAAGTAGCCGTCCCGTCGGGCTAGTCGGACCAGTGCCCTCTCGCCGCCGCCAGGACGAAGCCCGGGCCGAACGCGATGATCAGGCCCGCGGCGTCGGCGGGCGGGGCCTGGGCGGACGTACGGGACAGGACGTCCAGGACCGCCGAGCCGCCCAGGTTTCCGTTGGCGGCCAGGCTCTCCCAGGCGTGCCGCAGGGCGCCGCCCCCGCCGTCGAGGCCGAGGCCCGCCGCCGTGTCGTCCAGGATGCGCGGGCCGCCGGGGTGCACCACCGCGAAGTCGAGCGCGTCGTTTCCGAGCCATTCCAGCAACGCCGGCAGGCAGTCGTTGAAGGCGGCGGTCGCGGCCCGGGTGGAGTCGAAGTGCAGCCCGGCGCCGCTCAGCCGGCCCCGGTAGCGGTCGGCGCTGTCGGGCAGCACGTACTCGAAGGTGTCCTCGACGACGAAGCTCGGCCCGTCCCAGCCCGGGCGCTCGCAGACCACCGCGGCGGCGGCGCCGTCCCCGAAAAGGACCTTGTAGACCATGGATTCGAGGCTGGTGTCCTCGTGGTTGTACGTCGCCGCCGACAGGCACTCGGAGGTGACGACGAGGACGTTCGCGCCGGGGTGGGCGGCGATGTCCTCGTGGGCGCGGACCAGGCCCTGGGCGCCGCCCGCGCAGCCGACCGTGCCCATGGGGTGGCGCCGGACGTCGGGCCTCAGGCCGAGCTCGGCGACCAGGTGGACGTCGAGCGAAGGCACGGTCCAGGACGTGGTGTGGCTGGCGACGATCGCGTCGATGTCGGCGGGCCGCAGCCGCGCCGCGGCCAGCGCCCGTCGCCCTGCCTCGGCCGCCAGGCCCAACGCGTCCTCGTACGCAGCCCTGTTGCGCTCCTCGACCAGAGCGTTTCCGGCCACAGTAGGGGAGGCCAGCGGGCGGGTGAAGTGCCGGGTCCGCACGGTCGTCGCCCGGGCGACCCGCAACACGGCTTCCAGACGCGGAAGTTCCGGATGAGCCCGGCGGATGTCAGCGCAGATCTCGTCGGTCGTCACCACGTTCCCCGGCAGAACGACACAGGGAGGGGCTATGTGAGCGGGCACGGACGATCTCCCTCACCAATCGAAATCAGGCGGATCATCACCATACGTCACATGTCTTGAATCAATCCTTCAAATCCAAAAACTTGGTCAACTCGTCGGCGGTGTCGGGCCGAGCGGGCTGCGGCTCGCGAGGGAGTCGCCCGCCGTGTAGAGCAGGAGCATGACCCGGGCGCCCGGCGAGGTGACCGGCTCGGCGACACACGTCGTCACCCAACCCGGGCCGTACAGGGCGTGGTTGATCGGCCGCTCCGTTCCGTCGGGATAGCCGATGGGCGCCGCCGAGGCCACCGCGTACAGAGGGCCGGCCACCGGATCACGGCGTACGTCGTCCTCCAGGCGGGCCAGCGCGGTGTTCTGCGGATGCAGCTCCACGGCGTGCCGGAGCTGCGGCATCACCACCGGAGCCCAGGAGTTGGCCCAGTCCCCGAGGACCACCTCGCGCGCCTCGGGGTCGAGGAGCATCCAGCGCATGGAGTTGGCCGGGGGCTCGCCGCCCGGGAAGAGCGCGGCGAACTCCTGGTTGTGGGCGAGCAGGTTCCACTCGGCGTCGTTGATGTACGCCAGCGCCCCGCTGATGCCGTCGACGGCCCGCCGCCACTCGCCGGGCACGGACAGGCCCGAGTCGCGGTGCAGCGGGTTCGGCGGTGCCTCGCGCCGGGTGAGCCGCCACAGGAACGTCCACTCCTGCTCGTCGAACCTGAGCAGGGTGGCGACAGCGGTCAGCAACTCGGCCGAGGGAGTCGCCAGTTGGCCGTTCTCGAACCGGTTGTACGTGCCCGGCGTACGGTCGAGCAGCAGGTCCATCTGCTCCTGGCTGAGCCCGGCCGCGCGCCGGCCCGGGCCGGGACGCCGCGGCGGGAAGCCGGCGGATCCGGGGCTGACGGCCGCGCGCCGCTCCCGGAGCAGCGCCCGCAGGGCATCGCGGTCGGGGGCGGCGAGGTGCAAGGGGAGCGCCTTCCGTAGTGGGGGCGGTCGGTGGGGGCGGTCGCGGGGCGCGGTGCGGGCGCCGGAGCAATTATCTGCATCCGTGCCCCCTGGAAAGAGGGCGGGCTCCCGACAACAATCTTTTCCGCGGGCCCACTCGGGGGAGGAGCCCGCCCGGATGCCGGCTGCCCCGTGCATCCGGACTCTGCGGACGGTACCGACACTCGCCACGACGCGCGGCCTCGGTACCGGCCGCAGACCTCGTTCCGGGGGCTGTCGCACCCCCGGCCCCCATCAATCCCGGGGCCTGCGGACCCTGCCCCCTCCCGGATGTCTTCGGTTCGCTGCGGGCCGCCTTGGGCTGATCGCGCAGTTCCCCGCGCCCCTAAGCCCGTCACGGGGGTCCCCCTGGCCCTTGGGGCCTTGGGGGAGTTTGAGGACGAGCGGCCTTCAGGCGCGAACGGGGTCTGGGGAGGAGCCCTGGGAAACCCGGCTTCACCCTCCCCGACCCCCGGAGGCCACGCGGCGGAGCCGCAGAGTGTCACAGCGGGAAGGGGTGGGGCGGAGCGGAGCCCCAAGGGCAGCCCGGGCTACGAGATGGCCGTTCTCAGTTCCGCCACGTCCAGCTGCTCCGTCTCGTCATGGGCCGTCAGGTCGATGACCTCGCCCACCGTTCTGTCCGGGCCGCCCTGCTGGGCACGGTCCGCCAGGGCCTCGGCGCCGACGACATCGGCCAGGTCCTCGTTCTGGACCGCCTCGATCGCGGCGGCAGCCTTCCGCTCGCCGCCACCCCCCGTGCCGAAGAAGTCGAAGTGGCCCTCGGGCCGGGCCGCGCGGCGGGCGAGGTAGGGCACCACCGCGGAGGCCACCGGCGCGGGGGCCGCGGGCAGTTCGGCCTGGCGGGGCTTGGCGGTGAGGGCGGCCGCCGGGCGGGTGTGTTCCCCGCTGCCGAGGGCCGCCGCGGGCTTCCCCTGCGGCTCCTCCGCCTCCCGGGACGCGGCGGCCCGCGCCTTCGCCTGGCGTTCGGCGTTGAGCGAGAGGGACTCCAGGGCGCGGGCGGCCGCGAGGTAGGAGGCGGGCGTCGGCGTGCTGCCCGACGGCATCAGCGCCTTGGGCCCTGCCTCCAGCGCGAGCTGACGCCGGCCTTCCAGAGCGCTGGCCCGCTCGGTCTCGGCGTTGGCGTAACGCCGCAGCAGGGCCGCGTGCTCGCCGCGCAGACCGGCCAGCTCCATGCGCTTGGTGCGCAGCTTGGCGTCGAGGCGGCCGCGCAGCTCGCGCGACTCCTCCAACTCGGTCTCCAGCTCGGCGATCCGCTCCTCGGTGCGCCACTGGTCGGCGGCGCGCGAGCGGGTCAGCTCGGCGACGCGACGGCCCGCGGCCCGGTCCCAGGCGCGCATGAGCACGGAGCCGGTGACGCAGGCGGCCGCGGCCGCGGCCGCCAACGCCCGCAGCACCGTGGGTTGATCGAAGAGCCAGGCGCCACCGGCGCATATGACCGAGACGCCGGCGACGGCCGACGGCTGGAGGAGCCGGTGCAGCGGAGGGGAATGACGGTGGCGTCCACGTGGCATGGCCTGAAATTTACCGTGCGTAGACCTCATATGGACCCCCGCCCGTCAATCTGTTCCCCTGTAGTTACTCGAATCGCCAAATTCGGCTACTTCTTGATCAGTCCCTTCGACTGGAGATAGGCCTTCGCGACATCGGCCGGCTTGGCCCGCTCGGCATCGACCTTGCGGTTGAGATCGACCAGATCGGCGGTCGTCAGAGCCTTGGTCAGCTTGCCGAGCGCATCGGCTATCTCCTGGCCGCCCGCGTCCTTGGCATTGACGACCGGCAGCACGTTGTCCGCGTTCTGCAGCTTCTTGTCGTCCTGGAGCAGCACGAGTCCGTAGGTGTCCAGGGTCGCGTCGGTCGTGGTGGTCAGAACCAGCTGGTCCACCCCGTCCTTCACGGCCTGCTTGGCCTGCGGGGTGCCCACGCCCTTGGGGTCGATGCCCGTGACGTCGATGCCGTACTTGGAGGTCAGACCCGGCGCGCAGAATGGCCGGATCTTGCACTCGTCACCGGCCGCGACCTTCACCTCGGCCTTGGAAGTGCCCAGGTCCGAAAGGGTCTTGAGGTTGTTCTTGGCGGCGAATTCCTTGGTCACCGCGAACGCGTTCTGATCCACCGCCTCACCGGCGGGCAGAACCTTCAGTCCGCGCGGTCCGGCGAGCTTGGTCAGTTCGCCCACGGTCGCGGCGACGTCGCTGGAGGCCAGCGGCTTGGCGTTGGCGCCGTTCGCCTTGGCATTGAGGAATTCGGTGAGCGTGGCCGCGTATTCCGGCACGACGTCGATCTCGCCCTTCTCCAGGGCGGGTTCGTACAGTTCGCGGTTCTTCACGGTGGTGACCGAGGTCGAGTAACCGGCGTCGGCCAGGACCTGCGCGTACAGCTCCGCCAGGACCGCGGACTCGGTGAAGCCCGCCGCGCCGATCACCAGCGAGCCCTTCTTTCCGCCGCCCGTACTGCCGGACCCGCCGGAACCGCTCTTGTCCTTGCTCTTCTCCAGGCTGTCGCCGCCGCACGCGGCGAGCGTGCCGGCCAGGGCCAGGGTGCCGAGGGCCAGGCCGGTCGTACGCAGGATCTTGCTCATTGAGGGTTCACCATTCAGGAGACGTCACGGGATCACAGGTACTGAGGGATCACAGGTGCTGCGGGATCGGGGAGTTGCCGGATCGCAGGGTCACGAACAGGGTCACGAACGCTTGCGCAAGGGGCTGAAGAGGCGGTCGACCGCCACCAGGACGCCCTCCACCAGCAGGGCGAGCGCAGCCACGAGCATCGCCCCCGCCACCACCTGGGGGGTGTTGTACACCGCGAATCCCTCGGTGACTATCCGGCCGAGCCCGCCGAGCCCGGCCATCGCGGCAATCGTCGCGGTCGCGATGATCTGGACCGCCGCCGAGCGGAGCCCGGTCATGATCAGCGGGTAGGCGAGCGGCAGTTCCACCTGGAGGAAGAGCTGACGCCCCGACATCCCCATGCCACGCGCCGCCTCCACCGCCGCCCGGTCCACCTCGCGCATGCCGACGTAGGCGTTGGTGAGCAGCGGCGGCACCGCGAAGAGAACCAGGGCGATCACGGTGGGCAGATAGCCCGCGTTGCGCAGCGGCGTCACCATGAACAGGGCGAGCACCGCGAAGACGGGTATCGCCCGGCCGACGTTGGAGATGTTGACGGCGAGCGCACCGCCCTTGCCGATGTGCCCGAGCCACAGCGCGAGCGGCAGGGCGACCAGGCAGGAGACCACCAGCGCGAGCGCGCTGACGTACACGTGCTCACCGAGCCGGTGCCAGGCGCCGTCGTCCCCGGACCAGTTGGCACCCGTGGTCAGCCACGTCCAGGCCTGTGTGAAGACTCCCATCGCTCAGACCGCCTTCGCCGTACGGATCCGGGTCCACGGCGTGAGCAGCCACTGGATCCCGAGGAGCAGCAGGTCGGCGGCGATCGCGAGCGCCACGCACAGCACGGAGGCGGTGAGGATCTGCGCCTTGAAGAAGGTGGGCAGGCCCTGCTCGATGAGGTTGCCGAGGCCGCCGTGGTCGACGAGCGAGCCGATCGTGGTCAGCGCGACGGTGGCCACCGTGGCGATCCTGAGGCCGGCCATCAGCGCGGGCAGCGCGAGCGGCAGCTCGACCTCGAAGAGCAGCCGTATCCGCCCGTACCCCATGCCGCGGGCCGCCTCCAGGGCGTCGGAGGGCACCGATTCGAGCCCGGCCAGGATGTTCCGTACGAGAATCGTCAGCGAGTACAGCACCAACCCCGTGATCACCAGGCCCGCCGAGAGGCCGAACACCGGGAGCAGCAGGGCGAACATCGCGAGCGACGGCACGGTGTAGAGCACGGTCGTGAAGCCGAGGACGGTGGCCGCCACGCCCTTGCGCCCGCGCGCGAGCAGCGCGAGGGGGAAGGCGATGAGCAGGCCTATCAGGACCGACACCGCGGTGATCCACACGTGCTGGACCGTCGCGTCGGTCAGCTCCTGGCTCCGGGAGCTGACGTACTCCCAGCAGATCCAGTCGTTCGCCGCCAGACAGTTCTGCGCCACTCCCCCACCTCCCCCTGGTGTTCGATTCGTTCCCGACGACCCTATCCCCGGCCACTGACAATCGCCTCGGGCCTTCGCAGTACAGCAACATGGGCTTCACACAAGCGCGCCAGCCAGCCTTCAAAATGGGGAACCATGATCCGGTTCGAGCACGTCACCAAGCGGTACGCCGACGGGACCACCGCGGTGGACGACCTTTCCTTCGAGGTGGCCGAAGGTGAACTGGTCACCCTGGTCGGCCCGTCGGGATGCGGCAAGACCACGACGATGAAAATGGTCAACCGGCTCATCGAGCCGACCAGCGGGCGGATCTTCCTGGACGGCGAGGACATATCGACCGTCGACCCCGTGCAACTGCGGCGCCGTATCGGCTATGTGATCCAGCAGGTGGGTCTCTTCCCGCACAAGACGGTCCTGGAGAACACCGCGACCGTCCCGCATCTGCTCGGCGTGAAGAAGGCCGCGGCGCAGAAGCGCGCCGCCGAGCTGCTCGACCTCGTCGGGCTCGACCCGACGACGTACGGCTCGCGCTACCCGGAGCAGCTCTCCGGCGGCCAGCGCCAACGGGTCGGCGTGGCACGGGCGCTGGCGGCCGACCCGCCGGTGCTCTTGATGGACGAGCCGTTCGGCGCGGTCGACCCGGTGGTGCGCGAGCGGCTGCAGAACGAGTTCCTCAGGCTCCAGTCGCAGGTGCGCAAGACGGTCCTGTTCGTCACCCACGACATCGAGGAGGCGGTCCGCCTCGGCGACCGCATCGCCGTCTACGGGCAGGGCGCCATCGAGCAGTTCGACGCCCCCGCCGCCGTGCTCGGCGCCCCCGCCACCGAGTACGTCGCGGACTTCGTCGGCGCCGACCGGGGGCTCAAGCGCCTTTCGGTGACCCCCATCGAGGAGGGCGACCTGGAGCAGCCGCCCGTGGTGCACCTCGACGACCCGCTGCCCGCCGACATCGCGCGCTGGGCGGTCGTCCTGGACCGCGAGGACAACCTGCACGGCTGGATCTCCGCCGAGCAGGCCCGGGCCGGCAAGGGCACGGTCCGCGAGCACGCCCGGCGCATGGAGGCCTGGCTTCCGGTGGGCGCGTCCCTCAAGCAGGCCTTCGCCACGATGCTCCAGCACGACGCGGGCTGGATCGCGGTGATCGACCGCGAGGAACGGGGCCGCTTCCTCGGCGTGCTCACCCCGGCCCGGCTCCACGAGGCGCTGCGCCGCTCCATCGACGCGGACGCCCAGGCGGTACCCCGGACCGAGGTGAAGGTCGAGTCGGTCAGCTCGCGCTGAGCCGGCCGCTGATCCACTCCAGGGTCGGCGGGATCTCGCGGCGCCAGGTGTTGAAGTTGTGGCCGCCGCTGTCGAGGGTGATCGAGGAGACGCGTCCGGGCGCCTTGACCTTCTTGATGAAGGCCTGGGTCGGCTTGAAGTTCTCCTCTCCCGACAGCGAGCTCGTGACCAGGAAGGACGACTTGCCGGGCTTGAGGTGGTCGAGGCTCCACAGCAGGTTGGCGCGGTTCTCCTCGTGCTTGTTGCCGTGGAAGAGGTCGCCGGTCGTCGGGTCGTCCGCCGCCTTGTAGTACGCCGAGAGGCCGGCGCTCGCCGCGAACTGCTCGGGGTGGTGCATGCCGATCTTCAGGGCGCAGTAGCCGCCGGTCGAGTTGCCGATGAAGCCCCAGTTCTGCGGCTTGGCGCCGACCCGGTAGTTCGCGGAGATCGCGCCCGGCACGTCCTTCGCGAAGAAGGTCTCGGTCTGCGGGCCGCCCGGTATGTCCACGCACTCGGTGTCGCGCTGGCCCGCCACCGTCGGCCGCATCATGATCAGGATCATCGGCTGCATCTTCTTCTGCTTGGCCTGCGCCCAGGCCGTCTTCGGGTACCTGAGGCCCTTGAGCAGGTTCTCGGCGGTGCCCGGGTAGCCGGTCAGCACGATCGAGGCCGGGAAGGTCTTGTTCTCGTACGCCTTCTGGAAGTACTCGGGGGGCAGATAGACGTAGGCCGGGCTCGTTATCTTCGACTTCTCCCCGGCCAGCACGATCTTCTGGATCTCGCCGCCCAGCTGCGGCTTGCCGGCGCCCGGGGTGTCCGGCTTCTGCTTGGCGACGACCTGGATGTTCTTGCCGCCCGCCGAGTGGTCGACGACCTTGCCCATGTCCTGCTCCTGCCCGAACAGGTCCGCCCAGGACCCGTAGAACAGGAACGAATTGTTGGCGGCCAGACCGACCGACGCGAAGATCGCCAGCTGGGTCGCGAGCAGCAGGCCGATGCGGCCCGTCACGGCCTTCCAGCTGCGCCGCGCCAGGCGCGGCCACAACCAGATGGTGACCGCGAACAGCACCACCGCCAGGAACACGGCGAGTGCCAGGACCTTGTTGCTCGTGAGACCCATGAGTCGATGAAACTTTCTGGCTGAGATTTTCCTGAGACCGAGGGAACCCGCCCCCCTGAAGTCCCGTCCTAGAGGGCGCAAATTGTCCGGCTGGACGGTGCGGACGCCGTCCCCCGGCCAACTGAATCTCTCGCGGAGTCACGGGAAGCGATGTCTGTCAGGATAGATGGGGACAAAAACGGATCGGTTCCGACTCGTGTACGAAAGGTCCTCCGCGGGCCGCGCCCCGAGTCGGTTCCCAAGCTGGTCGGTACGGCCTGCACGATCGTGGGCCTCCTGGACGTCGCGGCCGGAGTCTTCGATCGCGTCCGGCACAGTCGGTTCCACACCGTCAGCGAGGTGCTGCCGGGCACCTTCGGCCCCTTCGCGGCGGCCGTGGCGCTCTGCGCCGGCATCCTGCTGCTGCTCCTCGCGCACGGCCTGAAGCGCCGCAAGCGGCGAGCCTGGCGGGCCGCCGTGGTGCTGCTGCCCATCGGGGCGGTGGCCCAGTTCTGGTACCGGCACTCCGTCGTCGGGGTGCTGATCTCATTGGTACTTCTCACGCTGCTCATCCGCCACCGGAGCGAGTTCACCGCGCTGCCCGACCCGCGCAGCCGCTGGAAGGCGGTGGCGAACTTCTTCCTGATGGGAGCGGGCTCGCTGGGCCTGGGCCTGGTCATCGTGAGCGTCCACCCCAACCGCACGGTCGGCAACCCGAGCATCGTGGACCGCATCCAGCACGTGATGTTCGGCCTCTTCGGCTTCGAGGGCCCGGTCGAGTACCAGGGCAGGACCAGCTGGACGGTCGGCTACTCGCTCGGCGCGCTCGGCCTGCTCACCGCGGTCACCACGATCTACCTGGCGTTCCGGCCCGAGCACCCGGCCGCCCGCCTCACCCAGGACGACGAGCACAAGCTCCGCGAGCTGCTCGCCAGGCACGGCGCCCGCGACTCGCTGGGCCACTTCGCGCTGCGCCGCGACAAGGCCGTCGTCTTCTCGCCCAGCGGCAAGGCGGCCGTCACCTACCGCGTGGTCTCCGGTGTGATGCTCGCCTCGGGCGACCCGATCGGCGACGTCGAGGCCTGGCCCGGCGCCATCGAGCGCTTCATGGACGAGGCCAAGGCGCACTCCTGGACCCCGGCGGTCGTCGGCTGCTCGGAGACCGGCGGCGAGGTCTGGACCCGCGAGACCGGGCTCGACGCCCTGGAGCTGGGCGACGAGGCGGTGGTGGACGTCGCGGATTTCTCCCTCGCCGGACGCGCCATGCGGAACGTACGCCAGATGGTCAAGCGCATCGAGCGCAATGGCTACGAAACCCGCGTACGGCGCGTTCGTGACCTGTCCGACGGGGAGCTGGAGCGCATTCGCCGGGCCGCCGAGGACTGGCGCGGCACCGACACCGAGCGCGGCTTCTCGATGGCGCTCGGCCGGATCGGCGACCCGAACGACGGCGACTGCGTGATCGCCACGGCCCACAAGGCGGACGACGAGGGCGCGGCGCCCTCCCCCTACGGCGACCTGAAGGCCATCCTGCACTTCGTGCCCTGGGGCAAGGACGGAATGTCGCTGGAGATGATGCGCCGCGACCGCTCGGCCGACCCCGGCATGAACGAGCTCCTGATCGTGGCGTCGCTCCAGGCCTGCGAGAAGATCGGCGTACGCCAGGTCTCGCTGAACTTCGCGATGTTCCGCTCGGCCCTCGCCCGCGGCGAGAAGATCGGCGCGGGTCCGGTCCTGCGGATGTGGCGCGGCCTCCTGGTCTTCCTCTCCCGCTGGTTCCAGATCGAGTCGCTGTACAAGTTCAACGCGAAGTTCCAGCCGCGGTGGGAGCCGCGCTTCATGGTCTACCGCGCCCACGCCGACCTCCCTCGCATCGGCTTCGCCGTGATGCAGGCGGAGGGCTTCGTGAACCTGGGCCTTCCGGGCCCGCTGGCCCGCCTCACGCGGGCGGCGCGACGGGAGCGGGCGTGCGCGCACGTGCCCCCGGCAGAGCGCGAGGTAAGCGCGGCGTAGCACCGCCCCCCTCCCGAACCCCGGTTCCGGGCCCCTCTGCGGGGGCTGGGGACCGGGGTTCTGCGTTGCCCCCCCCCGGGGGGCCGGGGCACCGGTGCCCCGGGCCGCCGGGTGGGGTGGCCCGGGGCGCGGGCGAGAGCCGCTGGGGCTCCGCCCCCGCCCCCGAGACCTCAGGCCCGCTCCAGCTCCGGCTCCTGTGCGTCCGCCGACGAGGCCGTCACGCGCCGCGACCGCGACCGGTCGGAGGACAGGCCCACCAGAGCCACCCCCACGACCAGCACGAACGCGATCCCGGCCAGCGCGAAGCTCAGCGTGAACTGCGATTCCGCCGGCAGCGGCGGCACCCCGGCCGGCAGGCCGGAGATCACCTTCGAGGCGAGCAGCGAGGTGATCACCGCGCTGGCGATCGCGGAGCCCACCGAGCGCGAGATCGAGTTGATCCCGTTCGCGATCCCCGTCTGGTGGTGCGGGACGCTCGCCACGATGAGCGCCGGCATCGCCGCGTACCCGAAGCTGATCGCGGCACCGATCAGCATGCCCGCGAGGATCACGGACGCCGTGGAGTCGTGCGCCCCGGTCAGCCAGGCGAAGCCGAGCACACCGAAGGCCGCACCCGCCGCGAGCGTGAAGCGCGCGCCGATCCGTCCGACCAGCTGCCCGCCCAGCGGCGCGGCGATCAGGGAGACGAGCGTGGTCGGCAGCAGGTACTCGACGGAGGCGCGGAGCACCGAGGCGGAGAAGCCGTAGCCGGTCAGCTTGTCCGGCATCTGCACCAGGTACGAGACGCCGATGAACTGCGAGAACATCGCGAAGCCGAGCAGCAGCCCGGCCAGGTTGGTGAAGAGCACCGGCCGGTGCGCGAACATCCGCATGTCCACCATGGGCTCGGCGACCTTGCGCTCGACCAGGACCCAGACCCCGGCCATCACGACGGCGCCGACGAAGAGCCCGATCGTACGGCCGGAGGACCAGCCCCACTCGTGGCCCTGCGAGATGGGCAGCAGGAGCAGCACCAGGAAGGCGGCCAGGGTGGCCGCGCCGAACCAGTCGGTGCGCCCGCCCGTCTTCGTACGGGAGGCCGGCACGACCGCGATGACCGCGATCAGGGCGACGACCGCGAGGATCACGGCGAGCCAGAACACCCGGTGGTAGTCGGGGTGCGAGCCCTGCGTGAGCAGGCCGGCGCCGACGAGCGCGAGCCCGCTGCCGAACGCGAGCGTGCCGCTGACCAGCGCCATCGCGCCGTGCAGCTTCTGCGGCGGGATCTCCTCGCGCAGTACGGAAAGGGCCAGCGGGAAGATCGCGGTGGCCGCGCCCTGGAGCACCCGGCCGATGATCAGCAGCACCAGCGAGCTGGTGGTGGCGGCGAGCACGGAGCCCGCGACCATGACGACGAGCACGCCGATCAGCGTCGGCTTCTTGCCGTGCATGTCGCCGAAGCGGCCGAGCAGCGGGGTGAAGACGGCCGCCGAGAGCAGGGTCGCGGTGGTGACCCAGCTGACGCCCGAGGTGGTGGTGCCGAGGTCGTTCTGGATGATCCCGAGGATCGGCACGACCAGGGTCTGCATCATCGAGACGACCATGGCGGCGAGGCCGAGCACCAGGACGAGCCCTGTACCGCCGCTGGGGCGTTGGTTAGTGGTCACTTTTTCTTCCGTACGGCAGGAGTAGGTACTTGAGTCGAGGAAGCTTGATTACCTCAAGCAACTTAATGAAGGTAAACATCAAAGGTTGAGGTAGTCAAGTTTCGCTCGAATCGCGGGTACAGTGGACGGCATGCCTGGAACCAGCCGCCCGACCGCCGTCAGCAACGCCACGCTCATGGACGCCATCTGGGACTCCCTGGCCGGCTTCTACGGCGACTTCACGTCGGCCGCCGCCGACGAGGGCCTCACCTCCAGCCAGGCCAAGACCCTGACCGTGCTGCGCCGGGGCCCCGCCTCCATGCGCTCGCTCGCCACCACGCTGCACTGCGACGCCTCCAACGTGACCGGGATCATCGACCGCCTGGAGGCCCGCACCCTGGTGCGACGCGAGCCCAGCCCCACCGACCGCCGCGTCAAGAACGTGGTCCTGACCGACGAGGGCATCCGCACCGTGGAGACCATCCGCACCGGCATGCTGGCCACCCACGGCGCCCTCGACGCGCTGCCCGACGCCGACCGGGTCGCCCTGCACGATCTCCTCCAGCGCCTTTTCGCCACCCCCGAGCGTGGTCCGGGAACGCCGGGCTGACGCCTACGCTTGACGTATGAGTACGTTGAACGGGCGGGGGTCCGTCGAAGGCCTGCCCGAATGGGACCGCTGCGCGGTCATGGGCGTGGTCAATGTGACGCCCGACTCCTTCTCCGACGGCGGCCGGTGGTTCGACACCTCCAACGCCGTCAAGCACGGCCTCGACCTGGTGGCCGAGGGCGCCGACCTCGTCGACGTCGGCGGCGAGTCGACCCGCCCCGGCGCCTCCCGCGTGGACGAGACCGAAGAGCTGCGCCGCGTCATCCCCGTCGTCCGGGGCCTGACCGCCGAGGGCGTCACCGTCTCCGTCGACACCATGCGCGCCCGCGTCGCCGAACAGGCGATCGCCGCCGGCGCGGTGCTGGTCAACGACGTCAGCGGCGGGCTCGCCGACCCCGCGATGATCCCCGCCGTCGCCGCCACCGGCGCCCCCTTCGTCGTCATGCACTGGCGCGGCTTCAGCCAGGACATGAACAGCCGCGCGGTGTACGAGGACGTGGTCGGCGAGGTCGTCGCGGAACTCCGCGTCCGCATGGAGGCCGTCATCGAGGGCGGCATCGCCCCCGAGCGCCTCGTCATCGACCCCGGTCTCGGCTTCGCCAAGCAGGCCGGGCACGACCTCGCCCTGGTCGCCCACCTCGCCGAGCTGCGCGCCCTTGGCCGCCCCGTCCTGGTCGCCGCCTCCCGCAAGCGGTTCCTGGGCCACGTCCTGGCGGGCGACGAGGGCGCCCCGCCGCCCGCCCGCGAGCGCGACGCGGCCACCGCCGCCGTCTCCGCCATCGCCGCCCACGAGGGCGCCTGGGCGGTCCGCGTCCACGAGGTGCGGGCCACCGCCGACGCCGTTCGCGTGGCGCGCGCCGTCGAGGGAGCCCGGTGAGCCGGCGGACCGAGAGCGAAGCGGTCGAGCGCGCCAACACCGCGTTCTACGAGACGCTGGAGCGCGGCGACTTCGACGAGCTGTCCGAGCTCTGGCTGGATGCCACCGAGGCCGGCGACACCGGGATCTCCTGCGTCCACCCGGGCTGGCCGGTGCTCTCGGGGCGCGGCGAGGTGCTCCGCTCGTACGCGCTGATCATGGCGAACACCGAGTACATCCAGTTCTTCCTGACCGATGTGAAGGTCGTCATCCTCGGTGACACCGCGCTCGTCACCTGCACCGAGAACATCCTCAGCGGCGGCCCCGCCGAGGAGAGCGGCGAGCTGGGCCCGCTCGTCGGCCAGCTCGTGGTCGCCACCAATGTGTTCCGCCGCACATCCCAGGGCTGGCAGCTCTGGTCCCACCACGGCTCGCCGGTGCTCGCCGAATCGGGCGACGAAGAGCCGGAAGGGGACTGATTCCGGGGACGATTGCGGGCCTCGCAGGACTGAATCCGGGCACGATCGGGGGCTTTGCAGGATTGAATCCGGGGCCATCGGGTAGGGGCGGCTACCAGGCCTGTCCGGTTCTGTCCATAGCCCCCGTGGGCGAGCACTGTCAGTGCCCGCAGGTAGATTCGATTGTGGGCACCGTGCCGCCCGCACGCGGCCGCATGTCCGTCTGACCAACGACAGCAGGAGTGATTCGCGTGGATCGTGTCGCGCTGCGCGGCCTCAAGGCCCGTGGGCACCATGGCGTCTTCCCCCGGGAACGCGAGGAGGGCCAGACCTTCATCGTGGACCTGGTGCTCGGCCTCGACACCCGCCTCGCGGCGGCGGACGACGACCTGGCGAAGACCGTGCACTACGGCGTGGTGGCGGAAGAAGTCGTGGACGTCGTCCAGGGCGAGCCCGTCGACCTGATCGAGACGCTCGCCGAGCGGATCGCCCAGCAGTGCCTCAAGCACGAAGGCGTCCAGGAGGTGGAGGTGGTCGTCCACAAGCCCGACGCGCCGATCACCGTCCCGTTCGACGACGTGACCATCACGATCACCCGGAGCCGAGTATGAGCGTGTCTTCGCACGGGGCCGCCCAGAGCGACCCGACCGTACAGCCGGTGCCCGCCTCCGTGGTCGAGCAGGTGGACGCGGCCGACGTGACGCTCTCCAACCCGCGCCGCGCGGTCATCGCCCTCGGCTCGAACCTGGGCAACCGCCTGGAGACGCTGCAGGGTGCCATCGACGCCCTGGAGGACACCCCCGGCCTGCGCGTCAAGGCCGTCTCGCCGGTGTACGAGACCGAGCCCTGGGGCGTCGAGGCGGGCTCCCAGCCCTCGTACTTCAACGCGGTCGTCGTCGTGAAGACCACCCTGCCGCCGGCCTCGCTCCTGGAGCGCGGCCACGCCATCGAGGAGGCCTTCGACCGGGTCCGCGACGAGCGCTGGGGCCCGCGCACCATCGACGTGGACATCGTTGCCTACGCCGACGTCGTCTCCGACGACCCGGTCCTGACCCTCCCCCACCCGCGCGCCCACCAGCGGGCCTTCGTGCTCGCCCCCTGGCACGACGTGGAGCCCGAGGCCCAGCTGCCCGGACACGGCTCGGTCGCCGACCTGCTGAGCGCCGTCGGCCGCGACGGTGTACTGCCGCGCGCCGATCTGGAACTCCGGCTGCCCGAGTAGTCGTTACGCTTCTGAGGTCGACCTCCCAAGACCCGAAGGGCACTACTCCGTGAAGCAATTGCGCCTGGGCGTGCTGGCCGGTCTGTTCGTCGTCGCCGGGGTGCTCTCCTGGGCGGCCGCCCGGCTGTGGGACTCCGTGTCCACGCTGCCGAGCGTGCCGATCGCGGCGCCCATCGTGCTCGGGGTGATCGCGGTCATCCTGCTCGCCACCGCCCTGTCCATCCGCTCCCGGCTGCGCGCCCAGCGCGAGCGCCGCCCCGAGGCCAAGGGCGTCGAGCCGCTGATGGCCGCCCGCGCGGTGGTCTTCGGCCAGGCCAGCGCGCTGGTCGCGGCCCTGGTGTGCGGGATGTACGGCGGCACGGGCGTCTATCTGCTCAGCTATCTCGACGTGCCGGCCCGCCGCGACCAGGCGATCTACGCCGGCTTCTCGGTCCTGGCCGGCATCGGAGTCGTGGCGGCCGCCCTGTTCCTGGAGCGCATCTGCAAACTCCCGGAGGACGAGGACGACAACAAGGCCCCGGCCACCTGACACTCCGTCACACAGGCTGAACGCAACGGCCCCGGCCACCTGCCGAGCAGGCGGCCGGGGCCGTTGCGCAAGATCCCTCAACAGGCAGCCCCTGTACGCGAGTCGGGCGCACAAGGCAGCAGATGACCGGCGGACGATCAGCGGATGTCAGCGAGCCATGATCAGGCTCATCGCCTCGCTGCGCGTCGCGGGGTCGCGGAGCTGGCCGCGCACCGCCGACGTCGTCGTCTTCGCGCCCGGCTTGCGGATACCGCGTACCGACATGCACATGTGCTCGGCTTCGATCACCACGATGGCCCCGCGGGCTTCGAGGATGCGCATCAGCGAATCAGCGATCTGAGTGGTCAGGCGTTCCTGCACCTGCGGGCGACGGGCGAACACATCGACAAGCCGGGCCAGCTTCGACAAACCTGTGATCTTGCCGGACTCGGCCGGGATGTAGCCGACGTGGGCCACCCCGTGGAACGGCAGCAGATGGTGCTCGCAGAGAGAAACGATCTCGATGTCCTTCACCAGGACCATCTCGTCGTGCCCCAGGTCGAACGTCGTCGTCAGCACGTCCTCGGGCTCCTGACGCAGGCCCGCCAGGATCTCCCGGTAGGCCCGCGCCACGCGCGCCGGCGTCTCCTGGAGGCCCTCGCGGTCCGGGTTCTCGCCGACTGCTATGAGGAGCTCGCGCACCGCATCCTCGGCCCGCTTCTCGTCGAACTCGCCGATCTGCGCCTCGCCGTCCAGCGTCACCGGGTCGGTCATCTGTGCCTCGTTCCTCGACTGTCGTTCATACGCGTGGCCGGAAAACACCCGCGCCCCCACAGGCTAAAACCTGGGGGGCGCGGCATGCATTCCGGGGCCGGTGCGGCCCGGTGCTCAGCTCTCGGGACGGTCCTCGGGGGCCGGGACGGCCTCCGTGGACTTGTCCATCGGCACGGAGCCGTTGTTGGCGGCGGCACCGTTGGTGAGCGCCAGCTCCTTGGGCGAGAGCACCGGCGGCCTCGTCGACGGCGTACGCCGCGAGGAGCCGGTCCAGGCCGGCCGGGCCGGGCGCTTGACGATGCCCGAGAAGACCTCGGCGATCTGCTCCTTGCCCAGCGTCTCCTTCTCCAGGAGCTGCAGGACCAGGTTGTCGAGGATGTCGCGGTTCTCGACCAGGATCTCCCAGGCCTCGTTGTGCGCCGTCTCGATGAGCTTCTTGACCTCTTCGTCGACGAGCGCCGCGACCTCTTCCGAGTAGTCGCGCTGGTGCGCCATCTCACGGCCGAGGAACGGCTCGGTGTTGTCGCCACCGAACTTGATCGCGCCCAGACGCTCGGTCATGCCGTACTGCGTGACCATCGCGCGGGCGGTGGCCGTGGCCTTCTCGATGTCGTTGGCCGCGCCCGTCGTCGGGTCGTGGAAGACGAGCTCCTCGGCCGCGCGCCCGCCCAGCATGTACGCCAGCTGGTCGAGCATCTCGTTGCGCGTGGTCGAGTACTTGTCCTCGTCCGGCAGGACCATGGTGTAACCCAGGGCCCGGCCGCGCGACAGGATCGTGATCTTGTGGACCGGGTCCGAGTTGGGGGAGGCCGCGGCGACCAGGGCGTGACCGCCCTCGTGGTACGCGGTGATCTTCTTTTCCTTCTCGGACATGATCCGCGTCCGCTTCTGCGGACCCGCCACGACGCGGTCGATCGCCTCGTCGAGCGCGTTGTTGTCGACCAGCTTCCGGTCGCTGCGCGCCGTCAGGAGCGCCGCTTCGTTCAGCACGTTCGCCAGGTCCGCGCCGGTGAAGCCCGGGGTGCGCCGCGCGACGGCCGACAGGTCGACGTCCGGAGCGACCGGCTTGCCCTTCTGGTGGACCTTGAGGATCTCCAGACGGCCCTGCATGTCCGGGCGGTCGACCGCGATCTGGCGGTCGAAACGGCCGGGGCGCAGCAGCGCCGGGTCGAGGATGTCGGGCCGGTTCGTGGCGGCGATCAGGATGACGCCGCCCTTCACGTCGAAGCCGTCCATCTCGACGAGCAGCTGGTTGAGGGTCTGCTCGCGCTCGTCGTGACCGCCGCCGAGGCCTGCGCCACGGTGCCGGCCCACGGCGTCGATCTCGTCGACGAAGACGATCGCCGGGGCGTTCGCCTTGGCCTGCTCGAAGAGGTCGCGGACACGCGAGGCGCCGACACCGACGAACATCTCGACGAAGTCGGAGCCGGAGATCGAGTAGAACGGGACACCGGCCTCACCCGCGACCGCACGGGCGAGCAGCGTCTTGCCCGTACCGGGCGGGCCGTACAGCAGCACGCCCTTGGGGATCTTGGCGCCGACGGCCTGGAACTTCGCCGGCTCCTGGAGGAACTCCTTGATCTCGTGGAGCTCCTCGACGGCCTCGTCGGACCCCGCCACGTCGGCGAAGGTCGTCTTCGGGGTGTCCTTGGTGATGAGCTTGGCCTTGGACTTCCCGAAGTTCATGACTCGGGAGCCGCCGCCCTGCATCTGGTTCATCAGGAACAGGAAGACCACGACGATGAGGACGAAGGGGAGCAGGGACAGCAGGATCCCGAGGAACGGGTTCTGCTTGTCGGGCGAGACGGTGTATCCCTTCGGGATGTCACCGCCCTTCACGCCGGTCTGCAGCTGGGTGGCCATGTCGGTCGCCTGGGCGTCGCCGATGTAGTTGGCCTGAACCTTGCTGCTGCCCTTGACCTTCTGGCCGTCCTTCAGGTCGATCTTGATGACCTGGCTGTCACCAGTGGTGATCTTGGCCTGTTCGACCTGCTTGTTGTTGATCGCCTGAACGACATCGGATGTGTCGACCGTCTTGTAGCCGCCCGACGAGCCGACGACCTGCATCAACACGACCACGGCGAGGACGGCCAGCACGATCCACATGACCGGCCCACGGAAGTATCGCTTCACGTCCATCCATACGGAGCGAGAACGCCCCGTCCCTCCTGCCCGTAGGTAAATGCTGCTGTGAGTATGACTAAGACTGTGTGTAAAGACTGTTCTTCGGACGGTACCCCAGCATTGTCACCCGTGGTCGCACGGTACGGCTGACAAAGGGCCCCTTCCCCTGCTCCAACGGCGGGAGGAGGGCTGTGGTTCCCCGAACGGGCCGGGTTGCGTCAGCCGCCGTACACGTGTGGCGCGAGCGTCCCGACAAAGGGGAGATTGCGGTACTTCTCGGCATAGTCGAGGCCGTACCCCACGACGAATTCATTGGGAATGTCGAAGCCGATCCACTTCACGTCGATCGCGACCTTTGCGGCATCCGGCTTACGGAGCAGCGTGCAGACCTCGAGGGAGGCGGGCTCGCGAGATCCGAGGTTGGAAAGGAGCCACGACAGGGTCAGGCCCGAGTCGATGATGTCTTCGACGATCAGGACGTGCTTGCCCTTGATGTCGGTGTCGAGGTCCTTGAGGATCCGCACGACGCCGGAGGACTGGGTGCCCGCACCGTACGAGGAGACGGCCATCCAGTCCATGGTGACCGGGGTGGACAGCGCGCGGGCCAGATCCGCCATGACCATGACGGCGCCCTTGAGGACTCCGACGATGAGCAGGTCCTTGCCCGCGTACTCCGCGTCGATCTTCCCGGCCAGCTCCGCCAGCTTCGCGTCGATCTCTTCCTTGGTGATGAGCACCGACTGGAGGTCGGTGCCCATGTCCTTCTCGTTCACCCGGGCCGCTTTCTTGGGGGGTTCTGTTGTCCGTACGCGAGCCGAGTGACGTGCGTGGTCTCAGCTCTGCCGAATGACCAGTCTGCCACCCTGGCGACGAGCCACGACGCGGCCGGGGAGATTGATGGCCCGCTGGCCGCGCCAGCTGGTGATCAGCTTGTCGACCTCCTCCACATGACGGGCGAAGAGCGAACCGGCGGGCGCGCCCGCCTCGATGACCTCCCGGCGCACGATGCGGCGGCGCACGGCGGGCGGCAGCGCGTAGAGCTTCGCGCATTCGAGCAGCCCCGCGTCGTCCCGTACGGTCGCGTCCGCCTGGAGGGCCCAGGCGTCCAGGGCGTCGGCGTCGTCACGGGAGAGCTGGGCGGTGCGGGCGAGCGCCTCGACGACGCCCTTGCCCAGCGCCTTCTCCAGGGCGGGCAGGCCCTCCTGGCGCAGCCGGGAGCGGGTGTAGGCGGGGTCGGCGTTGTGCGGGTCGTCCCAGACGGGCAGCGCCTGCACCATGCAGGCCTTGCGGGCGGTCTGGCGGTCGATCTCGAGGAAGGGGCGCCGGTAGCGGCCCGCCGCCCCCGAGACGGCGGCCATGCCGGACAGGGAGCGGGTGCCGGAGCCGCGGGCGAGGCCGAGCAGCACGGTCTCGGCCTGGTCGTCGCGGGTGTGGCCGAGCAGGATCGCGGCGGCGCCGTGGCGTACGGCTGCGGCGTCCAGGGCGGCATAGCGGGCGTCCCGGGCGGCGGCCTCGGGGCCTCCCTCGCGGCCCACGTGGACGGCGACGGCCTCGGCGGGCTCCAGGCCCAGGCCCGTCATGCGGGACACGACCTCGGCGGCCCGAAGGTCGGAGCCGTGCTGCAGGCCGTGGTCGACGGTGATGCCGCCGGCACGCAGCGAGAGCTTGCGGGATTCGAAGGCGAGGGCGGAGGCGAGCGCCATGGAGTCGGCGCCGCCGGAGCAGGCCACGAGCACGAGGGGCGCGGGCGGCGCGGTGAGCAGGCCGGTCCCGGAACCGGCACAGGCTCCCGCGCTCACGGCGGCAGCGGCGCTCTCATGGTCGCGGGAGTGTTCGTTCAGTACGTCGTGGAGTACGCGGCGAACCGCCAGGCGTATCGCTGCGACCGCAGGATGGGGACCCATGTCCGGTGCCCTTCGGTGTTGGGGGGTGCCTCTGGTGCGGAGAGGAAGCGGGGGGAATCAGAGGGAGCGGGGGAGCAGGAGGGACGTTCAGTCACACAGAGTGCGTAGATGGTGACAGAACAGAGCCGTTACCCGAGCATTGCACGCCTACCCATGCCTCACGGTCCCTCGGATGGGTGATTCCCGCGTTGACACCCGCCTACCGGCGGCTTTTCGCTCAGGACTCCGCCTTGCGGTGCACGCGCGCGACCCAGTCCGCCGGGTTGGCGATCTCGGCCTTGGTGGGGAGCGTGTTCGGCGATGTCCACACCCGATTGAAGCCGTCCATGCCGACCTCGTCCACCACGGCCCGCACGAAGCGCTCGCCGTCGCGGTACTGGCGCAGCTTGGCGTCGAGGCCGAGCAGCTTGCGCAGCGCCATGTCGAGCCGGGAGGCCCCCTTGGCCCTGCGCTCCTTGAACTTCTCGCGGATCTCGGTCACCGAGGGCACGACCTGCGGCCCGACTCCGTCCATGACGTAGTCCGCGTGGCCTTCGAGCAGCGACATGACGGCGGTGAGCCGGCCGAGGATCTCGCGCTGGGCCGGGGTCTGCACCAGCTCCACGAGCGAGCGCCCCTCCTCGCCCTCCTCGCCCTCGGGACGGCCCCCGGCCAGCGACTGGGCGGCCTCGCGCAGCCGCTCCAGGACCGTCATCGGGTCGACCTCGGTCTCGCCGAGGAATGACTGGATCTCGCCCTCCAGGTGGTCGCGCAGCCAGGGCACGGCCGTGAACTGGGTGCGGTGGGTCTCCTCGTGGAGGCACACCCAGAGCCGGAAGTCGTGCGGGGCGACGTCGAGTTCGCGCTCGACGTGCACGATGT
This sequence comes from Streptomyces mauvecolor, assembly GCF_039532965.1. Taxonomy (NCBI): domain Bacteria; kingdom Bacillati; phylum Actinomycetota; class Actinomycetes; order Kitasatosporales; family Streptomycetaceae; genus Streptomyces; species Streptomyces mauvecolor. The sequence continues at coordinate 209,204 of NZ_BAAASQ010000005.1, read as the reverse complement.
TGGGCGCCACGAGGAGCAGCCGGCCCCCGCCGCCGGGCGCCGCCGGGAGGTCGCGGGTCGCGGGCGCGAACGTCTCGTACTGGCCGAGGACCCGCGAGGACAGGAAGCTCAGGAGCATGCCCAGCTCGACGCCGGTGACCTTGCCGCCGACCGCGCCGAGCACGGCCCCGCCGGGCATGTTCCCGCGCCGTTCCTGCATCTTGTCGAGGAGCGGGCGCAGGACCTCGCGGAAGCCCGCGACGTTGGCCCGCACCCAGCCGGCCCGGTCGACGACCAGGACCGGGGTGTCCTCGGGCTCGGCGCCCTCCGGGATCATCCGGGTGAACGCCCGTACGTGCTCCTCGGCGGCCTTGGCGTGCCGGCGGAGCTCGGCGACGATCTCGCGTGCCTCGTCGCGGCTCACGTCGGGGCCCGGCCGCACCAGTCGGGTCGCGGTCGCGACCGCGAGGTTCCAGTCGACCATCCCAGAGGTACCTGCACCGCCGATGCCAGTCATGCGTCAACCGTACGTTGTCGGCCCCTGAAGGGAACCCGGTTGGCGCCGCTCAGTGCGCCGTGAGCCGGGTGGCGAGCCGGTCGAGCGCCTTCTGTACGGGGGCCGGGTCGGCGCCCGGCGTGCCCGTCGACAGGAACGCGAACGCGAGGAGGTGGCCGCTCGCGTCCACGACCGTCCCGGCCAGGGTGTTGACCCCCGCGCCGCTGAGCGTGCCGGTCTTCGCGCGGACCAGGCCGGTCGCCGCGGAGGCGGTGTCGTAACGGCCGCTGAGGGTGCCGGTGAAGCCGGCGACGGGCAGGCCGGTCAGGATCGGGCGCAGCTCGGGCCGGGCAGGGTCGGCGGCCTTGGCGAGCAGCCGGGTGAGCAGGTCCGGGGTCACCTTGTCGACCCGGTTCAGGCCGCTGCCGTCCGCGAACACGGCCCCGTTCAAGGGGAGCTGGAGTCTGGCGAGCTGCGCGGGCACGGCCTCGGCGCCGCCGTCGAAGCTCGCGGGCCTGCCGGTGGCGATCGCGGTCGCGCGGTTCAGGGCCTCGGCGATGTCGTTGTCGCTGTTGGTCAGCATCCGCTCGACGATCTCGGGCAGCGGCGCGGACAGCGTGCTCGCCACCGGCTTGGCACCGGCGGGCGCGGCGGCGGACGCCGGACCGTCCACCTGCACCCCGCGGGCCCGCAGCAGCTCGGCGAAGGCCCGCGCGGTGTCGCCCGCCGGATCGGAGGTGCGCGCCGCGGGCCCGCTGTCGGAGCTGTCCGTACGCCCCTCGTCGGTCATCAGCGCGACGACCGGCGCGAGGTTCTCGTTCGGCCCGATCGGATGCACCTCGGGGCCGCTGAACAGCGAGGTGTCGTACGCCAGTTGTACGGTGCCGAGCGAGCGCGCCCGCAGCGCGCGGGCCGTGTCGTCGGCCAGGGCGGCCAGGCGCGCCTTGTCCAGGGTGGGGTCGCCGCCGCCGACCAGGGTGAGCGCGGCGGAGCCGGGCGGGGCCACCACCCTGGTCGCGAAGCGGTGGTCGGCCGGGAGCGCGCTGAGCACAGCGGTCGCGGTGGCGATCTTCACGGTGGACGCCGGCGTCATGGCCGCGTCCGCCCGGACGGCGTACAGCACCCGCCCGGTGGCCGTGTCCAGGACCGAGGCCGCCGGGTTCTGCCCGAGCGCCGGGTCGGCGAGCAGCCGGCCCAGGTCGGAAGGAAGGGCCGCCTGGACGGGGGCCGCGGCCGGGGCGCCGAGGGCCGCGAGCACGCTGGGCGCACTCGGCGCCGGAGCCGGAAGTTCCGGATCCTTGGGGGGCCCGTGATGTGCGCCACCCCGGCCGGCCCACGATGCGGCCCGGTCACGCTCGGCCGTACGCTGGCCTGAGTCCCACGGTCCGGCGAGGGCCACGGCCCCGGCCGAAAGTGCCAGGCCGACCGCCGCCGCACCCGCTGTGAGCTGCCATGTCTTGGGTCCCGGCACCGAGGACCAGCCCCTTTCGCGATCACACACCTGCGTGAGGGACACTTAATCACCAGAACTGCGTCCTGCCGCGAACATGGCATCGACGCAGCACCCGTCCGATGCATGTGCTGATCATGGAGGAGAGCCACCCGTGGAGTTCGACGTCACCATCGAGATCCCGAAGGGGTCGCGGAACAAGTACGAGGTCGACCACGAGACCGGCCGGATCCGCCTGGACCGTCGACTCTTCACCTCGACCAGCTACCCGGCCGACTACGGCTTCGTCGAGGACACCCTCGGCGAGGACGGCGACCCGCTGGACGCGCTGGTCCTGCTGGACGAGCCGACGTTCCCCGGCTGCGTCATCAAGTGCCGCGCGATCGGCATGTTCCGGATGACCGACGAGGCCGGCGGCGACGACAAGCTGCTGTGCGTCCCGGCGTCCGACCCGCGCGTGGAGCACCTGCGCGACATCCACCACGTCTCCGAGTTCGACCGCCTGGAGATCCAGCACTTCTTCGAGGTCTACAAGGACCTGGAGCCCGGCAAGTCCGTCGAGGGCGCCAACTGGGTCGGCCGCGTCGAGGCCGAGGCCGAGGTCGAGGCCTCCTACAAGCGCCTCGAGGCGCAGGGCGGCGCGCACTGACGCGCGCTCCTCCGTGAACAGCGGGCGGTGCACCTTCACGGTGCGCCGCCCGCTGTCGTATCGGCTCATGACCGACCACATACTGGGCACACGCACCCAAGCGGCCGGAGGGAGGCACGGGACCAGTGGTGGCCGAGCAGCACGACGCGGTGGACGACCGCAAGCCGCAGTCCGACGAGGCACGCAGCGCCTTCGCGCCCCCCGAGGGCGTGGAGCAGCCGCAGGTGCCCGAAGAGGAATCGCCCACCTCCGAGTTCGCGCTGCCCGCGGGGCTCGCCGCCCCGGTCGTGGAGGCGCCCGCCGACCAGCCGGCCTCCGCGTTCGCCACACCGAGCGCCTACAGCGCCCGTGACACCCCGAACGCCCTGATCACCACGGCGGGCCTGCCCCTGGTGCGGCTGTCCAAGGACGCGCCCTGGCAGGACCGGATGCGCACCATGCTGCGGATGCCGGTGGGCGACCGGCCGGTGGCCGAGCCGATCCAGAAGCACGACGACACCGGCCCCGCCGTGCCCCGCGTGCTCGACCTGACGCTGCGTATCGGCGAGCTGCTGCTCTCCGGCGGCGAGGGCGCCGAGGACGTCGAGGCCGCGATGTTCGCGATCTGCCGCAGCTACGGCCTGGACCGCTGCGAGCCGACGGTCACCTTCACCATGCTGGCCATCACGCATCAGCCGTCCCTGGTGGACGACCCGGTGACCGCCAACCGCACGGTGCGCCGCCGCGGCACCGACTACACGCGCCTGGCGGCGGTGCACCGGCTCGTCACGGACATGACCACCGAGGAGCACGAGGTCTCCCTGGAGGAGGCCTACCGGCGCCTCGCCGAGATACGGCGAAACCGCCACCCCTACCCGGGCTGGGTCCTGACCACCGCCTGCGGCCTGCTGGCCGGAGCGGCCTCCGTGCTGCTCGGCGGCGGCGTCGCGGTGTTCCTGGTGGCGGCGGTCGGCGCGGTCCTGGGCGACCGGCTCGCCTGGCTGTGCGCGGCGCGCGGGCTGCCGGAGTTCTACCAGTTCGTGGTGGCCGCGATGCCGCCCGCCGCGATGGGCGTCGCGCTCAGCCTGCTCCAGTGGGACCTCAGTCCGTCCGCGGTGATCACCGGTGGCCTGTTCGCGCTGATCCCCGGGCGGGCCCTGGTGGCGGCCGTCCAGGACGGCCTGACCGGCTTCTACGTCACCGCCTCCGCGCGGCTGCTCGAAGTCGGGTACTTCTTCGTCGCGATCGTCGCCGGCGTCCTGACCGTGCTGTACGGCGGGCTCCAGATCCACGCCCAGCTCAACCCGGAGGGCACGTTCAAGCCCATCGACCGCCCGGTCGTCCAGATCCTGGCGTCGTTCGTGCTCTGCCTGACCTTCGCGGTCCTGCTCCAGCAGGATCGTTCCACCGTGCTGATCGTGGCCGCCAACGGCGCGGTCGCCTGGGTCATCTACGCCGCGATCGCAGTCACCGCGAAGGGTTCGCCGATCATGGCGACGGCGGTCGCGGCCGGCCTCGTCGGCCTCTTCGGCCAGCTGCTCTCGCGGTACTGGAACACCTCGGCACTGCTGTACGTCACCGCCGCGATCGGCCCGCTGCTGCCCGGTAGCGCCATGTACTTCGGGGTCCTCTCGATCGCCCAGAAGCACACGGACCAGGGCATCGCCTCGCTCGCCAAGGCGGCGGCGCTGGCCCTGGCCATCGCGATCGGCGTGAACCTGGGCAACGAGATCGCCCGCCTGTTCCTGCGGGCCCCGGGCGCGGGCCGCGCGGCAGCGAAGCGCACGCGCGGGTTCTAGGCTCCCGGAGCGGGGTCAGCGCTTGGCGTGGCGACCGCCGCGCGGCGGCGCCTGGCCGTCTGCCGCCTGCGGGTTCTTCTTCGCCTTGGAGCGGGCCCGCAGGAACTCGATGGCGATCGGGACGACCGAGACCAGCACGATCGCGACCAGGATCAGCTCGATGTGCTTGTGGACGAAGTCGACGTTGCCCAGGGCCGCGCCGAGCAGCGTGACGCCCGCGCCCCACAGGGTGCCGCCGATGACGTTGAACGTGACGAACGAGCGGTAGTTCATGCCGCTGACGCCCGCGATGATCGGCGTGAAGGTGCGCACGATCGGCACGAAGCGGGCGAGGACCAGCGACTTCGGGCCGTACTTCTCGAAGAATTCGTGGGCCTTCTCGACGTTCTCCTGCTTGAAGAGCTTGGAGTCGGGCCGGCTGAAGAGGGACGGCCCCACCTTCTTGCCGAAGAGGTAACCCACCTGGTCACCGAGAACCGCGGCGAGCACGACAAGGACACACACCAGCCACAGCGGGGTGTCCAGCTTGCCGGTGGTGACCAGGAGACCCGTGGTGAACAGGAGCGAGTCGCCCGGCAGGAAGAAGCCGATCAGCAGCCCCGACTCGGCGAACACGATGATCAGCAGGCCGGCCAGGCCGAAGGTCTGGAGCAGATAGTCGGGGTCCAGCCAGCTCGGCCCGAGGGCAAGGGAAGTCACGGGTACCGGGCTCCTGGGTGTGGGTATCGGGCGGGCTGTCTGCCGTCGGCAGCCAAAGTTATCAACGTAACGCGCGAACCCGTGGTTCCAGGGGCAGGCTGGGTAGGGCCGACAAGGGCTACCGAAGGGGAAACCACATGGGCATCGAGGACTACGGCGGCGGACAGGGCCCGCAGTCGGACGTACTGGTGGTGACCACCAACGACGTACCCGGCCACACCGTGCAACAGGTCATCGGGGAGGTCTTCGGCCTCACCGTCCGTTCCCGGCACCTGGGCAGCCAGATCGGCGCCGGCCTCAAGTCCATGATCGGCGGCGAGCTGAAGGGCCTGACCAAGACGCTGGTCGAGACGCGGAACCAGGCGATGGAACGGCTCGTGGCGCAGGCGAAGGCACGCGGCGCGAACGCGGTCCTGATGATGCGGTTCGACGTGACCGAGGCGGCGGACGTGGGTACGGAGGTCTGCGCGTACGGAACCGCGGTGGTCCTGACCCGTAACTGAGCACGCTCCACCGCATCAACTCCCCTCCCCCGAAAGGACGTTGACAGTTCATGGCACTGCACCGCGGCGGCAGCGAGAAGGAGCACACCGACGAGAAGGAGTACGGACGGCTCGCGCTGAACCCCTTCTACGGGGAGGCCGACCCGGTCGGCTCGATGACCTCCGCGCCGCCGCGGCACCGGCTCCCCGACCGGCCGATGGCCCCGTCGACCGCGTACCAGCTGGTCCACGACGAGCTGATGCTCGACGGGAACGCCCGGCTCAACCTGGCGACGTTCGTCACCACCTGGATGGAGCCGCAGGCCGGGGTGCTGATGGCGGAGTGCCGGGACAAGAACATGATCGACAAGGACGAGTACCCGCGCACCGCCGAGCTGGAGCGGCGGTGCGTGGCCATGCTCGCGGACCTGTGGCACGCGCCGGACCCGAACACGGCGGTCGGCTGCTCGACGACGGGGTCGAGCGAGGCGTGCATGCTGGCGGGGATGGCGCTCAAGCGGCGCTGGGCGCAGAAGAACGCCGACCGCTACCCCTCGCGCGAGGCCCGCCCGAACCTCGTCATGGGCGTGAACGTGCAGGTGTGCTGGGAGAAATTCTGCAACTTCTGGGAGGTCGAGGCGCGGCAGGTCCCCATGGAGGGCAACCGCTTCCACCTCGACCCCGGGGCCGCGGCCGCGCTCTGCGACGAAAACACGATCGGCGTCGTCGGGGTGCTCGGCTCGACCTTCGACGGGTCGTACGAGCCGATCGGCGCGCTGTGCGCGGCGCTCGACGATGTGCAGGAGCGTACGGGTCTGGACATCCCGGTGCACGTCGACGGGGCGTCCGGGGCGATGGTCGCGCCCTTCGTCGACGAGGACCTGGTGTGGGACTTCCGGCTGCCCCGGGTGTCCTCGATCAACACCTCCGGGCACAAGTACGGGCTCGTCTACCCGGGGGTGGGCTGGGCGCTGTGGCGCACGGCGGCGGAGCTGCCCGAGGAACTGGTCTTCCGGGTGAACTACCTCGGCGGCGACATGCCGACCTTCGCGCTCAACTTCTCCCGGCCGGGGGCGCAGGTGGTGGCGCAGTACTACACGTTCCTGCGGCTCGGGCGCGAGGGCTACCGGGCGGTGCAGCAGACCACGCGGGACGTCGCGCGGACGCTCGCGGAACGGATCGAGGCGCTCGGGGACTTCCGGCTCCTCACGCGCGGCAACGAGTTGCCCGTGTTCGCCTTCACGACGGCGCCGGAGGTGCACCGGTACGACGTGTTCGACGTGTCGCGGCGTCTTCGCGAGCGGGGCTGGCTGGTGCCGGCGTACACCTTCCCGGCGAACCGGGAGGACCTGTCGGTGCTGAGGGTGGTGTGCCGCAACGGGTTCTCCTCGGACCTGGGGGCGCTGCTCCTCGAGGACCTGGGCCGGTTGCTGCCGGAACTCCGTCGGCAGCCCGGCCCACTGGGCCGGGACGAATCAGTGGCGACAGCCTTCCACCACTAGGGCCTGGGGCTACGCCCCGGCCCCGTTCGGACGGGCTGAAGATGCCGGTGCCGGCCGGGATCGACCCTGCCAGGGGCGCGGGGAACTGCGCGACCGGCCACCCGCGGCTCGTAGCCGAATGACCACGCATCACACCGGCCCCCCGGAGGCCAGGCGGCGGAGCCGCAGAGTGTCACAGCGGGAAGGGGCGGGGAGGGGCCATCGGGGTGTGCCGGGGCGGAGCACCGGCACACCCCGCCAAACCGCACCCCCGCCCCGCCCCGGCCGGGCACCGGGCACGGGCGGGGCCGCGGCCCCCTACCCCTTCAGCCTCCCGAACCGCCCCACCGCCAGGGGCAGAAACAACCCCACCAGCACCACCGGCCACCCCACCGCCAACACCCCCGCGTGGTCGGCCGCCCAGGACGAACCCCCCGCCCCCGCACCCCACAGCTCCCGCACCGCCGTAGCCGTCGCGGACAGCGGGTTCCATTCCACGACCGTCCCCAGCCACCCCGGCATCGACGCCGGCACGGCAAACGCGTTGGACAGGAAGCCGACCGGCCACACCAGGATCTGCACCGCCTGCACCAACTCCGGCCGCCCGGCCACCATCGCCAGGTGAATCCCGACCCAGAGCATGGCGAAGCGGAACAACAACAGGAGCCCCACAGCCGCGAGGAACCCAGCGCCCCCTCCCGGCCGCCACCCCATCGCGTACCCCACGCCGATCAGCACGACCAGCCCCGCCGCCGACTGCAGCATGTCCGCCACCGCCCGCCCGACCAGCACCGTCCCCGACACCATCGGCATCGAGCGGAACCGGTCGACCACCCCCTTGTTGAGGTCCTGCGTCACCGCCAGCATCGTGCCTTCGAGCCCGAACGCCATGGTCAGCGCCAGCATCCCCGGGACCAGGAAGTCGACGTACGGGCCGGACACGCCTCGACCGCCGCCGATCAGATAGCCGAACACCAGCAGCAGCATCACGGGGAAGACCAGCCCGACCACCACCTGCACCGGCTGCCGCGCCCAGTGCGCCAGCTCGCGCCGTGTCATGGTCCAGGAGTCCGCGACCACCCAGCCGACCGCGCTCACACCGCCACCCCCCGCTCGCTCTCCGCAGGAGACCCACCCTGCGTCAGGGACAGGAACACCTCGTCCAGCGTCGGCCTGCGCACCGCGATGTCCTCCGCCTCGATACCCGCCGCCGACAGTTCCCGTACGACGTCGACCAGCACCCCCATCCGGTCCGCGACCGGCGCGCTCAGCAAGCGGCGGTCCCGGTCCACGGCCACTCCGGGCAGCCCCAGCACCCGTACCGCGTCCGCCAGTCGGGAGGGGTCTCGCATCACCACCTCGATGCGGTCCGAGCCCACCGTCGCCTTCAGCTCGTCCGCCGTGCCCTCGGCGGCCACCCTGCCGCCGTCGACCAGGGAGATCCGGTCGGCCAGCTGGTCGGCCTCCTCCAGGTACTGCGTGGTCAGCAGGACCGTCGTGCCACCGCCCACCAGCGAGCGAACCGCCTCCCACACCTCCGCCCGGCCGCGCGGATCGAGCCCGGTCGTGGGCTCGTCCAGGAACAGCACCTCCGGGTCGGTGATGAGCGACGCCGCCAGGTCGAGCCGCCTGCGCATGCCCCCGCTGTACTGCCTGACCGCCTTGCGCCCGGTGTCGGCCAGGCCGAAACGGGCGAGGAGTTCATCGGCCCGCTCCCCCGCCCGGCGCGCCCCGAGATGGTGGAGCCGGCCGAACATCTCCAGGTTCTGCCGCCCTCCCAGCTCCTCGTCGACGGCCGCGTGCTGCCCGAGCAGCCCGATCCGCCGCCGCACCTCGCCCGCCTCACGCCGTACGTCGTGGCCCGCGACCAGCACCCGGCCCGCGTCGGGACGCAGCAGCGTGGTCATGATCCGTACAGCCGTGGTCTTGCCGGCCCCGTTGGGTCCGAGCACCGCGTGCACCGTGCCGCGCCGCACGGCCAGGTCGAGCCCGTCGAGCACCCGCTTCGCCCCGTACCGCTTGCCCACGTCCTCCACGAGGATCGAGTTTCCGTTCACATCCGCGTCCGGCAATCTCTTCTCCTTCACCAGCTCTCGCGATGCAGCAGATGTCGCGCATTCGGCGACTCCCGCGAGGTAATCAAACTTGACTACACAGTCGAAGGTAACCGCCTTCCTCCGGCTCGTCAAACTTGACTAGAGAGAGTTCCGGGGATCCCGCTCGCCCGTCGCGAACGGGTTCTCCTCACCGTCGGCCAGGACTCCGACGAACGGCTCGCCCTCGCCCGCGAAGACGTACGCCCCGCCCTCGATCCGGGCGATCAGGCCGCGGGTCCACTCCGCCTCGGCATCCGCGGAGTGGACCCACATGTTCATGATTTCGCCGATGTGGCCGAGCTGCCCCGGGCCCTCCTCCGGCGTGTAGTACTCCGTCGCCGAGGCACGCCAGCCCGCCAGCTTGTCCAGCCGGTCGCGCAGCAGGGCGACCGCCTCCGCACGCGGCAGGTCCACCATGAAGCCGAGCGCCGCCGACAGCACGTCCATCTTCTGGTCGTACGAGGCGAGCGCCTCGCGCAGCAGCCGGAAGAACTCCTCGCGGCCCGCGTCCGTCAGCTCGTACTCCGTGCGCGGCGGCCCGCCGACCGTGCTGGGCGCCACCTCATGGGCGAGGAGGACGCCCTGCTTCGCCATCTGCTTGAGCGCGTGGTAGATCGAGCCGGGCTTGGCGTTGGACCACTCGTGGGCGCCCCAGTACTCCAGGTCGTTGCGCACCTGATAGCCGTGCGCCCGGCCGTGCTGACGTACCGCGCCGAGGACGAGGAGACGGATGCTTGACATGGCCGCAAGCCTATGGCTTCACCTCTCGCGGCTGCCTGCGACCTCGGCCGTCACAGCGGCTCGTAACCTCCGCCGTGACGGCCGGCCGCACCCCGGCTCAGCCGTTCGCGAGATCCACCAGCTCGAACGCCGTCTTGCCGTCGATCGACTCACGGATGATGTCCGCGTGCCCGGCGTGCCGGGCCGTCTCCTCGACGAGGTGCATCATCAGCCAGCGCATCGAGACCTGGCCGTCCTTCGGGAACCACGGGGCGGGCGGCAGCGGGAAGGTGTCGTCGAGCGAGGGGACCTTGCGGATGAACTCCTCGGTCTCGGCGGCCACTTCGCCCCAGAAGACCAGCATGCCCGCGGTGGTCTCGTCGCCCATGAGCTGGAAGCTCTCGTGCCAGTTCGACTGGTCCCGCTGCTTCTCGTTGGGACGCTGCTGCGCCATCCGGAGCCAGTTCAGTTCGGTCTCGGCGACGTGCTTGATCAATCCGCCGAGGGAGAGCTCGCTGGCGCTCGGGCGGCTGGTGGCCTGCTCCTCGGTGAGGCCGAGGACGGCGCGGCGCAGCCCGCCGCGCTGGGCTTCCACGAAGCTGAGGAGAGCGCCGCGCTCGTCGCCGTGCGCCTCTGCGGGAACGTGAGTGGGCATGATCCGACCGCCTTCGTTCGGGTGCTGCATCCGGTGTACCGGCCTGCTGTACCGGCCGGCTGACAAGAAACACGTTACGAAGGAAAGAGGTCAGATTCTGTCCTCTGTCAGCTGCCGACTGTCGGCTGTCGGCTGTCCTCTGCCAGGTGTCCACTGTCGGCTGCCCTCTGCCCTCTGTCAGCCGCCCGCCGATGTCTGTCAGAAGGGGAACGGGCTGCGCTCGTGCTGGACCGAGATCCACTTCTGGGTGGTGAACGCCTCGACCGTCGAGTCGCCGTTCAGCCGCCCGAGCCCCGAGTACTTCTCGCCGCCGAAGGCGACCAGCGGCTCGTCCTGGATCGTCGAGTCGTTGACGTGCATCATCCCGGTGTCGATCCGCTTGGCGAACCGCACCCCGCGCTCCACATTGGCGGTGTGCACGGCGCCGCTGAGTCCGTACGGGCTGTCGTTCGCCATGCGTACGGCCTCTTCCTCCCCGTCGAACGGGATGAGCAGGGCGACCGGGCCGAAGATCTCCTGGCGCAGTACGGGAGAGTCGGCGGGCAGTCCGGTGAGTACGGTGGGCTCCACCAGGTTCCCGCGCGTGCGGCCCCGTACGAGCGCGGTCGCACCCTCGGCCAGGGCCTGGTCGACCAGTGAAGTCAGCGCTTCTGCCTGGAAGTTGTTGATGACCGGGCCGATGTCGGTGGCGGGGTCGGCCGGATCCCCCGTTCTGAGCGAGGTCACCTTGGCGAGGAACTTGCCGGTGAACTCCTCCAGGATCGAGCGGTCGACCAGGATCCGGTTGGCGGCCATGCAGACCTGGCCCTGGTAGACGAAGCGGCTGAAAACCGCCGCGTCCACCGCGTAGTCGAGGTCGGCGTCGTCGAGGACGACCAGGGCGCTGTTGCCGCTCAACTCCAGGATGACGCGCTTGAAATGGCTGCCGGCGACCGAGGCGACGTGGCGCCCGGTGCGGTCCGAGCCCGCGAACGAGATCACCTTGGGGACGGGGTGCTCTATCAGCGCGTCGCCTATCTCGGCGATGTCGGTGACCAGGACGTTCAGGAGCCCGGCGGGCAGCCCCGCGTCCTTGAATATCTTCGCTATGAGCCCGCCGCCGACGACCGGTGCGTTCTGGTTCGGCTTGATGACGACCGCGTTGCCCAACGCCAGTGCGGGGGCTATGGACTTGATGGTGACCAGGAACGGGAAGTTGAACGGGCTGATCACCCCGATCACGCCGACCGGGAGGCGGTAGACGCGGTTCTCCTTGCCGTCGACCGGCGACGGCAGGATCCGGCCCTCGGGGCGCAGCGCCAGCTGGATCGCCTCGCGCAGGAATTCCTTGGCGAGATGAACCTCGTACACCGCTTTCAGCCGCGTGCCGCCGAGCTCGGTGGTGATCGCCTCGACGATCTCCGCCTCGCGCTCCTCGGTGATGCGCAGGGCGCGCTCGAAGACGAGTCTGCGGGTGTACGGATTGGTCTCGGCCCATTCTCGCTGGGCGCGCTCGGCCGCACGATAGGCCTCGTCGACCTCTTCGACGGTGGCGACGGTGATGGTGGCGAGCTTCTCCCCGTTGTACGGATCGAAGTCGATGATGTCCCACGACCCGCTGCCGGTGCGCCACTGGCCGGCTATGAACTGGTGGGCGAGGTCGGTGAAGAAGGACATGCCATCCCCTACTGCTGTGTCCGCCGGCTCCGCGCGGTCAACCGCGTCACTGGCCTGATGTGACGTCATCCTACTGATGAGTCAGCTGAGTTGAAGGAGTCCGCGCAGAAGATCGCGGCTTTCCTCCGGGCCCGGGCTGTCCTGCTGGAGCCGGGCCATCGCCCGTTCGTACTGCGCGACCTCTTCCGCCTTGTCCAAATACAGTGCGGAGGTGAGCTGTTCGAGATACACGATGTCCGACAGGTCCGACTCGGGGAACCGCAGCATCGTGAAGGCGCCGCTCTCCCCCGCGTGCCCGCCGAAGCTGAACGGCATGATCTGAAGGTTGATGTTGGGCTGCTCCGACATCTCGATGAGATGCTTCAACTGCCCCCGCATCACGTCCCGTTCGCCGTAGGGCCGACGCAGTGCGGCCTCGTCGAGAACGGCATGGAACTGGGGAGCCCGCTCGGACACCAGGGCCTTCTGCCGCTCGAGACGCAGCGCGACGCGCTTGTCGACCTCGGCCGCGGGCGCGCCCTGCATACCCCGCGAGACCACCGCGTGGGCGTACGCCTCGGTCTGCAACAGGCCGTGCACGAACTGGACTTCGTAGATGCGGATCAGCGAGGCCGCGCCCTCCAGACCGATATATGTCTGGAACCAGCCGGGCAGCACATCGCCGAAACTGTGCCACCAGCCCGCGATGTTGGCCTCCTTGGCGAGGCTGAGCAGCGACATGCGCTCCGACTCGTCGCCGACGCCGTAGAGCGTGAGCAGGTCCTCGACATCCCTGGCCTTGAAGCTCACCCGCCCCAACTCCATACGACTGATCTTGGACTCGGACGCCCGGATCGAATAGCCGGCTGCTTCCCGCGTGATGCCGCGCGACTCGCGCAGGCGCCTGAGCTGAGAGCCCAGCAGAATGCGCCGGACCACCGAACCTCCGCCGGCCTCGACTGCGCTCGGCCGGGGGGATCCCCATGCCTCCCCTGCGGTCACTTCGCCGTCCTCCCCATCCAGTGGTGGTGGGCAGTCTGCCATCAAAACGCTTCACCCCGTACCCGCGTGATTACGGAAATGGTCAAGGAGTGAAATCGGCCTGAGGAACTTCCGAGGAAGAAATGAGCAAGAAACGGCACGGGCGGGGACAGGTCGGTCGCGTGCACGTGCATCTGCCCTTGCATCGGGCCGAAGCATTCGGAACCATGGTCCCCGCGCACCTGCGTGCTCAACTGCGTCTAGTCGCTTGCGTCCTGTACCGCCACGGCCGCGAACCACGGGAGTGCCTCGCATGGGGACGAATGGATCGACCATGCTGGAGCCTTTTGAGCCCTTAAGGCAGGCGCTTCCCCCCATCGACCCCTCGACCGTGGCCGGTTCCGCGTCCTGTGCGCTGCCCGCCCGTTACGAAGCGGTGCGCGGGGCCCGGAAGTTCACCAGGTCGACGCTCACGCAGTGGGGCCTCGGCGAGTGCTTCGACGATGTCGCCCTGGTCGTCTCGGAACTCGTCACCAACGCGCTGCGGCACGCCCTGCCGGCCGACACCCCGCGCGAGACCGAGGTGCCGGTGCGGCTCCATCTCATGCGCTGGACGAGCCGGCTGGTGTGCGCGGTACGCGACCCCAGCAACGAGAGCCCCGTCGAGCGCGCGAGCGACGACTTCGGCGCGGAGTCCGGCCGCGGCCTGTTCCTGGTCGAGTCCTTCGCCGACAGCTGGGGCTGGCACCCGCTGTCGGGAGCGATCAGCGGCAAGGTCGTATGGGCGCTGTTCCGGCTGGCACCGGCGGAGTGAGCTGACAGATTTCAGAGTCGGCCGCCTGTCAGCGGCCGTCCGTCAGCGGCCGTCCGCCAGCCGACGGCTGTGAGTGGCCATCCGCGAGTCGCCATCCATGAGTCGTCATGGGTGAGCCGTCATGGGTGAGTGATCACCGGCGGGCTGCCGTCTGTCGGCCGCGACCCTCAGTCGGCTATCAGATGGTCGAACTCGCCGTCCTTGATGCCGAGCAGCATCGCCTCTATCTCCGCCCTGGTGTAGACGAGGGCAGGCCCGTCCGGGTGGCGTGAGTTGCGTACCGCCACCCCTCCGCCGGGCAGTTTGGCGAATTCGACGCAGGATCCCTGCGAGTTGCTGTGCCGGCTCTTCTGCCACGCGACACCCTGAAGCTCCGCTGCCGCCATGCCGTTGTACGCGTGGTGCAAGGTCGCTCCCGGGATGTGCAGACGTGCAACTGTGAATGGTCAACTGCCCCGGATCATAGCTGTGTTCATGTGCGCCTGCATGGGAAGATGCACGTGCACGCGGGGTGCCCGGGCGGTTACACCTACTTCCGCGCCCGAGCGCTCGTGCGGGTCCGCCGGGGCGCGGCCGCCGTCGCGTGCCTGTACGCCCCTCAGTAGGAGACGCAGATGAGGGCCCGCTGGTTCAGACCTGTGCGGCGCTGCACGGCTGGTAGCTTGACGCGGTCCCAGACACCGTTCACAGGGGGAAGACACACCGTGCACAGGCACATACGCACCGCCGGACTCGCCGCGGCCGGACTCTCGGCCGCCCTCGTCCTGACCGGCTGCGGCAGCGGCGCCAAGAAGGCCGACCCGGCGGCGTCGGACGCCGGGGCCTCCGCGCCCGCCTCGGGTGGCACCGGCACGGTGAGGTTCGAAGACCTCACCGGTGCATGGGTCGCGGACGCAGACAAGGACGTCATCCTCGTCTTCACCTCCCAGAAGACCGTGTCCCTCACCGGGAGCCACTTCTGCGTCGGCAAGTTCGACGACGCGGGCGGCATGGCGATGATCAAGATGAACGAGTGCAACAAGGGCTACAAGGAGCGCTCGAACGGCATGCTGAAGCTCACCAACGACACCCTTGAGGTCGACTGGGCGGACTTCAAGAAGGAGACCTTCACCCGCGGCACGAAGGGGAAGCTGCCGACCGGCCTCCCCACCGCAGGCCTCCCGACGGCCGGCCTCCCGACTCCGTAACACCGAACAGGCGCCCAACTCTCCTATGGTTTGGGCGAGTTGGGCACCGTCAGGGCGTCGGTCAGGTCGTCGAGGCAGTGCACGACCAGGCCGGCGCCCCGGCGCACCACGCGGTCGGGCACGCCCTCTCCGTCCCAGGCGGCCAGGGCCTGCTCGACCCCCTCCCACCGCGGCACGCGCCGCTCGCGCACCGCCTTCGCGCCCTGCTCGGTGGCCTCCCGCAGCGCCTCGGCGAGCTTCGCGGCGGCCGGTACCGGCACCGCGTCCCGGTCCGGGAGATGCGCCTCCATCAGCATGGCCGTACGCCCCAACTGGCTGAGCGCGTGGGCGGCTTCCTCGGCCGCCGAACGCGAAAGGCCCCGGTGCCGCACCGGCTCGTGGGTGGCCTTGTCGAGCGCCTCCTGCCAGGCGATGCGGGCCGCGCGCGTGTCAAGGAGCGCCTGGCGGATCTCGCCGGAGGCGCGCCCCGGGTCGGCGTAGTGGGCGACGACGGCGGAGGCGTAACGGCCGTTCGCGGCCAGCCAGTCGGCGAGCCGGGTGCGCAGACGCGGCGTCTCCCAGGCCGGGTAGACGGCGTACGAGATCATCGCGAGGGCGCCGCCGATCAGCGTCAGGAACACCCGGTCGGGCACGGTCTGGGTCCACTGGAGGCCGCCCATGCCGAGCAGGAACACGACGTACGCGGAGACGCAGCCGCTCAGCACGGCATAGCCCGTACGCATCAGGAGGTACGCCAGGAACGCGCAGGTCACCGCGATGGCGGCGGACAGGCCGGTGTCGGGGTGGGTGAGCTGGACGATGGCGGTGGCGAGCGCGACGCCGACGAGGGTGCCGCCGAAGCGGGCGACCGCGCGGGCGTACGTGAGCGAGAAGTCGGGGCGCATGACCATCACGGAGGCCATCGGGGCCCAGTAGCCGTGGCCGAACGGCAGGACGTGGCCGAGCAGATAGCCCGCGGTCGCCACCGCGCAGACCCGTACCGCGTGCCGGAACACCGGGGAGCGGCGGCGGCCCAGTTCGTCGCGCATGGTGCGCAGGGCGAGCGGGATCAGGCGGGGCAGGGTGGGGCGCAGCAGGGGTTCCGCGCCTGCGCCGGTGCCGCTGCCCCGGGCGGTTTCGACGACGTCCGCGAGCAGTGCGGTGAGCCGGGCGGCGGCGCGGCGGGCGGGGCCGGTGAGGATGGCGCCGGTGTCGGGGGTGGCGAGCGCGGCCTCGGCGGCGGGCGGGATGACGGGGGCCTCGCCGTGCCGGATGGCCCGGGCGGCGGCGTCGAGGACGGTGCCCGCGGCGGCCAGCAACTCCCGTACCCGGTGGCGTTCCTCGCCCTCCGCGGGCACGCCGAGCGCGGGGTCGGCGAGCGAGGCGAGCACCGGCCGGATCCGCTCGGCGACGCCGCGGGCGCCGTGCAGTTCGGCGGGGCGGCGGCGGGCCTCGCGGGGGGTGACGGCGGCGGCGAGCCGGGCGGTCATCAGGGGCTGCGGGTCGAAGGGGGCGACGGGGTCGTGCCGCAGCCGGCGCGCGTAGTCGGCCTCCGCGGCAAGGGCGTCGGCGAGCGCGTCGCGCTGGGCGCCCCATCTGCGGATCGGGAACAGGACGACGAGGGCGGCCTGGACGACCCCGCCGAACGCGATCATCCCGGCGTGTCCGGCGGCGTCGACGAGCGAGCTCGGCAGGGTGACGGTGACCAGCATGATCGCGACGTTGGACGATGCGATGACCCCGACGGTCGGGCCGACGGCCCAGGCGAGCCCGGACAGGAACGTCCACAGCGCGAGCAGGAGGATGAAGAACGCGGAGTGCGTGCCGATGAGGTAACCGAGAAAGGTGGAGATCGCGAGCGAGAGCCCCGAGGCGAGGGCGAGTACGGGCCTCGGGCGCCAGCTGCGCTGGTACGTGGCGATGGCGCCCTGGAACGCGCCGAACGCGGAGCTCGCGGCGACGGAGGGGCCGAAGAGGGTGAGGCTGATGCCGACGACGATGGCGAGCCCTGCGGCTCCGCGCAGCGCGACGAGCGGTTCGAGCCGCCGCCGCTCGACCGTCAGCCCCGAGCGGGCGGTCTCTCTCAGCGCCCGAAGCCAGCTCATGCCCCCGAGGGTATAGGGAAGCAGGACGACCCCGGCATTTCGACCCCGCCGGGGCCGGGGTTGCGGTTCGGCGGGGTGCGCCGGGGCTCCGCCCCCTCAACCCCTCGCACGGGCGGGCGGGTGGGCCAGCGCCCCAGGGGCCCGGGCCCGGCAACCCCGGGCTGCGGGTGGGCGGGTGGGCGGAGTTCCCGGGAGCGGGGCGAAGCCCGGTGCGCTCGGTCCGCCGCCGCGCGGCCGTCCCGCCACCCCGACTCGTCAAAGACGCCCCGCACCCGCGTCGACACCGTCCGCGGGAACATCTCCTCCGCCCGCCCCGCGACCGCCACCGCCCGCGTCGCCAGGACCGGAAGGAGCGAGCTGCCGAATTCCGCCTCCACGTCGCGGGCGGTCGCCGCGAGCAGGTCGCCGAGCCGGCCCGCGTAGGCGAGCAGGAAGGACTGGCGGAACGTCTTCGTGCGCTTGCGTCCGCCCGCCCGCTGCGCGGCCTCCGCCTTCGTCATCGCCGCCGTGCCCTGGACCAGGAGCGAGGTGTACAGGAGCTCCACCGCCTCCAGGTCCGCCTCGAAGCCCACCACCGTCGAGAAGCCGAGCTCCGCGTTCCACACCGCCCGGCAGTGGTTGGCGGACGCGACCGCGTCGAGCAGGATCGCCTTGGCCGTCTCGTACGGCGCGTCCACCCCGATCCGGCAGGCCCCCGGCACCTCGTCGCCCGGCCCGCGCCCCGCGAGCAGCGCCTCGTCCACGCTGTGCCGCGCCATCAGCTCCTGCGCCTTGGCGGAGAGCGCCTCCGCCTCCTCGGGGAACCCGGTCGCCTCCGCCTTGGCGAGCAGCGCCCGGATGCGGCCCAGCATCTTGGGTTCGCCGTGCACGGGCGGCCCGAGCACGGATGCCCCCGGGGCGGGCCCGGCCGGCTCGATGGCGGGCAGTGCGAGCAGCAGCCGGTAGAGCTCGAGGACGGCGGTGGCGTACGAGAAGCGGTCGGCTCGCCACGCCTCGCCGGGCAGCTCGTCCAGCTGCCCCTGCCACCGCGCGGGCAGCCGCTCGTAGCGCCCGAGCTCGCCGCGGATCAGCCCGCTCAGGATGCGTACGTGCGGCTCGTCCAGGTCACGCCGTACGATCCGTACGACATCGGCGGGCTGCCAGCCCCGGTCCCAGGCGCGGCGCACGAACTCCCGCCCGCGCAGGGCGAGTTCGGCATCGGCATCCGGTGCGGCGGCGAGCAGGGAGGCGCCGGTGTCGAGGGCCGCGTCGCCCTCGATGTACAGCGCCGCGGCGAACGCGCGGTCGACGGCCTCCATCAGGGCGCCTCGTGTTCCGCGTCCCAGGACCGCCGGGCGTCCGCGATCGCGCCGCGGTGGTCGATCGACCAGTCCGCGAGCGCCTTGATCAGGTGCGTCATGCTGTGGCCCATCGCGGTGAGCTCGTACTCGACCTGGGCCGGCACCGTCGGATACACGGTCCGCTTCACCAGCCCGTCGCGCTCCAGACGGCGCAGGGTGAGGGTCAGCATGCGCTGGGAGATGCCGGGCACGGCCCTCTGCAGTTGGCGGAAGCGGTGCACGCCCGCCGCGAGTTCGACCACCACGTACACCGACCACTTGTCGCCGAGGCGGTCGAGCACGTCGCGCACCCCGCACTCCTCCTGCGGCGTCTCGCAGCTGATGACCGGCTCGGCCGGGGCCGGGGTGGTTACCGCGGTGTGCCCCACTGACATGAAAGTGCCTCCTTACCGATCCGCCCGCTGTCGATCACGATCGTCCCAGCAAACGAACGCGACAACGAAACGGGGGAGCTTCCATGCTGCTCATCACGGGGGCATCCGGCGGGCTCGGCGGCCTGATCGCCGAGCGCCTGGCCGGCCGCGACGACGTACTCACCGGCACCCGCGCGGCCCTGCCCGGCGCCCGCCGCACCGACTTCGACGACCCCGCCTCCCTCCCGGGGGCCTTCGCGGGCGTCGACACCCTGCTGCTCGTGTCGGCCGGGTACGGCGAGGACGACACGGTCGTCGCCCGCCACGAGGCCGCGATCTCGGCCGCCGAGCGGGCGGGCGTGCGCCACGTCGTCTACACCAGCCTGGCCGCCCCCGGCGATCACCTCCCCTACGCGCTCGCCCACCGCTGGACCGAGCGCCGGCTGCGCGCGTCCGCGCTGAGCTGGACGGTGCTGCGCAACGGCCTGTACGCCGAGCTGCTCGCCCACCTCGCCGCGCCCGGCGCGGACGGCCGCATCACCGCCCCGCTCGGCACCGGCCGGCTCGCGGCGGTCGCCCGCGAGGACCTCGCCGAGGTCGCGGCCCGGGTCGCCCTGGACCCGGCGGCCCACTCCGGCCGGACGTACGAGCTGGTCGGCGAACACGCTCTGGGCGGCGCCGAGTTGGCCGCCGCCACCTCCACCGCGTACGAACCCGGCACGCTCGCCGGAGCCCGGGCGGCCCTCGCCGCGTCCGGCGCCGAGCCCTTCCAGGTGCCGATGCTGGTCGGCACGTACTCGGCCATCGCGCACGGCTTCCTCGGCGCGACCGGCACCGGCGAGCTGCGCCGCCTGCTCGGCCGCGCCCCGAAGCCCGCGATCGAGGTGTACGCGGCGGCCGTGCGCGAGCAGGCGTAGGTCCGCCCACCCACAGCCTGTGGACAACTTTCGGCGCGCCGCCTCCATGATCACGGGGGCGCGATGAAACCGTCTGGCGGTGCGGAACGTCCACAGCGTGTCCCGAGTTCCGCTTGGGACCGGGCCCGCTGGGCATCCGAACGGACAACGACCGAAAGGACCGCCGTGTTGCGCCTGCGTACCGCCCCCCTGGCCGCGATCGCCGTCATCGCCGCCGGCCTGACCCTGACCTCCTGCGGCAGCGACGACGGAGGCTCCGGCAAGGTCGCCACCGACACCCCGGGCAACGCCGCCTCGAACAGCACCGGCACCGGATCGAGCTCCCCCGGCGCGGACGGCGGCCGCACCATGGCCCCCTCCGGCGGCAGCGTCGGCGGCGGTACGAACGCGGGGACCGGCGCCGGAACCGGCGGCGACCACTGCCTGACCTCCCAGCTCGCCTTCGCCGTCGCCCCGGGCAGCGGCGCCCAGTCGCAGGGTTCCCAGGGCGCCGTGACCATCACGCTGACCAACAAGGGCGCCAAGCCCTGCGCGATGAAGGGCTATCCGGGGGTCGACCTGGTCGGTGGCCCGACCAAGTGGTCGCTCACCCGCGGGACCGCGGAGACCCCCAAGACGGTCACGGTACGGCCGAACGCCACGACCACCTTCAACATCTTCTATCTGCCGTACAGCAAGGGCGACGGGCAGGAGTTCAAGCCCAAGCACATCGTGATCACCCCGCCGAACGAGACCCACTCGCACACCCTGCCCTGGACCTTCTCCTCGGTCCTGCTCCAGGACGGGGCCACCCACCCGGGCACCTACATCAGCCCGGTCGGCTCCAAGTAGCGGACACCCACGGCCGGTTGATGCCTCACAGGCCCGCGCCCGTGAGGCGGTTGGCGAAGGTGGACAGCGTGTAGGCGCCGATGCCGAGGACCACTTCGAGGGCGTTCTGCTCGGTGTATCCGTACGACAGGAAGTCCTTGACGGCCTCGTCCTCGACGCCGCCCGCCGTCGCCAGGACCGCCAGCGTGAAGCGGCGTACGGCATCGAGTTCGGGGTCGGCGAGGGGGCGCCGCTCGTGCAGGGCGGTCACCAGGCCCTCGTCGGCGCCCAGTTCGCGCAGCTTGCCGGTGTGCATGGCCACGCACACGTGGCACTCGTTGCGGACGGCGACCGTCATGACGACGATCTCGCGCGCCACCGGCGCCATGGTGGTCTGCTCGAAGATCCCCGTCAGCTTGAGGAAGCCGTCCAGAAGGTGCGGGGAGCCGGCGAGCCGGGCGACCGGCGGGGTGAGCCGGCCCAGGTGGCGGATGGTCGCCTCCATCGACTTGCGCGAGGCGGCCGGGGCCGATTCCAGGGTGTGCTCGGTGAACAGGGACATGGCGCGACTCCGCTTTCCGTACGGCCCGGATCGGACCCGGGCCCTAGAATGGACAACGTGGTTGACGAAAAAAAGGTAAACCAGGTTGTCGATTCGCGCAACGGCTCCCGCGCGGATCGAGGTGCGCACAACGCCGCCCCCGAGCCTGCGGGCCACCCCGACGCGCCCGGATACGAGCTCCCGCTGCTCCTGTTCGCCGGGTTCCGCTCGCTCATCGACCGGCTGCACGCCGAGCTCGCGCGCCAGGGGCACCCGGACATCCGGCCCGCGCACGGCTTCGCCCTCCAGGCCATCGGCCTGCCCGGGTCGACCGCCAGCGAGATCGGGCGGCGGCTCGGCGTCTCGAAGCAGGCGGCCGGCAAGACCGTCGACCGCCTCATCGCCCTCGGCTACGCGGAGCGCGCCGACGACCCCGGCGACGCCCGCCGCAAACTGGTCCGGCTCACCCCGCACGGCCTGGACGCACTCGCCCGGTCGGCGGCCATCTTCGACGACCTGCGGGCGAGTTGGGCCGACACGCTGGGCCGCGACCGGCTGCGCGAGCTCGAAGCCTCGCTGCGCACCGCCGTACCCCCGGAGGCCTTCCGCCTCGACGCGTCCAGCTGGCTGGGCAGTTGAACGGAACCCTTGCCTTGAGCACACACGAACACGCTTTGATGGCCCCATGAAGTACACACAGCTCGGACGCACCGGGCTCCAGGTCAGCCGTCTCGTCCTCGGCACGATGAACTTCGGACCGCTGACCGACGAGGCCGGCAGCCACGCGATCATGGACGCCGCCCTGGACGCGGGCATCAACTTCTTCGACACCGCTGACATCTATGGCGTGGACGAGGAGAAGGGGCTCACCGAGAAGATCCTCGGCTCCTGGTTCGCGAAGGGCGGCGACCGGCGCGACAAGGTCGTCCTCGCCACCAAGATGTACGGCGACATGACGCAGGGCAAGGAGTGGAGCACCCCCTCCTGGCCCAACCACAGCAAGCTGTCGGCGGTCAACATCCGCCGCTCGGTGGAGGCTTCGCTCAAGCGCCTCGGCACCGACCACATCGACATCTACCAGTTCCACCACGTCGACCGGTCGACCCCGTTCGAGGAGATCTGGCAGGCGATCGACGTCCTGATCACCCAGGGCAAGATCCTGTACGCGGGCACGTCCAACTTCCCCGGCTACAAGATCGCCCAGGCCAACGAGACCGCCGCCCGCACCGGCCGCCTCGGCCTCGTCAGCGAACAGTGCCTCTACAACCTCGCCGAACGCCGCGCCGAAATGGAGATCATCCCGGCCGCCCAGGAGTACGGCCTCGGCGTCATCCCCTGGTCCCCGCTGCACCAGGGCCTGCTCGGCGGCGCGCTGCGCAAGGAGCGCGAGGGTGCCGGGTCGCGCACCAAGGGCGGCCGCTCGGCGGCGGGCCTGGCCGACCCGGCCGTGCGGGCGCAGATCCAGGCGTACGAGGACCTGCTCGCCAAGCACGACCTCGACCCCGGCGAGGTGGCACTGGCCTGGCTGCTCACCCGGCCCGGCGTGACCGGCCCCATCGTCGGCCCGCGCACCCCCGCCCACCTCGAATCGGCGCTGCGCGCCGTGGAGTTGGAGCTGAGCGAGGAGCTGCTCGGCGCGCTCGACGAGATCTTCCCGGGCCCCGGCCCCTCCCCGGAGGCCTTCGCCTGGTAGTCGCGTACGCCAAGGGGCCGGGAAGTCCCGGCCCGGCCCCTTGCCTTGAGCGCGCTCGAAGACGTTGGCTTGATTCCCATGAAGTACACGCAGCTCGGACGCACGGGTCTCCAGGTGAGCAGGATCGTCCTGGGGACGATGAACTTCGGACCGCAGACCGACGAAGGCGCAAGCCACGCGATCATGGATGCCGCGCTCGGCGCGGGCATCAACTTCTTCGACACGGCCAACGCGTATGGCTGGGGCGAGAACAAAGGCCGTACCGAGGAGATCATCGGCAGCTGGTTCGCGAAGGGCGGCGGGCGGCGCGACAAGACCGTCCTCGCCACCAAGCTCTACGCCAACATGGGCGTCGACGAGCCCTGGCCCAACCACCACAAGCTGTCCGCGGTCAACATCCGCCGCTCGGTGGAGGCATCGCTCAAGCGCCTCGGCACCGACCACATCGACATCTACCAGTTCCACCACATCGACCGCCTGACCCCCTTCGAGGAGATCTGGCAGGCCATCGACGTCCTGATCACCCAGGGCAAGATCCTGTACGCCGGCTCGTCCAACTTCCCCGGATACAAGATCGCCCAGGCCAACGAGACCGCCGCCCGGCACGGCCGCCTCGGCCTCGTCAGCGAGCAGTGCCTCTACAACCTCGCCGAACGCCGCGCCGAGATGGAGGTCATCCCGGCGGCGGTGGACTACGGGCTCGGGGTCATCCCCTGGTCGCCACTGCACGGCGGCATGCTCGGCGGCATCCTGCGCAAGGAGCGCGAGGGCTCGGGTTCGCGTTCCCAGGGCGGCATCGCGGTCCAGACCCTCGCGAAGCCGGGCGTGCGGGAGCAGGTCCAGGCGTACGAGGAGCTCGTCGCCAAGCACGACCTCGACCCCGCCGAGGTGGCGCTGGCGTGGCTGCTCACCCGGCCGGGCGTCGCGGGTCCGATCGTCGGGCCGCGCACGGCCGGCCAGCTGGACGCGCCGCTGCGGGCGGTCGAACTCGACCTGCCGCAGGAGTTCCTGACCGCGCTCGACGACATCTTCCCGGGCCCCGGGCCGTCCCCGGAGGCCTTCGCCTGGTAGGCCGTACGAGCCGGACGGGATCGTGGCGGGGCGGTCAGCCGACGGCGGCCGCCACCGCCACGACGACGAACATCAGCACGAGCACACCGGCCATGATCCGGTTCCTGGTCTTCGGGTCCACCCCTTGAGCCTAACCGTCTCCGCCGAGCGGCCAGCGGGCGACCGCCTCGTAGCGGGGGCGCTCGCCGGGGGTGCCGCCGCCCGGCAGGGTGCTGCGGATCAGCGCCAACTCGCCGACCTGCCACGGGCCGCCCTCGAACGCGGCGAGTCTTTCGACGTACGGCTTCAGGTCCATCGGCGCCCGGGACCGCGCCAGGGTGAGGTGCGGC
This sequence comes from Streptomyces mauvecolor, assembly GCF_039532965.1. Taxonomy (NCBI): domain Bacteria; kingdom Bacillati; phylum Actinomycetota; class Actinomycetes; order Kitasatosporales; family Streptomycetaceae; genus Streptomyces; species Streptomyces mauvecolor. Next base: position 184,964 of record NZ_BAAASQ010000005.1, on the reverse strand, counting down.
ACATAGCGGCGGTGCTGGTCCATCGGGATGCCGGAGCGGCGGGCGGCGGCGTCCGCGCGTTCGGCGAGCAGCCGCAGCTGGTCGAGGCCGCCCGCGACGCCGGTCCACAGGGCGCGCCCGTCGAAGCGGCCGCCGCCGTGCAGCCGCAGTGTGAACGGGTCGGTGCGGCGAGCCGCCCTGCGCAGCCGCTCGTGCAGCTCGGCCAGGACCGCCTCGTCGGTCTCGCCCATGAACGCGAGGGTGAGGTGCCAGCCTTCGCGCCCGGTCCAGCGCAGCCCCTGCGCGCCGGGCAGGTGCTCCAACTGCCTCACCGCGCGGCCGAGTTCGTCGATGGCCGACGCTGGGGGGAGTACGGCGGCGAAGAGGCGCATGGGGACAGTCAACCAAGATCGGGCCCCTGTGCGGAGCCGCCGAAGGGGCGGGCGTAGGATCCCGTCGCTCGTTTCTGCGGGGCCCCGGCCCCGGCTTCCCTGGGGGGAATTCATCCATGCGGCCGACCATCCGCACCGCTTTGGCGACGGCTGCCGCCGTCGTGGGGTTCACCGCGACCGCGGTCGCCCCGGCCGACGCCTCCGTGGGCTTCGACCACTGTCCGGTGGGCAAGTTCTGCGTCTTCGACCATGCCGACAACCAGGCTCCGATGGACGCGTACGCGGGCCCGCAGGCCTCCGCCGAGCCGTGGGACGACGAGGCGCCGGCCGTCTACAACCGCTCGGGCGGGGATTTCTCGTGCATGTGGAGCCCGGCGGAGTTCCAGTACCTGGACCCGGGCCGCGACATGTACGTGCGCGCCCCGGGCATAGGCACCCCGCCCAAGCCCGTCCCGCCGCACGGCGCGAAGCCCCGCAAGGACGAGAACAGCTCGTTCCGCTGGGGGCGGACGCTGCGCGAGTGCCAGTCGGGCAAGGAGTACTCCGACTGGAACTCCGGCGACGGCGAGGACGCGAAGGCGCTGCCCTTCGGCGACCTCAACGGCGACGGCCAGGCCGACCTCCTCCAGCGCAACTGGAACGGCAGCCTCTACTTCCTGGACGGCAACGGGAACGGCACCTACCTCGGCCGCGGCTGGAACGGCATGACGCTGGCCCGGCACGGCGACCTCACCGGAGACGGCAAGGAGGACCTGCTCGCCCGGGACAGGGCCGGCGTGCTGTGGCTGTACCCCGGCAAGGGTGACGGGCGCCTCGGCAAGCGCACGCGCGTGGGTGCCGGCTGGTCCGGCATGCGCCGCTTCGCGCCGGTGGGCGACCTCGACGGCGACGGCCATGGCGACCTCATGGCCCTCGACACGTCCGGGCACGCCTGGCTGTACCCGGGCAACGGCCACGGCGGCTTCGGCCGGCGCGAGAGCCTCGGCGCCGGCTGGGGCTCGGCCCTGACGTTCACCGCCACGGGCGACCTCGACGGCGACGGGCACGGTGACGTCGTCGCCAGCGACACGACGGGCAGGCTGTGGCGCTACCCCGGCAACGGGCACGGCGGGTTCGGCCGGCGGGTCCTGATCGGCAGCGGGGGCTGGGAGAAGTACCCGACGCTGCTGTGCGTCGGCGACGTCCTTGACGACCTCGCCTGGAACGCGCCCGACCTCCTCGCCAAGTCGGACCGCGAGCTCACGACGTACCCGGGCACGGGCAAGGGCACCCTGGGTGAGGGGCGCGAGGACTGGAACTGGGCGAGGAGCGACATCTTCTGAACCCGGTACGGGAAACGGCCCGGCCCCCGCATGCGGGGGCCGGGCCGTTCACGTTCCGCGTGCCGTCAGGCGGCCGTCACCAGGGCCGGATTCCTCGGGACGAATGCGAGGTGCCGGTGGCCGGGCCGTACGTCGACCTTCAGGCGCAGGTTGGCCGCGCGGGCCAGCATCAGGCCGACGCCGATCGCCGCCGCACCGCAGATGAGGCCGCCGAGCGCGAGGCTGACGCGGACGCCGTAGACGTCGGTCAGCCAGCCGAAGAGCGGGCCGCCCAGCGGGGTGCCGCCGGTGAAGACCATCATGAACAGGCTCATCACGCGGCCCCGCATCTCGGGGTCGGTGGCCATCTGCACCGAGGCGTTGGCGGTCACGTTCACCGTCAGGCCGAGGATGCCGACCGGGATGAGCAGCGCCATGAACACGCCGAGGTCGGGGGCTCCGGCGGCGACGAGTTCGAGCACCGCGAACAGTCCGGCCGCGAGCGCCAGCATCCGCAGGCGCGTGGAGGACCGCCGGGCCGCGAGCAGCGCGCCGATCAGCGAGCCGATCGCCATCAGGCTGTTGAACAGGCCGTACATGCCGGAGTCGCCGTGGAAGACGTCGGAGGCGAACGCGCTCAGCCAGATCGGGAAGTTGAACCCGAAGGTGCCGACGAAGCCGACGAGCACGATCGGCCAGATCAGCTCGGGCCGTTCGGAGACGTACGCGAGGCCTTCCTTCAGCTGGCCCTTGCCGCGCGGGGCGAGGCGGGTCGGCTGGAGCTCCTTGGTCCGCATCAGCGTCAGCATGATCAGCGGGGCGGTGAAGGACAGGCCGTTGGCGAGGAACGCCCAGCCGGGTCCGACGGCCGCCATGACGGCGCCCGCGACGGCGGGGCCGACGAGCCGGGCGGACTGGAAGTTCGCCGAGTTGAGGCTGACCGCGTTGCGCACCCGGTCGGGCCCGACCATCTCGGAGACGAACGACTGCCGGGTCGGGTTGTCGACGACGGTGACCAGGCCGGTGAAGAAGGCCGTCAGGTAGACGTGCCACACCTGGACGTGTCCTGACAGGGTCATCACGGCGAGGAAGAGGCCGCCGAGGCCCATCGCCGCCTGCGTGACGAACAGGATGTTCCGCTTGGCGAAGCGGTCGGCTATGACGCCGCCGTACAGGCCGAACAGGAGCATCGGCAGGAACTGCATGGCGGTGGTGATGCCCACCGCCACGGAGGAGCCGGTGATCGTCAGGACCAGCCAGTCCTGGGTGATCCGGGCCATCCAGGTGCCGATGTTGGACACGATGGCGCCGGAGAAGAACAGCCGGTAATTGCGTACCGCGAGCGAGGAGAACGTCCCCCCGCCGCGCTTGTTGTAGGTGGGGGTAGGTGCGGGGGCGGATGGTGATCCGGGTCCCGTACTCAAAAAGTGTTCGCCTCCTAGCGATGCGCGTTTACAGGTGTGCGAGCTTCTCCAGGACCGGGGCGGCCGCGCGCAGCTTCGCCCATTCGTCCTCGTCCAGGCCTTCCGCGAGGGAAGCCAGCCAGGCGTTGCGCTTTCGGCGGCTCTCTTCGAGCATCGCCTCGGCCTCTTCGGTCTGGCTGACCACCTTCTGTCGGCGGTCGTCGGGATGCGGCTCCAGCCTGACCAGGCCCTTCGCCTCAAGCAGGGCGACGATTCGGGTCATCGACGGCGGCTGTACGTGCTCTTTGCGGGCCAGCTCACCGGGGGTGGCCGAGCCGCAGCGGGCCAGGGTGCCGAGCACCGACATCTCGGTCGGGCTGAGCGATTCGTCGACGCGCTGGTGCTTGAGGCGCCGGCCAAGACGCATGACGGCCGAGCGCAGGGAGTTCACGGCGGCGGCGTCCTCGCCGCTGCCGTGGGACAGGTCAGACATGTTCGTTAGCATAACTCATTACTCTGGCTAAATACCACTGGGTTAAGCCCAGGTGTCCAGCGCCACACCGGCGCCATCGCGCCACACTTCACCCGAACGAGTGAGACGCCTGCGGAAAGTGACGCGCGCGGCCCCTGCGGGCGGCGACCCTCGCTCCATGGGGACCAGCGTGCTCAGCCTGCGGATAGACGGTGAGCTGCTCGAACGGCTCAGGCACCATGCCGCGAAACGCGGAATGAGCGTCCAGGACTATGTGGTCCGGACGCTCATACGCGACGACTTCGACGAACGCTTCAACGCGGCGGTGGACGAGACGGAGCGGTTCTACGGGGCGGCGTAGCCGCACCGCGCCGACAGCCGTTCCGCGCAGCCCTCCCGCCCCTTGAAACCCGGTTCGCTGTCGGGTGCGGGCCGTGCGCGGCTGGTCGCACAGCCCCGGGGGGTTACGTCAGGCCCAGCGCCGGCATCAGGTAGTAGAAGGCGAACACCGCCGAGACGATGTACATCGCGACCGGGATCTCGCGGGCCCGCCCGGCCACCAGCCGCAGCACCGTGAACGTGATGAAGCCCATGCCGATGCCGTTGGTGATCGAGTACGTGAACGGCATCATCAGCATCGTCACGAAGGCCGGGATGGCGATCGTCCAGTCCGCCCAGTCGATCTCCTTGATCGAGGCGGACAGGATCAGGAAGCCGACCGCGAGCAGCGCGGGAGTGGCGGCCTGGGAGGGCACCATCGTGGCGAGCGGGGTCAGGAAGAGGGAGACGGTGAAGAGCCCGCCCGTGACCACGTTCGCGAAGCCGGTCCGCGCCCCCTCGCCGACGCCCGCCGTGGACTCCACGAAGCAGGTGGTGGCGGACGAGGACGACGCGCCGCCCGCCGCGACCGCGATGCCGTCGACGAACAGGACCCGGTTCATGCCGGGCATGTTGCCCTGGGAGTCGGTCAGGCCCGCCTCGTCGCTGACGCCCATGATCGTGCCCATCGCGTCGAAGAAGCACGAGAGCAGCACGGTGAAGACGAACAGGACGCCGGTCAGGACGCCGACCCTGGAGAACCCGCCGAAGAGGCTGACCTGGCCGACGAGCCCGAAGTCCGGGGTGTCGACGGGGTTGCCCGGCCACTTCGGGGTGGTCAGGCCCCAGGACGGCACCTTGGCCACCGCATTGATGATCATCGCGAGGATCGTCATCGCCACGATGGAGATCAGGATCGCGCCCGGCACCTTGCGGACCATCAGCGCGAGCGTGAGCAGCACGCCGAGGACGAAGACCAGGACCGGCCAGCCGAGCAGGTGCCCGTTGCCGCCGAGTTCGAGCGGCACGGTGGTGTGCGCGGCGTCCGGGATGCGCGAGACGAAGCCGGAGTCGACCAGGCCGATCAGCATGATGAACAGGCCGATGCCGATCGCGATGCCCTTGCGCAGGCCTAGCGGCACCGCGTTCATGACACGCTCGCGCAGCCCGGTGGCGACCAGGAGCATCACCACGAAGCCGGCCAGGACGACCATGCCCATGGCATCGGGCCAGCTCATCCGGGGCGCCAGCTGGAGCGCGACCACGGTGTTGACGCCGAGCCCCGCCGCGAGCGCGATCGGCACATTGCCGATGACGCCCATGAGCAGCGTGGTGAAGGCCGCCGTGAGCACGGTCGCGGTGACCAGCTGCCCGCTGTTGAGCTGGTGACCGTACATGTCCTTCGCGCTGCCGAGAATGATCGGGTTCAGCACGATGATGTACGCCATCGCGAAGAAGGTCGCGAATCCGCCACGGATCTCACGGGCGATGGTGGAGCCCCGCTCGGAGATCTTGAAGTAGCGGTCCAGGCCGTTGGTCGGCTGGGCGGGTGCCGGCGGCTGAGCTGCGGCGTCGACCTTGTCGGGGGCCGAGGGGGGCATGCGGAACCTCAGTCGTGAAGGGGCGGGGAAACGGCACGTACCCGAACTTCTTTGGACGTTTTAACGAACAGAATGAGTCAGCCGTAAGCCGTTTCAGTATGAATACATAAGGCGAAGATCACCATCTCCGCGCGTAGACCCAAGGGCCGACTGGGCCGCCCGCAGGCCGGATTCCCGGGAATAGCCGCGCCCTACACTGATCGCATGGCGAAGTGGACACCGAAGCACGAGGCGCCGGAGCCCCTTGAGGGCCCCGTGGTCGCCACCATCACCGGCGGCACGATCCTCTGGTTCGTCCTCTTCCTCGTCCAGCTCCCCTTCTACGGCTGGTTCGACGACCACGGCCACCTGTGGTGGGTATGGACGTGCCTGGCCGGCGGCGGCCTCGGCCTCATCGGCATCTGGTACGTCCGCGGCCGCGACGCGGCGATCAAGCGGCACGCCGCACAACAGGCGGCCGACGCCGAGCGGGACACAAGGGCCGAAAGTCAGTAACTCCCGGGCCCTGCGTACCGCCAGAGGACCATTCGCCTCCTACCAGGGTCGGATGTTCGGCCGTCCCGGCAGGTGAAGCGGCCATTCCCCCCGTACCGTCGAAATCATGACGCAGCGCGCCAATATCGACGCCGGGGCGGAGCTCGACCCCGTCCATCCCATGAAGTGTCCCGCGCCGGCGGGGCGGGCCGGTGGGCTGACGTCGGCCGAGGTCGCCGAGCGGGTGGCGCGCGGCGAGGTCAACGACGTTCCGGTCCGCAGCAGCCGGTCCACCGCGGAGATCGTCCGCGGCAACGTCTTCACCCGGTTCAACGCGATCATCGGCGTGCTCTGGGCGATCATGCTGGTCGTCGCGCCCATCCAGGACAGCCTCTTCGGCTTCGTGATCATCGCCAACACCGGCATCGGCATCATCCAGGAGATGCGCGCCAAGAAGACCCTGGACGGGCTCGCGGTCATCGGCGAGGCGAAGCCCACGGTGCGGCGCGACGGGCGGGCCGCCGAGATCTCCACCTCCGAGATCGTGCTCGGCGACGTCATCGAACTCGGGCCCGGCGACAAGATCGTGGTGGACGGCGAGGCGGTCGAGGCGGACGGCCTGGAGGTCGACGAATCCCTCCTGACCGGCGAGGCCGACCCGGTCCTGAAGAAGCCCGGCGACAAGATGATGTCGGGCGCCTTCGTGGTCGCGGGCGGCGGCGCGTTCACCGCCACCAAGGTCGGCCGCGAGGCGTACGCGGCTCAACTCGCCGAGGAGGCGAGCCGGTTCACCCTCGTCCACTCCGAGCTGCGCAGTGGCATCTCCACCATCCTCAAGTACGTCACCTGGATGATGATCCCGACCGCGCTCGGCCTGGTCATCAGCCAGCTCGTGGTCAAGGACAACAACTTCAAGGACTCCGTCGCCCGCACCGTCGGCGGCATCGTCCCGATGATCCCGGAAGGCCTCGTGCTGCTGACGTCGGTCGCCTTCGCGATCGGCGTCATCCGGCTCGGCCGCCAGCAGTGCCTGGTGCAGGAACTGCCCGCGATCGAGGGCCTGGCCCGCGTCGACGTGGTGTGCCTCGACAAGACGGGCACGCTCACCGAGGGCGGCATGGACGTCACGGAGCTGCGCCCCCTGAACGGCTCGGACGAGGCGTACGTACGCAAAGTGCTCGGCGCGCTCGGCGAGTCCGACCCGCGCCCGAACGCCTCCCTCCAGGCGATCATCGACGCCTATCCGGACAGCGAGGTGTGGCGCTGCACCGAGTCGCTGCCGTTCTCCTCCGCCCGCAAGTACAGCGGCGCCGCCTTCAGCGAGGGAGACGGCGAGAACAGCACCTGGCTGCTGGGCGCGCCCGACGTACTCCTGAAGCCGGGCGACCCGGCGCTTGCGGAGATCGACACGCTGAACGAGAAGGGCCTGCGCGTCCTGCTGCTCGCCCGTGCCTCCCGCGAGCTCGACGACCCCGAGATCGCCTCCGACGCCAAGGCCAGCGCGCTTGTCGTCCTCGAACAGCGGCTGCGGCCCGACGCGTCCGACACCCTGCGCTACTTCGAGGAACAGAACGTCCAGGCCAAGGTCATCTCCGGCGACAACGCGGTGTCGGTGGGCGCGGTGGCCGGAAAGCTCGGCCTGCCCGGCGCGGCCAATACGGTCGACGCCCGCCGGCTCCCCGCCGACCAGGCCGAGATGGCCGACGTCCTCGACTCCAACGCGGTCTTCGGCCGGGTCACCCCGCAGCAGAAGCGCGACATGGTGGCGGCCCTCCAGTCCCGGGGCCACACGGTGGCGATGACCGGCGACGGCGTGAACGACGTCCTGGCCCTCAAGGACGCGGACATCGGCGTGAGCATGGGCTCGGGCTCGGAGGCGACGCGAGCGGTGGCCCAGATCGTGCTGCTCAACAACAGCTTCTCCACCCTGCCGTCGGTGGTGGCGGAGGGCCGGCGGGTGATCGGCAACATCACGCGGGTGGCGACGCTGTTCCTGACGAAGACGGTGTACTCGGTCCTGCTCGCGGTGTTCGTGGTGTGCTCGCAGGTGGAATACCCGTTCCTGCCGCGCCACTTGACCCTTCTCTCGACGTTCACGATCGGCATCCCGGCGTTCTTCCTGGCCCTGGCCCCCAACAAGGAGCGCGCCAAACCGCACTTCGTGCGCAGGGTGATGCGGTACGCGATCCCCAGCGGGGTCATCGCGGCGGTGGCCACGTTCGTGACGTACATGATCGCGCGGGCGTACTACACGGGCCCGGGCGAACTGGACGCGGAAACGAGCGTCACGACCCTGACGCTGTTCCTGGTCTCGATGTGGGTCCTGGCGATCATCGCCCGCCCGTACACGTGGTGGCGGATCGCGCTCGTGGTGGCCATGGGCGCGGCGTTCCTGCTGGTGCTCGCGGTGCCGTGGCTGCAGCACTTCTTCGCGCTGAAGCTGGTGGGGGCGGTGATGCCGTGGACCGCCGTCGGCATCGCGGTGGTGGCGTCGGGAGTGCTGGAACTGGCATGGCGCTGGGTCGTACGCCGCTGGCCCGACTAGGGGCCGGCCCGCCCGCCCTCCCCTGCGAGGGGTGGGCGGGTCCGTCCAGGGTGTCTAGTCGAACCAGCGGTCCCGGGCCAGTTCCTCCGTCCTGGAGGGGTCCTCCAACAGCGCGGCCACCTCGAAGCGGCGAGGCCACTGGCCCGCCGCCCAGGCGAGGCCCGCTGCCACGCCCTCCAGGGTCGCCGCGTGGACCACCCCGTCGGCCGGTCGGCGCCAGTCCAGTTCCACACCGCCCGCCAGGAGTTCCTCGTGCTCGACGTACGTCGCGGGCGTGGACGGGCCCAGCAAGGCCCGGACCGCCTCCGGCACCTCGTGCTCGACGCCCGTCGACGTCACCTCCGCCGACCCCAGCTCGCTCAGCCGCCCCACCTGGAGCAGCTCCGCGAGCTCGGCCGCGCGGGCCGGAGCGACCGGCAGCAGGGCCCGGCCGGCAGCGAGCGGCAGCAAGTCCGGTGCGTCCGCGACCACAGCCTCCGATGCGTCGACCACCCGCACCTCCCCGTCCACCACCACCCGCAGCTCGTCCGGCAACGTCACCTGCTCGGGGTCCAGGTCCGCCAACGCCGTGTACAGGGCGTGGAGCTGGGACCCGGACACCGGGCGTGTCTCGTCGGACAGGCGGCCGAGCAGCTCCGCCGCGCCCCCCGGCTCGTCGAGCAGCGCCGGCACCGACGTGCGTACCCCCAGCGCCCGCAGGACCTGCGCGTCGTCGAAGCCCGTCGCGTCCGCGGACTCGTACAGCCCGGCAAGCAGCGGGTCGGAGCCCGCCGCGCGCAGGCCGGCGGGGCGGCGGCCGCCGAGCACCGGGTGATCGCGCAGCCACCAGGCGGTGTAGGGGCGGACGGATTCGGTCGTGCCGTCGGGCAGCAGGACGCGCACCGGCTGGATCAGCGCGTCGCGCAGCGGCGGCCGGGCCAGCAGGGCGAGGGCCTGCGGCCAGCAGTCGTCGTCCACCAGGTCCAGGTCCCGGACCGCGACGATCTCCGTGGCGACCGGGGGCACGGGCGAGTCCGGCAGGCGGTCCAGGGCGTCTTCGCACCAGACGTCCACCGCGTCCAGGAGGCCCGCGTCGTCCGGTTCGGCGAAGTCGCCGTCGCGAGGCTCCAGTTCGTCCGGGTCCAGGACGACATCGGTGGCGCGTACGAGGGCGAAGGTCGCCGACACCCCGCACGCCGTGAGCGGCTGCTCTCCCCAGCGGTCCGCCAACTCCCGGTCGACCTCGGCAAGTTCACCCTCGCGGATGACGGCGGCGAAGGGCGATCCGGGCAGGACGAGTTCGCCGGCGGGGGCGAGTTCACCGTCCTCGTCGGGCAGGGCGAGCGCGCCGAGCCAGGGTTCGTCTCCGGGCGAGAGATTCGCCTCGCGCACCAACGTCAGTACGGTGTCGGCGAGTTCGTCCGCGTCGAGGGCGTCCTCGTCCCAGATCTCGCCGCTGTCGAGCGACCCGGCGACGGCCGCCCGCACCTGAGGGGTCGTCAGAACGGCGCGCGGGGTCGCGGGCAGCGCGCCGAGCTTTTCGAGCAGGGGGTGGGCGGCGTCCGGGTGGGCGACCTTCAGACCGAGGCGGCCGAGGTCGGCGGGGGTGTCGGAGAGCGGCAGCAGGATCTGGCGGGGGCCGATCACGGTGCGGCCGCCCGCGAGCGGCACGGGGAGCCCGGAAAGCCGGTCGGGGTCGACCCCGGCGAGCGTGTCGTACAGCCGGTACCACCACTCGGGGGCCCGCTCGGCCCCGGCGATCCGCTCGATGGCGTCGCCGAGCGGCAGCCGCCCGACCTCCAACGTGCGCAGTTCCGGACGGCGTTCGAGACCGGCGGGCAGCAGGGTGGGCAGGACTTCGGCGAGGACGCGCACCGTGTCGGCGCCCGCGCCCTCGACGACCTCCGCCTCGAACGGGCGCAGCGCGACGAGTTCCTCGGTGGGCGCGGCGGGCGCCAGGAACGCGACGCGGGGCAGCCGTTCCAGGACCGCCGCGCGCAGGGCGCCGTCCAGCTCGCCCCGGCCGAGCGGGCCGGGCACCAGGTCGACGGTGCCGGTCGACACCGGCCGCCAGGCGCCGAGGAGTTCGGCGTACGCGTCGGCCGCGCGCCCCACCAGGAAGTCGGTGAGCGGGCCGGGCGCGGGATGGCGGCGCGCGGTGTCGAGCGGGAACGAGGCGATGAGCAGCGCGGGGATGCCGAGCGGCTCGTCGGTGGGGGTGGGCGCGTGCACCACGGCCGTGGTACGGGGCCGTGCGGGCGCGCCGTCCTCGTCGACCGGGACCGCCCAGGTCACCGTCCAGTGCGGCCGCAGCCGCTCCTCGACGGGCCGGTCGGCGAGCAGGTCCGGGGTGATGGCCCCGTGATGACTGACGACCCGCCAGCGATGAGTGCCCTCGTCGCGAGTGTCGTCAATATGCACGTAGCCGTCGCCGTCGTCGGGCACGGAGCGCCGCAACACCCGTGTCCCGTCCGGGGTTTCGACGACGATCTCGGTCAGGCCGGGGAGGGTGAGGAGGAGGGCGTCGTCGATGCCGTCGAGGAGGCGGCGTACGAGATCCTCGGCGGTGCCGTCGCGCAGCGGGAGCACCACGACGGTGTCGTAGCCCTCGGGGGCGGCGCCCTCGGCGGGCAGCGGCAGCCTCAGCAGCGGTACGTGCCCGTCGCGGCGGCGCAGTTCGTCGCCCAGGCCGGGGCTGACGCGGGCGGCGTCGGCGGCCAGTTCCCGGGCCTCGGCGAGCGACCAACGCACGCCGCCGGTACGTCCCACCACGGCGGGCTCGTCGCTGACGGCGAGCACCGCGGCGAACCCGACGCCGAACCGGCCCACGGCCACCTCGGTGTCGGCGCGCTTGGCGCTGGCGCGCAGCGTGGACAGCGACTCGACGCCGAGCGCGTCCAGGGGCGCGCCGGTGTTGGCGGCGGCCAGCAGGGCGGGGGTGTCGTGGGTGGCAGGGTGCAGGGTCAGCCGGAGCCGGCCGGTGGTACGCGCCCGGGCGGCTGCGTCGGCGGCGTTCTGGGCGAGCTCCACGACGAGGCGGTCTCGGTAGCCGCCGAGCGCGAGGTCCTCCTCGGCGTTGGCGTCCTCGCGGAATCTGGCCGGGCCCGCGCCCCAGGCGTTCAGGACCCCGCGCCGCAGCCGCGCCGTCCCGAAGGGGTCGGCCCCTTCGGCCGCCATCGCCTTGACGATCACGCCGTACTCCGCTCTGTCCTGCCCCCGCGGGTGCCGGGGCTGCGGGCCGAAGGTACCGCGCGCCGCCCGCGGTCCCTCAATTCCCCCCGCCCCGCCCGTGCCCGGGTGCGTCCCTCCGGGGGCGGGGTTGCGGTTCGGCGGGGTGCGCCGGTGCTCCGTCCCAGACCCCGGCGGCCCCTCCCCACCCCTTCCCGCTGTGACACTCCGCGGCTCCGCCGCCTGGCCTCCGGGGGGCCGGTGTGATGCGTGGCCATTCGGCTGCGGACCGTGGATGGCTGATCGCGCAGTTCCCCGCGCCCCTGACAGCGTCGGACTTGGCGGGGTGACCATGCGGACATGCCCGGATTGCCCGGCCATCACGGAGGCCAGCCCACCACAAGCCCGTCCGGCGATTGAGGACGAGCGCCCTTCAGGCGCGAACGGGGTCCGGGGCGGAGCCCCGAAAAAGGGGGGGCAGGGGACGCAGTCCCCACCGGGGGTCTGGGGCGCAGCCCCAGGAGCCGAACCAGCCAACCCCCGTCACGGGATGGGACCCCTGCTCCCTAAGAGCCTGGGGGAGGGCGGACGAACTCCCCTGGGGGCGCAGGGGGCAGAGCCCCCGCCGGGGACTGGCGCGCAGCCCCAGGGCTCAGCCTTCTCAACCCCTCGCACGGGCGGGCGGGTGGGCAAACTCCCCGGGGTCTGGGGCGCAGCCCCAGGGCTCAGCCCTCTCCACCCCCGTCACGGGCGGGCAGGTGGGCCAGCGCCCCCAGGGGCCCGGGCCCGGCAACCCCGGGCTGCGGGTGGGCGAACATCCCCGGGGTGCAGGGGGCGCAGCCCCAGGCATTTCGGGGGTGCGGGCGGAGCCCGGACACCCCCGATGGGCCCCCTACGAGTGGCCCAGATCCTCCGTCGCGTCCGGGGCGGTGTCCGGGACGGAGCCCTCACGCGGGGGCCGCAGGGCCAGGACGTCGGGGGCCACCGTGTCCAGGACCGGCGGCGCCGGACGGGGCGGCTTCGGCATGACCGCCGCCTCGGAGTGCCCACCGCAGCCGTAGTCCAGGGCCACGACACGCCCGTCCGCAGGACCGAATTCGTTGGCGCAGATCCCGAACGCCTGGGAGAGCGATCCCGCGATCGGGACGAGGAACGCGCACGACACGCACGAGGCCGGCGCCGCCTGGGCCATCGCGGTCTTGCCGCCGAAGGACTCCTCCCACCGGTCGGCCGCCGTGTGCAGCCCGTAGCGGGAGAGGACCCGCACCCGCCGCATGCCGAGTTCCTCGGCGACGGCCGCGATGGAGCCGCGCGCGGTGGCCGCCGGAGCCTCCAGGTCGGACAGCTCGGCGTCCTCCGCGTCGACGCGCTCGGCCATCTCCTCGGAGACCACGGAGTTCGGCGGCGGTGCGTCCTCGCCGGAGTACCCGGGCTCCAGGCGCAGGTCGTCGGCCTCGGTGGGCAGCAGGTCGCCGGGGCCCATGTCGCCCGGCCGGAGGCGCTCGCTCCACGGCACCCACTCCGGTGCCTGCAGCGCGTCCGGACCGGGCAGCAGAACCGTCTCGTCCAGGGTGACCAGCTTGGCGCGCGACGCCCGGGCGACGGTCACCGCCCAGCGCCAGCCCCGGTAGCCGAGCTCCTTGCACTCGAAGAGGTGCGTGACGACCCGGTCGCCCTCCGAAACCAGGGCCACATGCTCGCCGACCACACCGGGTGCGGCGGCTTCCTCCGCCGCCTCGCGGGCTAGGTCGACCGCCTCGGCGCACAGGCGGTCAGGGGTACGGCTTCGCGTCGTCGCAGCACTCACAGGTCTCGCTTCTCTCCTACGCCGTCTCACGGGTGCGCCGGGGAGCCGAATGCGTACGGGCGGCGGGCGGAGCGGACCAGGGGGCCGCGTCAACGTCCGCGCCCGGGCGATCAACTGCCCAGCGGCTGTCCAGTTTCACTGACCAAGGGGACCCCCCTTGCTCCGTATGAGCGTGGAGGCGCACCTTCTGCGATCCATTCTGCGGGATCGCGGAGAGGCGCGCGGCCTTGGGCAGCCGCGGGCGGCGCGCCTGTCACGCTACCCCCTTCGTGGCCCCCGGCCCACCTGCGCGTCCGAATCCTGGTTCGGGTCGGACGGGCTTGGGGCACTATGGCGGGGTGGCAACCGCAAGGTCGTCAGGGTCCTCGGACACCGCCGGCCGCCTGCGCAAGGCAGGCCGGACGGTGGGCCGCGCCCTGCATCTGCCGATCACCGGAACGGTCCGTTCGATCAGAAAAGCGACCCACGCGCACGGCGCCGGTGAGTCGGGGCTCGGCAAACTGATCGAGTTGCACGCGGTGAACGGCGCCGGCGACGTGATGATCACCGTGGCGCTCGCCTCGACCGTGTTCTTCTCCGTGCCGACCGACCAGGCGCGCGGCCGGGTCGCCCTCTACCTCGCGATCACGATGGCGCCGTTCACTCTCCTGGCGCCGGTGATCGGCCCGCTGCTCGACCGGATGCCGCACGGCCGGCGCGCCGCGATGGCCGGCGCGATGCTGGCCCGCGCGCTGCTCGCCCTGACGATGTCCGGCGCGGTCGCCACCGGCGGCCTGGAGCTCTATCCCGCGGCCCTCGGCGTGCTGGTCGCGTCCAAGGCATACGGCGTGGTCAGGAGCGCCGTGGTGCCGCGCCTGCTGCCACCCCGCTTCTCCCTGGTGAAGGCCAATTCGCGGGTCACGCTGGCCGGCCTGCTCGCCACCGGCATCGCCGCCCCGATCGGCGCCGGGCTCTCCCGCATCGGGCCCCAGTGGCCGCTCTACGGGGCGTTCTGCATCTTCGTCGGCGGTACGTTCCTGGCGTTCACGCTGCCCCACAAGGTCGACTCGGCGAAGGGCGAGGCCAGGGCGCAGCTCTCCGACCGCAGCGGCCGCAAGCCCAGCCTGCGTACGGTCGGCGTGTCCGTCCTGAACGGTCTGTACGCCAATGCCGCGCTGCGCGCGCTCTCCGGGTTCCTGATCTTCTTCCTGGCGTTCCTGCTGCGCGAACACCCCCTGTCCGGGCAGAGCGCGGCCGTCTCGCTCGGCATCGTCGGCGTCTCGGCGGGCGTCGGCAACGCGCTGGGCACGGCGGTCGGCTCGTTGCTGCGGGCCCGCGGGCCCGAGGTGCTGATCGTGACCATGCTGACCATCGCGCTGGGAGCTGCCGTCCTGTCGGCGGCGTTCTTCAGCGGCCTGATGGTCGCCGTGCTCGGCGCGACGGCCGGGTTCACCCAGGCGCTCGCCAAACTGTCCCTGGACGCGATGATCCAGCGCGACGTACCGGAAGAGGTCCGTACGTCCGCGTTCGCCCGCTCGGAGACGCTGCTCCAGGTGGCCTGGGTGCTCGGCGGCGCGATCGGCATAGCGCTGCCGCTGAACGGCATCCTCGGCATGTCGGTGGCCGCGGCCCTGCTGGCCCTCGGAGCGGCCGTCTCGGTACGGGGCCTGCTCGGCGCGGCCCGGCGCGGCACCCCGCATCCGCGGGTGGCATGAGCGACGGACGACGGATGTACGGCGACGGACGACGCGGCACGCCGCACCCCCGCGCGGCTTGGCCGGGGGCGACCGATAGCCTTCGCTTCATGACCGTTGCGTTCACTTCCGGTAGGACCCGCCGGGCCGGCCTCGCACTCGCCGCTGCCTCCGCCGGACTCCTCGTCCTCTCCGCCTGCGACAAGCCGACGCCTCTCGCGACCGTGACGGTCGGCACGCACTCCGTCAGCACCGAGGCGTCCTGCCGCGGCGACGGCAAGCCGCTCGCCGAGGCCAAGCTCACCAGCTGCCTCAGCGGCGTCAAGGACGCCAAGTCGATCAACTACGCGCCCGGCTCGACCCTGCGCCTCGGCGTCGACCCCAAGGTCGTCGAGGACGGCAGCAAGTGGATCGCGCTGCTCGACGGCAGCCCGATCACCGAGCCGTCCGCCCAGACCTACCGGAGCTTCCCCGGCGCCGACGTCTTCTCGACCGGCGGGCAGGGTGCCGCGCCGAAGGAGAAGAAGGTCAGCATCATTCAGGTCGACCAGGACAACAAGCCCGAGTCGGTCTGGAGCTTCACGCTCAAGCGCACCAACTCCTGACGGCCGGGCCCCGCCTGATGCGTGTGCTGGTCGTGACCGCGGTGGCGGCGGAGGCGGATGCCGTCGCCGCCGGTCTCGCCCACGCCGGATACGCATCGCCCGGCGCACAACCGCCCGAGCGGCCGGCCCGTTTCCGCCGCGGCGGCCACAGCATCGACGTACTGCCTGCCGGGGTGGGCCCCGCGGCGGCCGCGGCCGGCACCGCCAAGGCCCTCGCCCGCGCCCCGTACGGCCTGGTCGTGTCGGCCGGGATCGGCGGCGGCTTCCCCGGCGTCGCGCCGCTCGGCTCGCTCGTCGTCGCATCGGAGCTCATCGCCGCCGACCTGGGCGCCGACTCCCCCGACGGCTTCGTCCCGCTGCCCGAACTGGGCTTCGGCCGCGACCGGTTGGGCGCCCCGCCCGCCCTCCGCGAGGACGTCTCCCGGGCCCTCGGCGCCGTCACGGGCGTGGTCCTCACCGTCACCACCGCCACCGGCACCGCCGGGCGCGCCGCCGAACTCCTGGCCCGCCACCCCTCGGCCGCCGCCGAGGCGATGGAGGGCTTCGGTGTCGCCGAGGCCGCCGACCAGTACGGCCTGCCCACCCTCGAAATCCGCGCGATCTCCAACGAGGTCGGCCCGCGCGACCGTTCGGCCTGGCGGATCGGCGACGCGCTCGCCGCCCTCACCGACGCATTCGGGAAGCTCCCGCCCGTACTGGAGAGTTGGACATCACATGAGCACTGAACCGTCGCTGAAGATCGCCTACTCTCCCTGCCCGAACGACACCTTCGTCTTCGACGCCTGGGCGCACGGCCGGGTGCCCGGCGCGCCCGGACTCGACGTGACGTTCGCCGACATCGACATCACCAACGGCATGGCCGAGCGCGGCGAGTTCGACGTACTCAAGGTGTCGTACGCGGTGCTGCCATGGGTCCTTGAGGAGTACGCGCTGCTGCCGTGCGGCGGCGCGCTCGGCCGGGGCTGCGGCCCGCTCGTCCTCACCAGGGAAGCCGGAGTGGACCTCACCGGCAAAACGGTCGCCGTGCCGAGCGAGAAGTCGACGGCGTACCTGCTGTTCCGGCTGTGGGCGGCGGATGTCCTGCCGGGCGGGGTCGGCGAGGTCGTCGTCATGCCGTTCCACGAGATCATGCCCGCGGTGCGCGACGGCAAGGTCGACGCCGGACTCGTCATCCACGAAGCCCGGTTCACGTACCAGAACTACGGCCTGCACTGCCTCGCCGACATGGGCCGGCACTGGGAGTCGACGACCGGTCTGCCCATCCCGCTCGGCGCGATCATCGCCAAGCGCTCGCTCGGCGAGGACACGCTGCGGCTGCTCGCCGAGTCGGCCCGCACCTCCGTGCGGCTCGCCTGGGACGACCCCGAGGCGTCGAGGCCCTACGTACTGGAGCACGCCCAGGAGATGGACCCGGCCGTGGCCGAGCGGCACATCGGGCTCTACGTCAACGAGTTCACCGCCGACCTCGGCGAGGACGGCTACGCCGCGGTGCGCGGCCTCCTGACACGCGCCGCGGCCGAGGGGCTCGTACCGCCCCTCGGCCGCGATGCGCTGGAATTCGTGCGGGACTGAACCGGGACTAGACGTCCAGCTGGTCGGCCACCGCGCGCAGCAGGCCCGCGATCTTCTTGCCGGCCGCCTTGTCGGGGTAGCGCCCCTTCTCCAGCATCGGCGTGATGTTCTCAAGGAGCGTCGTCAGGTCCTGCACGATGGAGGCCAGTTCGTCGGGCTTGCGGCGCTGGGCCGCTGCCACCGAGGGGGCCGGGTCGAGGACCGTGACGGAAAGGGCCTGGTCACCGCGCTGCCCGGCGACGACGCCGAACTCGACGCGCTGTCCGGGCTTGAGTGCGTCGACCCCGGCGGGGAGCACGGAGGAGTGGACGAAGACGTCGCCGCCGTCGTCCCGGGAGAGAAAGCCGAAGCCCTTCTCGCTGTTGAACCACTTGACCTTGCCGGTAGGCACGTCTGTCCTCGTCCTCGTACTCGTCGTTGTGTGCGGGGCGCCGAAAACGGCTCTGGATAGCACGACAGCGGGTCGCCTTCCGACCCGCCGACACCAAGGCTAATGGTCCAGGGGCTGCTGACAAGACGTCCCGGCCTGTCCTTACGAGCAGGGAACTACCCTGGCGGGGTGAGTACCGAAACCCAGGCCAGGACCGACCGCGACGCCCCCACCACCGGTGATCGGCTGGTTCGCATCGGCGTCGTCGTGTTCTTCGTCGGCGCGCTCGCCACACTGGTCACCGTGGCGCCGCTGTTCCTGCACACCGCCCGCTTCCCGTCGTTCGCCTATCTCGTGTGCATGCTGATGGGCGTCGGCTTCCTGATCGCGGGGGCGGGCGTGCTGCGCACCATCGCGGAGCAGCGCCGCCAGGCCCGCGTCTGACCCCGCCCGCAGCTCACCTGAACCGGCCGGTCCCGTACGCAAGTACGAGGCCCCGCTGTCAAGCGCGTTCGGCGGCGTAACCCTTCAACCAGGCCGGAAATGACGTCAGATCGTCGAGGACGACGTCGGCGCCGGCCTCGCGCAGCTCGTCCGCGCCGATCGGCCCGGTCGGCACCGCGACGGAGAGGGCGCCCGCGGCGCGAGCGCCGAGCACGTCCCCGAGGTGATCGCCGACGTACACAGCGGCGCCG
This sequence comes from Streptomyces mauvecolor, assembly GCF_039532965.1. Lineage (NCBI taxonomy): Bacteria > Bacillati > Actinomycetota > Actinomycetes > Kitasatosporales > Streptomycetaceae > Streptomyces > Streptomyces mauvecolor. Next base: position 166,610 of record NZ_BAAASQ010000005.1, on the reverse strand, counting down.
TGCTCGCGCAGCGCGGTCGCCTTGCCCTCGGCCCACAGCCCGCCGACGACCTCGTCCGGTGTGATGCCCAGGTGGTCGAGGTGCAGCCGCGCCTGGGGCGCGTTCTTGGCGGTGACGACGACGGCCCGGCCGCCGAGCTCCTGCACCGCGCGGATCGCGTCGGCGGCTCCCGGCATCGCGGGCGTGGGCAGGATCGCGCGTGTGGGGTAGATCTCACGGTATTTGAGGACCATCTCGGCGATGAGCTCCTCGGGGAACCAGTGCCGCAGCTCCCAGTCGAGCGGCGGCCCGAGCCTGCTGACGCACTGGTCGGCGTCGATGTACGTCCCGGTCGTGGCGGAAAGCTCCTGGTAGACGGCGCGGATGCCGGGCCGGGAGTCGATCAGGGTCATGTCGAGGTCGAAGCCGACCGTGGGCGCGTCTATGGGCATGAAGGCCATTGTGCCCAGGTGGGCGGGGCGGCCGGGCCCTTAGACTGACGGCCGTAGTTAGCCAAGCCTTACCAAATCCCGACCTGAAGCCTCACCGATTTCCGACCTGTGATGGGCCGCCCTATGCCAGCCGCACCCCGCCGGACCAGACGCGTGCTCGCGACGGCGGCGGCCGTCGCGGCGCTCCTGGTCGCCGTCCTGCTCTCGCTCGCCGTCGGCGCGCGCCAGATCCCGCCGTCGGAGGTCCTGGACGCGCTGTTCGGCGGCGCGCACACCCCCAACGCCGAGGTCGTCCGCGAACTGCGGGTGCCGCGCACTCTGATCGGCCTGATGGTCGGCGCCGCCCTCGCCGTCGCGGGCACGGTGCTTCAGGGCATCACCCGCAACCCCATCGCCGACCCCGGCATCCTCGGCATCAGCCAGGGCGCCTCGGTCGGGGTGGTCCTGGCGATCGCGTTCCTCGGCGTGCACACGCTGACCGGGTACGTGTGGTTCGCGTTCGCGGGCGCGGCCATCGCCTCCGTCGTCGTGTACGCGATCGCCTCCAGCGGGCGCGGCGGTGCGACCCCGGTGAAGCTCGCGCTGAGCGGCGCCGCGATCAACGCGCTGCTCGTGTCCGTGACGATGGGCGTGCTCACCACGAAGGCCGCGGCGCTCGACGAGTTCCGCTTCTGGCAGGTCGGCTCCCTGGCCGGGCGGGACGCCCAAGTCGCGCACCAGATCTGGCCGTTCCTGCTCGTCGGCGCCGTGCTCGTGGCCTGGGTCGCGCGCGGCCTGGACGCGCTGGCGCTCGGCGAGGACGTGGCGAAGGGACTCGGCCAGAACGTCGCGACGGTACGCGTCCTGGGCGGCATCGGCGCGACCGTGCTGACCGGCGTCGGGGTGGCGGCGGCCGGGCCGATCGCCTTCATCGGTCTCGCGATCCCGCACATCGCCCGCGCGATCGTGGGCAGCGACCACCGCTGGGTGCTGCCGATGGCGGCCCTGGTGGGCCCGGTGATGCTCCTGGTCGCCGACACCATCGGCCGGATCGTGTTCCCGCCGAGCGAGATCCCGGCGGGCGTGATGACCGCCCTGATCGGCGTGCCGTTCCTGGTGACGCTGGTCCGCAGGAAGGCGGTCCCGGCATGAGCACCATCACCACGCCTGTCCGCCCCGCGGGCTACACCGTCGTACGGGCAGGACGCGCGGCCTTCCTCCTGCACCGCAGGGCCGCGGTGGTCGCGGCCTCGCTCCTCGGCCTCCTCGCCGCGATCTGCGTCGCCTATCTCTGCGTGGGCGAGAGCTTCGTGGCGCCCGGTGACGTGCTCAAGGTGCTGACCGGCCAGGACTCGTACGCCGAGCTCGTCGTCGGCACACTGCGGCTGCCCCGCATGGTGGTCGGGCTCATGGTCGGCGCCGCGTTCGGCATCGCGGGCGGGCTGATCCAGACCGTCGCGCGCAACCCGCTGGCGAGCCCCGACATCATCGGCATCAGCCAGGGCGCCTCGGCGCTGACGGTCGGCGCGATGACGTTCGGCGTCACCTCGTACACCGTGCTGCCCTACCTGTCCGTCGTCGGCGGGGTCCTGGCGGCCGCCCTCGTGTACCTCTTCGCCTGGCGGGGCGGGCTGCACGCGACGCGCTTCGTCCTGATCGGCATCGGCTTCGCGATCGCGCTCCGCTCGATCACCACGCTGTTCATGACCAAGGGCGACTACCTGGTCGCCCAGCAGGCGCAGATCTGGATGACGGGCTCGCTCAACGGGCGCGGCTGGGAGGAGGCGGCGCCGCTCGCCTGGGTGCTGCTCGCGCTCGTGCCCGCCGTGCTGTGGGCGGCCCGCGCGCAGCGCACGGTCTCCCTCGACGACGACACCGCGACCGCGCTCGGCGTGCGGCTCGGCAGGGTGCGGCTCGGCCTGGTCGTCATCGGCGTGGTCCTCGCCTCGGTGGCGACGGGCGCGGCGGGGCCGGTCGACTTCGTCGCGCTGCTCGCCCCGCAGATCGCCCGCCGCATGACGCGGACGGCCCAAATACCCTTGTTCTGCTCGGCGTTGACGGGCGCGGTCATCGTCGTCCTGGCCGATCTGCTCGCCCGCAAGCTGTTCTCGCCGACCGAGCTGCCGGTGGGTGTGCTCACCGCGGTGATCGGCGCCCCGTACCTGATCTGGCTGATCGTGCGCAGCCGTACGACTGGAGGAAAGTAGATGACCAGCCGGCTGACCGCCCGCGAGCTGACCCTCGCCTACGAGGACCGCACGGTCGTGCACGGCCTCGACCTCGCCGTGCCGGACGGGCGGGTGAGCGTCATCGTCGGCCCGAACGCGTGCGGCAAGTCCACGACGCTGCGGGCGCTCGGACGGCTCCTGAAGCCGCGCGGCGGCGCGGTGCTGCTCGACGGTACGGAGCTGGCGCGCATCCCCACCAGGAAGATCGCCCAGTCCATCGGGCTGCTCCCGCAGTCGCCCGTCGCGCCCGAGGCGATCACGGTGGCCGACCTGGTCTCGCGCGGGCGCCAGCCGCATCAGCACTGGTGGCAGCAGTGGTCGGAGGCGGACGAGCGGGCGGTCACGGACGCGATGGACCGCACGGATGTGACGGCGCTCGCCGACCGCCCGGTCGACGAGCTCTCCGGCGGCCAGCGCCAGCGCGTGTGGATCGCGATGGCCCTCGCCCAGGAGACCGACGTACTCCTCCTCGACGAACCGACCACCTATCTGGACATCTCCCACCAGGTCGAAGTAATGGACCTGGTACGGCAGTTGAACCACGAGCGGGGCCGTACGGTGGTGATGGTGCTGCACGATCTCAACCAGGCCGCGCGGTACGCCGACCACCTCGTGGCGATGAAGGCGGGGCGGATCGTCGCCGAGGGCCGCCCCGAGGACGTGGTGACGGCGGATCTCGTGCGCGAGGTGTTCGGCCTGGACTCGGTGGTGGTCCCGGACCCGGTGACGGGCTCGCCGCTGGTGGTGCCCGGCGCCCCCTACTCGCCCCCTTTGGAGAGGATTCCCCGATGACGCTCCCTCGCCGCGCCGCACTGGCGGGCGCGCTGGCCCTGACGGCAACGGCATGCTCCTCGGGCGGGTCCAACTCCCCTGCCGCGAGCGGTGGTTCACACCTCATCAAGACAGCGATGGGGGACGTCCGGGTCAAGGAGAACCCTCGGCGGGTCGTCGTCCTGGACACGGCGGAACTCGACTCGGCGATCACCCTGGGCGTGAAGCCGGTGGGCGCGACGCACGCCGACGCGGCCTCCGGGTTCCTCGACTACCTCCCCCAGGACAAGGTGGCCGGGATCAAGGACGTCGGCGCGGTGATGAGCCCCGGCCTGGAGTCCGTCGCGGCGCTCAGGCCCGATCTGATCCTGACCAGCAAGGTGCGGCACGGCGACAAGTACGCGGAGCTGTCGAAGATCGCGCCGACGGTGATGTCGGAGACCACGGGCTACCCGTGGAAGCAGAACTTCCAGCTTCACGCCCTGGCACTGGGCAAGGCGGCCGAGGCGAAAGGCATCACCGACGAATACGGCGCACACGTACGGGAGTTGACGTCGCAGCTCGGCGGGCCGGCCAAGGCGGCGGCGCTGAAGGTCAACGTCGTCCGCTTCGTCGAGGGCGCGGACATCCGCATCTACGGCCGCAAGAACTACATCGCGACGATCCTCGCCGACGTGGGCCTCGGGCGGCCCGCCGTCGTCGACAAGGCGAAGGACGGCTTCTCGTACGACGTGAGCCCCGAGCGGATCGACCTCGCGGACGCCGACGTCATCTTCCACACGACGTACGGCGACCCGGCGAAGGCGAAGGCGACGCAGACGCTGGGCAGCGCGCTGTGGAAGAACCTGCCCGCGGTGCGCGCGGGGCGGGCGCACGCGGTGGACGACCAGCTGTGGATCCAGGGGATCGGATACGGGGCGGCGGGGGCGATCCTGCGGCAGCTGGGGGAAATGCTCCCGCGGTAGGGCCGGGCCACTCGTGCCCCAGGGCCGCCTGTGGCTCCGCCCCAGACCCCGTGCGCGCCTCAACGGCGCTCGTCCTCGATCTCCCCCAAGGCCTCAAGGGTCAGGGGGACCCCCATGACGGGCTGAAATGCCCTGGTACGGCCGGCACCGATCCTGTCGGGGCGCGGGGAACCGCACGCGCAACCACGCACGGTCAGCAGCCGAATCATCGTCCCCCGGGGGCCACGCGGCGGAGCCGCAGAGTGTTACAGCGGGAAGAGGTGGGGAGGGGCCCATGGAGTCCGGGGCGGAGCCCCGGCGCACTCCGCTCGGACGGGACGGGGGAAAGCCGGTCAGCCCCGGCCGGCCCGTTGCGAGCGCCAGACCAAGAACACCGCCGACGACACCGCCGCCACCCTGATCAGCCACGGCCACATGCCCGTCAGGGCCGCACCCATCTCACCCTGCGCGATCGGGTCGCCCCAGCGGCCGTCCTGGCGGCCCCAGAGCCAGATCAGGCCGCCGAGCAGGGTCAGGCCCGGCATGCCCAGGACCGCCCACTTCGACTCCGCCCGGCTCAGCCTGCGGGACGCGTACGCCAGGAGCCAGCCCGCCCCCAGTGCCAGCCACAGGCCGAACAGCGCGCCCGCCACCAGCAGCGCCGCCGCGAGGAGCAGGAGGGGGTTCGTCAGGCCGGGCCGTACCTCCGCGGCAGGGCGGCGCAGGCGCAGGCCCCGCCGCCGTACCGGAGCGTCTTCGACCAGGTCGTCGGCCTCGACGTCCTCATGCGCCGCCTCGGCCGGCTCGGCCGGCTCCTCCTCGCCCTCCCCCGGCGGCTTCAGAAGCTCCGGGATCTCCACCCCGCCCACGAACCCCGCCACCAAGTCGCCCGTGCCGCCCGCCGGCGGGCCCGGCTCGACCCGCCACCAGTCGGGTTCGTCGCCCTGCGCGCCGAGCTCGTCCATGCCCGCGAGGTGCGGCGGCGCCGGCAGCGTGGGAGGCGCCTCGTCCGCCTCGCGCGGACGGGGACGGGGTACGCGTTTGCCCCGCCCCGGGAACAGCCGGTCCCGCTGCACCGGCACGGCCACATCCGGCGCCGCCTCCGGAACGTACGGCGCACCGGAACCGGAACCCGGCCCGGACACGGCCCGCTCCACGACCTCCTCCGGCGTCCCGAACCGCCCGAGAACACGCCGTACCGTCGCCGGCGTCTCGCTCCCGTACTTCGCCCGCTGCTTGTCGATCTCGTTGCGCAGCGACGACACCAGGCGCATCCGGTCCCCGGAGGGCAGTTGCCGCTGCTGGGCCAGGTCGCCGACCCGGCTCAGGTAGTCGTAGACCAGCTGGTCGCTCTCGATCCCCACGCCCGTTTCCCCTCCGCGGACCCCGCCCGCGGCCATCCGATGGCCGCGTCCGCCGGTCCGGTCGCGTTTCGGACACCGGCTCTGGGTCCTGACGGTAGCGCGCACGGGCTACCGTGGGGCGGATGGGGACCGGCGAGCGCAATCAGGAGGCGCACGTGCCCGAAGGAACGACCGGCGCGACGAACAGGGCTGCCGCGGCGCCCCGCACCGCCGCCACGGCACCCCGCACCCTCGCCGAGGCCCTGCGCTCCCGCCCCGACGAGTCCCTCGCCGCGCTGCTGCGCACCCGCCCCGACCTGCTCAGCCCCGTACCGGGCGACCTCACCCAGCTGGCCACCCGCGCCGGCACCCGCGCCTCGGTCGTACGGGCCCTGGAACGGCTGGACAAGTTCGCCCTGCAGACCGCCCAGGTCCTGGCCGTGGCCCCGGACCCGGCCCCGTACGACGCCGTACGCAGCCTGCTCGCCGGGGACGACGGCGATCCGGAGATCGAGGTCGCGCTGCCCGGCGCGCTCGCCGCGCTGCGCGAACAGGCCCTGGTCTGGGGCGGCGACGACCGGCTGCGCCTGGTGCGCACCGCCCGCGAACTGCTCGCCCCCTCCCCCACGCACCCCTCCCCGACCGGCCTCGGCCCGACCGTCGCCGAGGCGACCGCGGGGATGTCGCCGGGCCGCGTCCAGGAGATCCTCCAGGCCGCCGGGCTGCCGGCCACGCACGACCCGGTGTCCGCGGTCGCCGCGCTGACCTCGCTGTTCACCGACCGCACGAGGATGGCGGAGCTGCTCGACTCCGCGCCGTCCGAGGCGCTCACGGTCCTCGACCGCCTGGTGTGGGGCCCGCCGTACGGCGAGGTGTCCGCCGATCCGCCGCCCCCGGTGCGCTGGCTGCGCGACCACGGCCTGCTCCTTCCGGCGTCCGCGCGCACCCTGGTGCTGCCGCGCGAGGTCGCCCTGCATCTGCGCGCCGGGCGCGCGCACCGCACCACCGAGCCGGTGCCGCCCGCCGTCGCGCCGCTGCGCGAATACCGTCCACAGGTTGTGGACGCGACCGCCGCGGGCCAGGCGTTCATGGCGCTGACCACCGTCGAGGACCTGCTCGCCGAGTGGAACGAGGGCGGCCCCGCCGTGCTGCGCGCCGGAGGCCTGTCCGTACGGGACCTCAAGCGCACCGCCACCGCCCTGGACGCACCCGAGCCGGTCGCCGCGTTCTGGCTCGAACTCGCTTACGCAGCAGGCCTGTTGGCGTCCGACGGCGAGGCGGACGAGCGCTATGCGCCGACCCCCGAGTACGACGACTGGCTGGAGCTGCCGCCCGCCGAAAGGTGGGCCCGGCTCGCGGTGGCCTGGCTGGCCGCGACCCGTACCGCCGGGCTCGTCGGCGAGCAGGACGCCAAGGGCCGCACCCTCGCGGCGCTCGGCCCCGACCTCGACCGCTCGCCCGCGCCCGAGGTCCGCCACCGCGTCCTGACCCTGCTCACCACCCTGCCCGAGGCCACCTCGCCGGACCCCGAGTCGCTGCTCGCCCGCCTGCGCTGGGAGCGCCCGGCCCGCAGCGGCCCCGAGGACCTGCGCTCGCACCTGGCCCAATGGACGCTGTCCGAGGCCGAGTTGCTGGGCGTGACCGGCCGGGGCGCGCTGACCACGCACGGCCGCGCCCTCCTCGCCCCCGCCTCCGGCGCCGTCGAACGCGAGGCGCTCGGTCTGCTCGCCGCGAAGGCGCTGGCCCCGCACCTGCCCGAGCCCGTCGACCACGTGCTGCTCCAGGCGGACCTGACGGCGGTCGCGCCCGGCCCGCTCAGGCGTCCGCTCGCGGCAATGCTGGGGGTGCTCGCCGACATCGAGTCCAAGGGCGGCGCCACCGTCTACCGCTTCACCGCGGGCTCGGTGCGCCGCGCCCTTGACGCCGGCCAGACCGCCTCCGACCTGCAGGCTTTCCTCACCGACCACAGCCGTACGCCGGTGCCGCAGCCGCTCAGCTACCTCATCGACGACGTGGCCCGCCGACACGGCCACCTCCGGGTGGGCGCCGCTTCGGCGTACGTACGCTGCGACGACGAGGCGATGCTGGGCGAGATCCTCGCCGACAAGCGCAGCCAGCCCCTGCGGCTCCGCCGCCTCGCCCCGACCGTCCTGGCCACCACGGCCGAGCCGGCCGCGCTGCTCGACGGGCTGCGCGCGATGGGGTACGCGCCGGCCGCCGAGTCCGCCGAGGGCGATGTCCTGATCACCCGCGCCGACTCCCGCCGCACCCCGCGCCGCGCGGCGCCGGTCCCGGTCCCGGACGGACCGCCCCTGCCGGACGGGACGCTCCTCGACGCGGCGGTACGGGCGATCCGGGCGGGGGACACGGCGGCGACGGTCGTCCACAAGTCGCCGGAGACGGCGGCGCGGACCGACGGCTCCCTGCCGCGCACGTCCCCCGCGGAAACCCTGGCGACGGTGCAGGCGGCGGCGATGACGGGCTCGGCGCTGTGGATCGGCTATGTGAACGCGGAGGGGACGGCGAGCCAGCGGGTGATCGCGCCGGTGCGGGTCGAAGGGGGCTTCGTCACCGCGTACGACCACACGGCGGACGAGGTCCGCACGTATCCGCTGCACCGCATCACGGGCGTCGCAGAACTGGCCGACGACCCGGCGTAGCCCCCCTGCCCTGGGGCTCCGCCCCAGACCCCGGAGGCCGCCCCACCCCACCCCTCCCCGAAACCCTCCGGGGGTGGGAAAGGGTGAAAGCCAGGTTTCCTGGGGCTCCGCCCCAGACCCCGTCTCGCGCCTGAAGGCCGCTCGTCCTCAAACTCCCCCAAGGCCTTAAGGGCCAGGGGGGACCCCCATGACAGGCTGAAATGCCCCGATGCGGGCCGGCACCGTACTGCCAGGGGCGCGGGGAACTGCGCGACCAGCCACCCACGGCCTGAGGCCGAAGGCGGGTTTGAGGGGCGCGGGGACCGGCGCAAGCAACCCCCACCGGCCCGCAGACCAACAGCCGCCAGGGGACTCGGGGCAACCCCAGAAAGCCCGCACCACACCCCGCCCAAGGGGCGCGGGGAACTGCGCGAGCAACCACGCACGGTCCGCAGCCGAATCGTCGTCCCCCGGCGGGTTTCGGGAAGGGGCGGGGTGGGGAAAACCGCGCGCCCAGCGCGAACGCCCCGCACCCGAACCGCAACCGGCGGCAGCCCCCAGGGGCAAGGGCCTAGTCGATGTCGACCGGCCCGTCCCCCTTGCCCTCCGGGCGGGACGGCTCGGCCTTGCCGGAGAGCAGACCCGGCAGGGACAGCTGGGCCCCGGCCTTGGAGTCCGGGCGCGGGTCGCCGGACCCGCTCAGGTTCTGCCGGACGGAGTCCAGGATCGTCAGACCCTGGCCCACCAGACCCGCCGCGATCTCGCCGAGCCCGTCCGCCCCGTTCAGCACATTGACGTTCGCCCCCGCGAGACCCCCCGCCGCCTCCTTCACGATCTGCGGCAGCTGGTCGATCAGCATCCGGTCGAGCGCGACCCGGTCGTACGACGCCGCGGCCTCCGCCTGGATCTTCATCCGCTCGGCCTCGGCGATCGCGAGCACCTTGATGCGCTCGGCCTCGGCCTGGGCCGGCTTGACGATCTCGGCGACGAGCTGCTGCTGGCGGAGCTCGGCGGCGCGCTGGGCCAGTTCGGTCTGCGCGAGGAGCACCTCCTGCTGGGCGTGGGCCTGCGCGAGCGGACCGGCCTGGGCCGCGTGGGCCTGCGCCCGGTCGACCTCCGCCGAGTACTCCGCCTTCACGACCGCGGTCTGCCGCGCGTACTCCGCCTGGTTGCGCGCCGCGACCTGCTCGGCCTCGACCGAGGCCTGCGTGGCCTGCGCCTGGGCGACCTGCGCGGCCCGCTGGATGGCGGCCTTGTGCGGCGCGGACATCGCGTCGATGTAACCGACGTCGCCGTCGTCGATGGACTGGATCTGCAGCGAGTCGACGATCAGGCCGATCTTCGCCATCTCGGTCTTCGAGGTCTCCAGGACCTCCGCCGCGAGCTTCTGCCGCTCAGTGACGATCTCCTCGACGGTCATCGAGCCGATGATGGACCGCAGGTGACCGGCGAAGATCCGGCCGGTCAGGACGGACATCTGGTCCTGGTCGGACAGGAAGCGCTGACCCGCGTTCACGATGGACTCGGTGTCGTTGCCGACCTTGAACGCGATGACCGCGCGCACGTGCAGCGCGATGCCCTGCTTGGTCACACAGGTCTCGGTGACCTCGGCCTCGCACATCGACAGCGTGAGGAAGCGGGTCTTGCGGAAAATCGGCAGGACGAACTTGCCGTGGCCGGTCACTACGCGGAAGGGGGCACCCCCGAGACCGCGCCTGCCACCCGAGATCAGCATCGCCTCGTCGGGGGCGGGCACCCGGTAACCGAACATCCTTTGTCTCCTTAGAAACGACTCTTAGCCGGCGTCGGCGGAGAAGCCGCCCAACGCGTCCAACGGATCGGCCCACTCGATGACGTCCACCTGGCGGGTGCCACGGGATCCGATCACGAGCACGGTCGCCCCCTTCGGCAGGGGTTCCTCCGACCAGGCGAGGAAGGCCTCCGTACCGCCTCGTACGCTCACCACGACCTCGCCGGGTCCGGCGGTTCCACGGGTGGCGACGAGCAGCACTCCGGGGCAGCCGATGACGGCATCGTCCTGATCCACGGCCTGGTGCCCCCCATCGTTCTGGTCCTGGATTCCAGACCTTAGACCTGCCGGGATCAGCCGCCTATCCTCGGGCCGCCTTGTGCGGGACCTACCCCTCGTAATTCCACCCGCAGAGCAGGGCGACGAACAGGAACAGGAACATCAGGCCCATGGCCAGGACCTTCGAGGCCATGAGGGCCACGCCCACGCCCGAGGCCGCCAGACCGATCCGCGCGCCCCGCAGACCCCGCCGGTGCGGAAGCAGCCAGCTCGCGCCGACCAGCGCAACCGGCAGCGTGTAGATCGGCGCGGCCGCGTCCGGAGTGGACCCGATCCCGGACAGCACCGAGAGGTCCAGCCACGCCGACAGCATCAGCGCCAGCGTGCACACGGCAGGCGCCACCCACCACCGGGCGTCCGGCCCGCCGGCCGGGGCCCAGCGCCGGGTCGGATCCTGCTGGTACGCGAAGGGGTTCCACTGCGTCGTCATGCCCCCATCCCACCCGCCGCCCCCGCCCCACCGGCACCGTCCGCATACTCATCCGGTACTCATCCCCGAGCCCGCAGTACTCACCCCCGGGCCCCGTACTCACCGCCGGCACCGGGCACCCCCGCGTACGGGAGCCCGCCAGGGCCGCCGATGCGGCAGACTGGAAGTTTGCCCGCCCTGCCCGGCGGGCCACCCGTCGGAAGGGACATGCCCCAGGTGACCGGACCACTCATCGTCCAGAGCGACAAGACCCTGCTCCTGGAGGTCGACCACGAGCAGGCCGACGCCTGCCGTCGCGCCATCGCGCCCTTCGCGGAGCTGGAGCGGGCCCCCGAGCACATCCACACCTACCGCGTGACCCCGCTGGGCCTGTGGAACGCGCGGGCCGCCGGGCACGACGCGGAGCAGGTCGTCGACGCGCTGGTGGAGTACTCGCGCTACCCCGTCCCGCACACCCTGCTCGTCGACATCGCCGAGACGATGGCCCGCTACGGCCGCCTCACCCTGAGCAAGCACCCCGTCCACGGCCTCGTCCTGACCTCGACCGACCGGCCCGTACTCGAAGAGATCCTGCGCTCCAAGAAGGTCACCCCGCTGGTCGGCGCCCGCATCGACGCGGACACGGTCGCCGTGCACCCCTCCGAACGCGGCCAGATCAAGCAGACCCTCCTGAAGCTGGGCTGGCCGGCCGAGGACCTCGCCGGGTACGTCGACGGCGAGGCCCACCCGATCGAGCTCGCCGAGGACGGCTGGGCGTTGCGCCCGTACCAGAAGCAGGCCGTCGAGGGCTTCTGGCACGGCGGCAGCGGTGTCGTCGTGCTGCCCTGCGGAGCGGGAAAGACGCTGGTCGGGGCCGGTGCGATGGCCGAGGCGAAGGCGACCACGCTGATCCTGGTCACCAACACCGTCTCGGCCCGCCAGTGGAAGCACGAGCTGGTGAAGCGCACCAGCCTGACCGAGGACGAGATCGGCGAGTACAGCGGCACGAAGAAGGAGATCCGCCCGGTCACGATCGCGACGTACCAGGTGCTCACCACCCGCCGTAAGGGCGTGTACGCGCACCTGGAGCTGTTCGACTCGCGGGACTGGGGCCTGATCGTCTACGACGAGGTGCACCTGCTGCCCGCGCCGGTCTTCAAGTTCACCGCCGATCTGCAGGCTCGGCGGCGGCTCGGGCTGACGGCCACGCTGGTGCGTGAGGACGGCCGCGAGTCGGACGTGTTCTCGCTGATCGGGCCGAAGCGCTTCGACGCCCCGTGGAAGGAGATCGAGGCGCAGGGCTACATCGCGCCCGCCGACTGCGTCGAGGTCCGCGTCAATCTCACGGACTCCGAGCGCCTCGCGTACGCGACCGCCGAGACCGAGGAGAAGTACCGCTTCTGCGCGACGACCGCGACGAAGCGGAAGGTCACGGAGGCGCTGGTACGGAAGTTCGCGGGCCAGCAGATCCTCGTCATCGGCCAGTACATCGACCAACTGGACGAGCTGGGCGAGCACTTGAACGCGCCCGTGATCAAGGGCGAGACCACCAACGCCCAGCGCGAGAAGCTGTTCGGCGCGTTCAGGGAGGGGGAGATCTCCGTTCTCGTCGTGTCCAAGGTCGCCAACTTCTCGATCGACCTGCCGGAGGCGACCGTCGCCATCCAGGTGTCGGGCACGTTCGGCTCACGCCAGGAGGAGGCTCAGCGCCTGGGCCGGGTCCTGCGCCCGAAGGCGGACGGCCACCAGGCCCACTTCTACTCGGTGGTCGCCCGCGACACCATCGACCAGGACTTCGCGGCCCACCGCCAGCGCTTCCTGGCCGAGCAGGGCTACGCCTACCGGATCATGGACGCGGACGAACTCCTGGCAGGCAGCTGAGAGTTGGCGAAGGCGCCCGTCGGCCGGGAGAGGTCCCAGAGTGCGAGGCAGGCGAGCGTCGCCGGGTTGGTCTGCCGAAGAGCAGGGCTCGATTGAACGGGGCACCCGAGGAAGTCACCGGCGCTTACTTGCGGTGAACGCCGGCCTCCTCCGCGTACTCACCCATGACGACGACGCTGAACGCGGCACCGGCGAGGACCTTGGCGGCACGGACCGCGTTGCCGATCATGTGGTTACGGTGAGGGGCGGCGCCGGAGGCTGTGGCGCCCTTGGGGGTGCCGGGGCGGGCGGAGGGGGCTGGGGTGAAGGTCGCTGCACTCATGTATCCATGATGGATTCCGGACAACCCAGGCACATCGCTCCCGGGGCTGAGCCTCCTCACCCCCCGCGTAGTCCTCTGGTGCGACCCCGTCCCCTACGGGTATGAGCGGCGATCTCCACCCACCTGTCACATCCGCGCCCTCCCCCTTGTCAGAGCAGTGCCACCACACGACGGAGGAACGACGGGACATGGACGACGACGAATACCTCGCGCAGCGCTTCGAGGAGCACCGGGGGCATCTGCGTGCGGTGGCGTACCGGATGCTCGGTTCGCTGAGCGAGGCCGAGGACGCCGTCCAGGAGGGCTGGCTGCGGGCCAGCCGCGCGGACAGCAGCGGGGTCGACAACCTGGGCGGCTGGCTGACCACGATCGTGGGCCGCATCTGCCTGAACATGCTGCGCTCGCGAAGCACCCGGCGCGAGGCCGCGCTGGACGTGGAGGAGTACGAGTACGTCCACGTACCGGACCCGATCGTGGGCTCGGTGGACGTGGTGGACCCGGAGCAGGAGGTGCTGCTCGCGGACTCGGTGGGCCTGGCGCTGATGGTGGTCCTGGAGACCTTGTCCCCCGCCGAACGCCTCTCCTTCGTCCTCCACGACATGTTCGCGGTGCCGTTCGAGGACATCGCGCCGGTCGTGGACAGGACGCCGGCGGCGACGCGCCAGCTGGCGAGCCGGGCGCGGCGGAGGGTCCAGGGCCAGTCCCCGTCGCCTTCGACGGACCGGGCCCGCCAGCGCGAGGTGGTCGACGCCTTCATCTCAGCGGCCCGGGGCGGCGACTTCGAGGCCCTCCTCGCGCTCCTGGACCCGGACGTGCTGCTGCGGGCGGACGCGGGTTCGCTGCCGGCGACGAAGCTGGTGCGGGGGGCGAGGGTGGTGGCCGAACAGGCCTACAGCTTCCGGAAGTTCGCGGCGCTCAACCAGCCGGTGCTGGTCAATGGAATGCCGGGCATCGTGGCGGCGAAGGACGGCCGGGCCATCTCGCTCCTGTCCTTCACGCTGGGGGCGGACGGCCGGATCACGGAAATGAACATCCTGGCGGACCCGGAGCGGATGGCGGACCTGGACGTGTCGTTCTTGCCGGCGTGATCAGCCCCCACCCCGGGGGCTGCGGCGGGGCGGGGTGCGCCGGGGCCGGGTGCAGGTTCGGCGGGGTGCGCCGGGGCTCCGCCCCGGACCCCGGGAGGCCCCTCCCCGCCCCTTCCCGAGACCCTCCGGGGGTGGGTGGGGGCGTGCGGCTCCCGCCGGTGGTGGTTGGTCGTTCGGCTGCGGACCGTAGATGGCTGGTCGCGCAGTTCCCCGCGCCCCCAGCGGGGTTGGTTCCGGGCACACCGGCATCTTCAGCCCATCCGGCGAACAGGAACCGCAACCCGCTCCGAGCCGTCCGGCAGACACGTGCATCAGCCCACCCCCAGCCCGTCCAGCGACCACAAACCGCAGCACCCACCCCCAGCCCGCCAGGCGACCACGGACACCAGCCCATTCTCAGCCCGTCATGGGGGTCCCCCTGGCCCTTAAGGCCTTGGGGAAGGTTGAGGACGAGCGTCCTTCAGGCGCGAACGGGGGCCGGGGCGGAGCCCCGGAGCGGGGGGCTGGGGGCGCAGCCCCCGGGAGACGGCCTTCCCTCCCCCACGTCACCCCCGGAGGGTCTCGGGAAGGGGCGGGGTGGGGGGAAAACCATTGGCCCCCCACCCCCCGCCCCACCTAAAATCCCCCCTCCGCCAAACCGCCGGAGGCACCCCGTGCAGACGCACGACCCAGAACCCCCCGCCCCCCGAAAAACCCAAGACCCCCAGAACCACCAGAACCCCCTGCACCACGAACGCACCCACCTCGCCAACTCCCGCGCAGCCCTCCGCGCGATGCGCGAAGACGTCGAGAACCTCGACATCAAGGACGTCACCGCGAACTGGGTCAACGCCGCCGTCCTCCAGCGCCAGATCGACGACCGCATCAAGGCCCTCGCGGACCTCTCCCACACCCCCCTCTTCTTCGGCCGCCTGAACTACCTGCACGCCCCCGGCGCCGACCTGGCCGAAGGGGCCGAGGGAGAGCAGTTCTACATCGGCCGCCGGCACGTCCACGACGCAGACGGCGACCCGATGGTCATCGACTGGCGCGCCCCCGTCTCGCAGCCGTTCTACCGCGCCTCGAAGAAGGACCCGATGGACATCGGGCTGCGCCGCCGCTTCGGCTACACGGGCGGCGACCTGACGGCGTACGAGGACGAGCACCTCACCGACCCCACCGAGGCAGCCACCACCAGCAAGCTCCTCCAGGCGGAAATCGAGCGCCCCCGAGTCGGCCCGATGCGCGACATCGTCGCCACGATCCAGCCCGAGCAGGACGAGATCGTACGGTCCGGCCTGAGCGGCAGCGTGTGTGTGCAGGGCGGTCCGGGCACGGGAAAGACCGCCGTCGGCCTGCACCGGGTCGCGTACCTGCTCTACGCCCACCGTGAGCGCCTCGCCCGCACCGGCACCCTGGTCATCGGCCCGAACAAGTCGTTCCTGCACTACATCGAGCAAGTCCTCCCGGCGCTTGGCGAGTTGGAGGTGAAGCAGGCGACGGTCGACGACCTCGTGACGGCGGGCGTCGAGGTGCGCGGGACCGACGAGGCCGAGTCGGCCGTCGTCAAGGGCGACGCCCGCATGGCCGAGGTGCTCCGCAGAGCCGTGTGGTCACACGTCACGCCCCCCACCGAGCCGCTCGTAGTCGTACGGGGCTCGCGCCGCTGGCGAGTACCGGCGTACGAACTCGCCGAGATCGTCGAGGAGTTGAGGGACCGGGACATCCGTTACGGCGCCGCCCGCGAGGCCCTGCCGCAGCGGATCGCGCACACGGTTCTCGTACGGATGGAGCAGGCGGGCGAAGCCCCCGACGACCGGGTCCAGGACGCGGTGGCCCGGAACACGGCGGTGAAGGCGGCCGTGAAGGAGATCTGGCCCCCGGTCGACCCGGCGAAGCTGGTCCTGCGCCTCCTCAACGACCCGGACTTCCTGGCGGAACACGCCGAAGGCATCCTGACGGCCGAGGAGCAGAAAACCATTCTCTTCCCCAAGCCCGCCCGCAGCGTGAAGTCGGCGAAGTGGACGGCGGCGGACGCGGTCCTCATCGACGAGGCGAGCGACCTGGTGGCCCGCACCCACTCGCTGGGCCATGTCGTACTCGACGAGGCACAGGACCTCTCCCCCATGCAGTACCGCGCGGTGGGCCGCCGTTGCACGACCGGTTCGGCGACGGTGCTCGGCGACCTCGCGCAGGGCACCACGCCCTGGGCGACGGCGAGTTGGGCAGAGGCATTGCGTCATCTCGGCAAGGGCGAGGCGGTGATCGAGGAGCTGACGGCCGGTTTCCGCGTGCCGCGCGAGGTCATCACGTACGCCTCGAAGCTGTTGCCGTCGATCTCCCCCGGCCTGGCGGCGGTGGAGTCGGTACGTGAGACGCCGGGCTCGCTCGACGTACGGGAATCGCGCGAGTCGACCGGCCTGGACGCGGATGTGGTGGCGGCTTGCGTGGAGTCCCTGGCGCACGAGGGCTCGATCGGCCTGATCGCGGCGGATGCCCGTATCCCCGTACTGGCGGCGGCACTTGAGGCGGCGGGCCTCCCCTATCTGGACCCGGGCGAGGAGACGACGGCCGAGTCCCGGCTGACCCTGGTCCCGGCCTCGCTGGCGAAGGGCCTGGAGTACGACTACGTGGTACTGGACGAGCCGGCGGCGGTCGTGGACGGCGAACCGGACGAGCGCACGGGCCTGCGCCGCCTGTACGTGGCCCTGACCCGGGCGGTCTCGGGCCTGACCGTCGTCCACACGGCCCCGCTGCCGCGGCAGCTGGCCGGGTGACGCGGGGCGGCCGGATCAGGCAGGCGGGCCTTCCAGCACGCTGGGCCGCGAGGCGAACTCGGTCTCGGGGCTGAAGCGTTCCTCAAGGCCGTCGGCGAGGGCGCGCAGCGCGGCGCCGCCGTCGCCGTGGAACGAGGAGCCGTGCATCACGGCCAGCGTCGTCGGCTCCAGGTCGGCCAGGGAGCGGAGCGTCTGCGCGGCGGCGGTGAGGCAGGAGGTCTGCCGGAAGGCGGCCTCCGCGTTCAGGGCCTGGTCGGTCAGGTCGTCGCCGGTGACGGCGGGGCCGTTGCCGACCTGGGTGAGGAGGTCGCCGCAGAACAGCGTGCGGGTGGTCTCCTCGAAGAGCACCCGGGCTTCCCAATTGTGCGGCACATGGGGCGTGTTGAGGTGGCGCAGCCGTCGGCGCACCTGCTTGCCGCCCAGGTCGAGCGTCTCGCCGTGCGCCATCGGCCGGGGCGGGCGGTCGGCGAGGTCGTTGAGCGAGACGAGGCAGCCGAGGAGCCCGTGGGCGACCTGGGCGTGCGGGGCCGCCGCGAGGAATTCGTTCATCGCCCCGCATTCGTCCGACTCCACATGCCCGAACGTGATCCACCGCAGGGACTCGACGGGCACGACCCGGGCGACCGCCTCCGAAACGAGCGGGAAGAGCTGCCGCATCCCCGTATGGAAGAGCAGCGGCTCCTCGGCGTCCACGAGGAACTGGTTGAACGTGAACCCGGCAGGTGGGGCCACCTCGGGAATGAACGTGGAGATCCGGTAGATCCCGTCGGCGACCTCGTCCAAACGCGTCTCCATGCCTTCGAACGGTACGCGCCCCACCACGCCCCGGCGAGCGGTGCGGCCCACCGGGGTGACCGGCGGCCGACACCGGGAGCCCTGCGGCGGGGGCGCCCCACAGGGGTGCGAGGAACTGCGCGAGCGCTCGCCGGACGGCCACACATGTGACGTCACACCGACGCTCCGACGAGGTTGGCGGCGAACAGGCATCGGTTGGCATCGTAGCGGTGGCAAGCCACAGGGTGCCCTGGTGACACTTTCCTCCGTGCCGAGTGGCCCTCGGTCGCGCAGACCGCCCGACGGACCACCCTGCACCGGGGCGGCCTGCCTCGATGCCGCGACTTGAGAGGGATGGAGAAACGCATGGCGACGTTCGTGCTCGTGCCCGGAGGATGGCACGGTTCCTGGTCGTTCGAGGCGGTGGTTCCGCTCCTTGAACGTGCTGGTCATACCGTTCACGCCCTGACCCTGACCGGTCTGCGGTCGGACGACGGCATCGCGACGGTCGCGACCGCCAACCTCGACACGCATGCCGACGACGTACTGCGGCTCCTCGACCGCGACCACCTCACCGACGTCACTCTGGTCGGCCACAGCTACGGCGGAATGGTGATCGCCGCCGCGGCCGATCGCGCCGAGGGCCGGGTCTCACGACTCGTCCATCTCGATGCCTACGTACCGCGCGACGGCGAATCGTGCTGGTCGTTGACGACCGAGCCCTACCGGGAGGCGTTCGCCGCCGGTGCCGCGGCCACCGGCTACGCCGTCCGACCGCCGGACGGCGGCGATCCCCGCCGCCGTCCCCACCCCCTCGCTTCGTTCCTGCAGGAGGTCCGCCTCACGGGCCGGCACGCCCAGGTCCCCCGTAGGGAGTTCGTCTACTGCTCGGGGTGGGAGGACCGGACCCCGTTCACCGAACTCCGCACCCGCCTCCAAGCCGATCCCGAATGGCAGGTCCACGACCTCCCGACCGGGCATGACGCCATGCACGAGGCCCCGGAGGCGGTCGCCTCGCTGCTGCTCACCCCTTGAGAGCGGCGGCCGGAGTTCGCGCCTCGCGGTACGTCAGCCCCACTCGCCCGCGTACGCGACGAAGTCGCCCCAGGCGGCGGGAGAGAGGGTGAGCTGAGGGCCGGTTTTGTTCTTGCGGGCGGGTGGGCGAACCCCGCGGGGGTCTGGGGCGCAGCCCCCAGGGCTCAGCCCTCTCCACCCCCGTCACGGGCGGGTGGGTGGGCGAACCCCCCGGGGTCTGGGGCGGAGCCCCAGGGGGGCCGGGCCACCCCCGGTCACGGGTGGGAGAGGGGGCGGGGGCTCGGCCCCAGGACGGCCGGGCCCCACCACCCCGCACCGGGAGGTGCGGCCCACCCCCGCCCCGCTACGCGTCCAGCGCCGCCCGCCACTCCGCAACCGCCCCCGCGGACACCGGCGACCCCCACCCGCCAGGACGCGACGCCCCGCCGATGTGCACCGCGTCGATCCCCGCCGCCCGCAGCACCGGCAGGTGGGACAGCCGCAGCCCGCCCCCCACGAGGATCCGGGGCTCGTACCCCGGCTCGTCCCGGCGCGCCGCTTCCGCCAGGAGGACGGGCAGCCCGTCGTCCACCCCCAGCGCCGACCCCGCGGTCAGGTACGTGTCGAGGCCCGGCACCCCCGAGAGCTCCTTGCGGAGGGCGTCCCGGGAGGCGGCCCGGTCGATGGCCCGGTGGAAGGTCCAGCGGCATCCGGAGAGGGCGGAGGCCAGGGCCCGTACGGCAGCCATGTCCGGCCCCCCGGTCTCGTCGAGGAAGCCGAGGACGAATTCCTCCGCCCCCTCCGCCCGCAGCGCCTCCGCGGACCGTACGAGCGCGGAGACGTCCCCCGCCGCGAACCCGTCCGCCGCCCGCAGCATCACCCGCAGCGGGATGTCGACGGCAGCGCGGATCGCCGCGAAGGTCTCCACGGGCGGGGTCAGCCCGTCGGCCGCCATGTCGGTGACCAGCTCCAGACGGTCCGCCCCGCCGGCCTGGGCCGCGACGGCGTCCTCCGCGTCGAGCGCGATCACCTCAAGCAGTGCACGGTTGCTCATCTGACCCCATTCCTCCGTAACCCGGGCCCGGCTCGGCCCAAATAGGTCTAGTCCATTGACCAGCCTACGCCGCGAAATGCCCGCCCACGTGGACGGTAAACGCGGCCGTACGGACCTTTCCGCCGCGATCGGTGGGGCCCGCCATACCCGTGGGGGGTATCACGCCGACCCCGCGCCGACTCCGCACCGGCCTCTTGCATCCCATACGCCCTGGGGGTATACATGGGGGACATCGAAATACCCCCAGGGGGTATCAGCCCCCACCCGGCCCCGAGCACCCGCCGACCAGCACCCCCGCACCCACCCCAAGGAGCCCCCGCCATGCCGACCACCCCCATCACCACCCCCGCCGCCGTCGAGCTCGCCATCGGTGGCATGACCTGCGCCTCCTGCGCCGCCCGGATCGAGAAGAAGCTCAACCGCATGGACGGCGTCGAGGCCACCGTCAACTACGCCACCGAGAAGGCCAAGGTCACCTTCAGCGAGGACGTGTCCGTCGCCGATCTCATCGCCACCGTCGAGGCCACCGGCTACACCGCCCAGGAACCCCCGCCCGTACGGACCGAGGCCGAAGCCGAAACCGAAACCCAGGGCACCGCCCGTGACGACGAGCTGCTGCCGCTGCGGCAGCGGCTGCTCACCGCGGTCGTCCTCGCCGTGCCGGTGATCGCTATGTCGATGGTCCCGGCCCTCCAGTTCCAGTACTGGCAGTGGCTGTCCCTCACCCTGGCCGCGCCGGTCGTGACGTACGCCGCCTGGCCCTTCCACCGGGCCGCGTGGACCAACGCCCGGCACGGCGCGGCGACCATGGACACGCTGATCTCGCTCGGCACCTCGGCCGCGTTCCTCTGGTCCGTGTGGGCGCTGTTCTTCGGCACGGCCGGCATGCCGGGCATGACCCACCCCTTCGAGCTGACCATCGGCCGCTCGGACGGCGCGGGCAACATCTACCTGGAGGCCGCCGCCGGGGTCACCGCCTTCATCCTCGCCGGGCGCTACTTCGAGGCCCGTTCCAAGCGCAAGGCGGGCGCGGCCCTGAAGGCCCTGCTGGAACTGGGCGCCAAGGACGTGACCGTGCTGCGCGCCGACGGCCGTGAACAGACCGTCCCCACCGGCGAGTTGAAGGTCGGCGACCGCTTCCTGGTCCGGCCCGGCGAGAAGATCGCCACCGATGGTGTGGTGGTCGAGGGGACCTCCGCCGTCGACGCCTCCATGCTCACCGGCGAGTCCGTCCCGGTCGAGGTCGCCCCCGGCGACGCCGTCACCGGCGCCACCCTGAACGCGGGCGGCCGCCTCGTCGTCGAGGCCTCCCGCGTCGGCGCCGACACCCAGCTCGCCCGGATGGCCAAGCTCGTCGAGGACGCCCAGAACGGCAAGGCCGCCGCCCAGCGCCTCGCCGACCGGATCTCCGGCGTCTTCGTCCCGGTCGTCATCGGCCTCGCGCTCGCCACCCTCGGCTTCTGGCTCGCCACCGGCTCCGGCCTCACCGCCGCGTTCACGGCCGCCGTGGCCGTCCTGATCATCGCCTGCCCGTGCGCCCTCGGCCTCGCCACTCCGACCGCCCTCATGGTCGGTACGGGGCGGGGCGCCCAGCTCGGCATCCTGATCAAGGGCCCGGAGGTCCTGGAGACCACGCGCAAGGTCGACACGATCGTCCTGGACAAGACCGGCACCGTGACCACGGGCCGCATGACTCTCCTCGCCGTCCACACCGCCGACGGCACCGAAAGGGCCGAAGTCCTGCGCCTGGCAGGGGCGTTGGAGCACTCCTCCGAGCACCCCGTCGCCCGCGCCGTCGCCGACGGAGCGGCCTCCGAGGTCGGCACGCTGCCGGTCCCCGAGGACTTCGCCAACATCCCCGGCCTCGGCGTCCAGGGCGTCGTCGACGGTCACGCGGTGCTCGTGGGCCGCGAGAAGCTGCTGGGAATTGGGGTCTCCCCTGCTCGAACGGAGTTGAGAGCTTGGGGAAGGGCCATGGAGCTCACCCCGGCCCTGAAGCGGGCCAAGGCGGAGGCCGAGACCGCGGGACGTACCGCCATCGCGGTCGCCTGGGACGGCGAGGCCCGCGCGGTCCTCGAAGTCGCCGACGCGGTCAAGGAGACCAGCCCCGAGGCGATCCGCCGTCTGCGCGCCCTCGGCCTGACCCCGATCCTGCTGACCGGCGACAACCGGGCGGTCGCCGAGGCGGTCGCGGCGGAGGTCGGCATCGAGACCGTGTACGCGGAGGTCATGCCCGAGGACAAGGTCGACGTCGTCAAGTCCCTCCAGGCGGAGGGCCGTTCGGTGGCCATGGTCGGTGACGGCGTCAACGACGCGGCCGCCCTCGCCCAGGCCGACCTCGGCCTCGCGATGGGCACGGGCACGGACGCCGCCATCGAGGCCGGCGACCTCACCCTCGTACGGGGCGACCTGCGGGCGGCGGCGGACGCGATCCGGCTCTCCCGCAAGACGCTTGGCACGATCAAGTCGAACCTGTTCTGGGCCTTCGCCTACAACGTGGCCGCCCTGCCCCTGGCGGCGGCCGGCCTGCTGAACCCGATGATCGCGGGCGCGGCGATGGCGTTCTCGTCGGTGTTCGTGGTGGGCAACTCGCTGCGTCTGAGGCGCTTCAAGGCCGCGGACCACTGATCACCGGCACTCGGTCGCTGACCGCCGGCACGGCACTCGGGCCGTCAGTGGGGCCCGTACCCCCTGCTCCTCAAGAGCTCGGGGGAGCCTCGACCACCGCGCGACGGCCCGCGAGGCCGGTGTCGGGGGCCGGGGCGCCGCCCTGGACCCGGCGCCGGGCGCGGGAGGCCAACTCGCGGGCCGCGGCCGGAGTACGCCCGATGACGGGAGCGATCTCGTCGAAGGGAACGGCGAAGAGGTCGTGCAGGACGAAGGCCAGCCGCTCGGCCGGGCCCAGCGTCTCCAGCACGACGAGCAGGGCCAGACCCACCGAATCGGCGAGCAGTACGTCGCCCTCGGGGCCGGGGTCGTCCGCGCCGCCGACGACGGGGTCGGGCACGCGCAGCCCGAGCGGTTCCTCACGGCGGGAGGCCCGGCCGCGCAGCATGTCGAGGCAGACCCGGCCGACGACGACGGTGAGCCAGCCCCGCGGATCGGCCACCCCCTGGGTGTCCGACCGGCTGAGCCGCAACCAGGCTTCCTGCACGGCGGCATCGGCCTCGTGGAGCGACCCGAGCATCCGATGGGCCACCGAACGCAGCTGCCCCCGGTGCGACTCGAACCGCTCCGCCAGATATTCCTGCCCGTCCATGGCCCGCATCCCCTCGTCGCAACCCGCTCGATCCGTCACACCGCTGACGCTCCGGCGTCGGCGGATGTGACACGGGTCCGGCGGGACACGACGCCGGCGGTCGCCTCACGGTGAGGCGCCCGCCCGAGTCGCTTGTACGGGGAGTGCTGTCATCCGACCGGCTGCTTCGCCTCCACCACGGGTCGGGGCTCGTTCTGGGAATGACGTTCCGGCTGTACGGACGCGATGTAGGCGAGCACGGCCATCAGGGCCGGCAGCACGGCGATCGCGGCCGCGACACCGGCGGCCCAGGACGGCGCGGCGGTGATCTCCAGAGCACTGGAGAGGGTCCGCGAATGGAACTGGCCCTCCAGCAGCTGTACGGAGGCCAGCGCGGACGGCACCAGCACACCGAGGGCGAGCACCACCGGCGATCCGGTGAAGGCCAGCGCCACCCCCAGCAGGAAGCACACGGCCGACACACCCAGGTCGAGGGCGGAGGCGCCGAACGACGCGCCGCCCCGGTGCAGCGGGAGGTAGGCCAGGCTGCACACGATGAGCGCCGCGGACGTCAGCCACCTCGGCCACGCGCGAGGAGTGCTGCTGCCCTGCGCCTGCACACGGCCGCGCCGTTCGGCGGCCGGGACGAAGGCGTCGGCGGGTGTGCCCTGGGCAACCATGGGGAGGCCCGCAGGGGGGTCCACGAACAACAGGGCGGAGTCCGGTTCGTCCGGTGCCGAGCCCGGGGCCGGTGCCTCCAGCCCGGGCATCGGGACCTCCACGTGCTTCTCCTGGGCCAGGTGGCCGATCAGCTGCACGAGGTCCTCGACGGGCCTGTTGGTCGCGGCCGTCCGGATCGCCTCCTCTCCGCAGTGCCGCTCCAGCGGAGACCGGTGCAGCAGCGACATCAGCCGGGTGACCTCCTCGACGGGCCGGTATTCGGCCGCGGCGCGGATGGCCTCGTCGGCGCTGTCGGGGCTGCGCGGCGGCCGCGTAAGCAGCGCGACCAGCCGGGAGATGTCCTCCACCGAGCGGTCCATGCCGACCGCGTGGAGCGCATCGATCGTGGCCCGCGCGTACTCCGGCGACTGCTCCAGGAGCGTGATGAGCTGGACGACCTCCTCCAACGGCCGGTCGGCGACGGCGGCATGCACCAGGCCGTCGACCGGGCTGGAGTACGCGGACCCGCGCTTGCCGGGGACGGGCCGGGCGTCCTCGGCCGGCGGGGACGGGGGCGTCTCCTCGGCCGGCACGGGCGGCGGCACGTCTTCCGCCGGCGGGGGCGGGGACGGAGGGGGTTCCGCGACGCGTCCCGCGTACCCGGCCTGCGGATACGGGTCGGCCGAGGGGAGGGGCGGTATGCCCGGCGGTTCGGGTAGGGGTGACGAAGAAGGGGTCGTCATGCTCGGCTCCATGGGGACGGGTGCGTTTACCTTTGGCCCACCTGTGCACTGAGTTACCAGTTGTTGCCATTACCTGGTGGTGGGCCCCTCCGCGCCACTTGGATGCGGCATCTGTGTGATCACCATTCGGCGGATCGCCGTCTCTGTGCCCGGGCGCCCACCGGCACCTGATGAACCGAAGGATGGGAGAACCGGCCCCCGATACCCTCGGCCGCATGCCCGAAACCGACGCCCTCCGCGCCCGCTTGCACAGCGCCCTGCGCGCGGCCGCCCCCGCCGCACAGCCGGAGCCGTACGCCGACGCCCTCCTGGCCCGCTGGGCGGAACCCCACCGCCGCTACCACAACACCGCCCACCTCCAGGCGGTCCTGGACCACATCGACGAACTGGAGCAGTACGCGGACAGCCCCGAACTGGTGCGCCTGGCCGCGTGGTTCCACGACGCCGTGTACCTTCCGGACCGCTCCGAGAACGAGGAGCGCTCCGCCCGCCTGGCCGAACGCGCCCTCTCCGAGGCCGGGTTGAGCCGACAGGACACCGCGGAGGTGGCCCGCCTCGTGCGCCTGACCGTCACCCACGCCCCCGAGGACGGCGACGGCAACGGCGCGGTCCTGTGCGACGCCGACCTCGCGATCCTCGCCGCCGCCCCGGAGGCCTACGCCGCGTACGCCGCCGCCGTACGCGAGGAGTACGCCTTCGTGCCGGACGAGGCGTTCCGGGCCGGTCGCGCCGAGGTGCTGACCCAACTGCTCGCCCTGCCGCGGCTGTTCCGCACCCCGCACGGAGAGCGCGCATGGGAGGCTCCGGCCCGGGAGAACCTTGAGGCGGAACTGACCCTGCTCACCACATGACCGGCCGCATAATCGGCCACAGCTCCGATCCCACCCCGCAACTCCCACCGGAAAGCAGGTAACCCGCGTGCTCCCCGTGACAGTCCAGGCCGACCGCCTCGCCCTTCACGAGCTGACCCGCGCATCGGCCGCAGAGCTCCAGGACGGCGGCGACGGCGGCTGGGAGTGGGCCCCCGGCGGCCCCCACGAGGGCAGCCGCTTCGCCGCCGGGAAGATGCTGGCGGGCATGGAGACCGGCCGGCACCGCGACGGCTGGGGCGCGTACGTCATGGTCCGGACCGAGGACGACCGCGCCATCGGCGGCATCGGCTTCCACGGCCCGCCGGAGGACGGCCGCGTCGAGATCGGCTACGACCTCGCGGAGTCCGCACGGGGCCAGGGGTACGCGACCGAGTCCGTCAGGGCGCTGACCGCCTGGGCCCTGGCGCAGCCCGACGTCGAGACGGTGTACGCCACGACCGACGAGGACAACACCGCCTCACAGCGCGTCCTGGAACGGGCGGGCTTCCGCCGTATCGGCGACACCCCGCGCCCGATAGGCGGCCGCGAGGCCCAGCACCTCTTCGAGCGGAACCGCTTCGAACCGAACCGCTTCGAGCAGAACCGGGACTGACCGGAGCCGGGACTGACCGGAGCCGGGATCGGCGGGCCCTGCCACCCCACGGCCCCAGGGCCCCGGGGAATTACGGAACGGGAATACAGAACCGGCCACCCGCGTTGGCACCCGATATGCCCGCCGAGCCCATACCCACGCCCGTGCCCGCCCCCACTCCCCCCGCAGAAAGCCTCTCCGGCTCCGCTCCGGCGAACTCCTCCGGCTCCGCCTCCGCGGCGAAACGCATGCCGCTCGCGGTCTACATCCTGGGCCTGTCCGTCTTCGCGCTCGGCACGAGCGAGTTCATGCTCACGGGTCTGCTCCCGGCCATCGCGGACGACATGAGCGTGTCGATTCCGCAGGCGGGCCTGCTGATCTCGGCGTTCGCCATCGGCATGGTGGTGGGCGCCCCGCTGCTCGCGGTGGCCACGCTGCGGCTGCCGCGCCGCACCACCCTGATCGCGCTGATCACCGTCTTCGGCCTGGGCCAGGTCGCGGGCGCGCTCGCCCCGAACTACGCGCTGCTCTTCGCCTCGCGCGTCGTGTCCGCGCTGGCCTGCGCCGGATTCTGGGCGGTCGGCGCCGCGGTCGCCATCGCGATGGTCCCGGTGAACGCGCGGGCCCGCGCGATGGCCGTCATGATCGGCGGCCTGTCGATCGCGAACGTCCTGGGTGTGCCGCTCGGCGCGCTGCTCGGCGACGGCCTCGGCTGGCGGGCCGCGTTCTGGGCGGTCGGCGCCGCCTCCGCGATCGCGCTGGTCGGCATCATGACGCGGATCCCGCGCATCCCGCTGCCCACCGAGAAGCCCCGGCTCAGCCGCGAGCTGCGGATCTACCGCGACCCGCAGGTGCTGCTCTCCGTCGCGGTCACCGCGCTCGCCGCGGGTGGCGTGTTCTGCGCGTTCAGCTACCTCAAGCCGCTCCTCACGGACGTGGCGCACGTGGACGCGGGCTGGGTCCCGGCCGTGCTCGGCCTCTTCGGCGTGGGTGCGCTGATCGGTACGACGATCGGCGGCCGGGTCGCCGACGCGCACCTCTTCGGGGTGCTGCTCAGCGGCATCACCGCCTCGACGGTGTTCCTGGTCGCGCTCGCGCTGTTCGCCTCGACGCCCGCCGTCGCGATCACCCTGTCATTCCTGATCGGCCTCTCGGCGTTCTACACGGCCCCCGCGCTCAACGCCCGCATGTTCAACGTGGGCGGCGCCGCCCCGACGCTGGCCGGCGCGACCACGACGTCCTCGTTCAACCTGGGCAACACCGCCGGCCCCTGGCTCGGCGGCCTCGTGATCAGCGCGAACCTGGGCTTCGCCGCCACCGCCTGGGCGGGCGCCGCGATGACGGTCCTCGCCCTCGCCCTGGTCGCCGCCTCCCTGCGCCTGCACCGGTCCCGCTCCCGCGTGGTGGCCCGTTCGGCGGACCACACCCTCGCGGCGGCCCGCGTGGAGGTCTGACCCGTACACGCGAAGCGCCCCGCGCCCGATTCCTCGGGTGCGGGGCGCTTCGTTGCTCGCCCGGCCCATCAGACCGAGGTCACTCGGTCACGGCTGGGCGTTTGGGCGAAGTCCGCCGCGCTGCACGGCGCCCTCAAGGGGTGGGGAACTGCGCGACCGGCCGCAGACGGGCCGCGGCCGACTCACTCAACTTCCCGCGGAGCGCTTAGGCGGGGGTGACGTTCTCCGCCTGCGGGCCCTTCGGGCCCTGGGTGACGTCGAAGTTGACCTGCTGGTTCTCCTGCAGCTCACGGAAGCCGGTGGAGTTGATCGCGGAGTAGTGGACGAAAACGTCCGGGCCGCCGCCGTCCTGCGCGATGAAGCCGAAGCCCTTTTCCGCGTTGAACCACTTCACGGTGCCGGTTGCCATGTGTTTCCCCTGTCGAGGATCGCGGGGTACTGGCTTGTCAGTACCCCTGGGTGAGGTGATCGCCCTGGTCCTCGGACATTGCTGCACAGCAAACGCCCACGGCGTAAACCGCGGGCGTTGAGACTTCGGAACCACGACTACTGGCAAGGAAGTTAGCCGATCCGCAGTCGTCTGGCTACGGGCCGCAGCCGAACCGGCGACAAGATCCCGCCAGAGAGTGTTCCTCGGGCCCGGGCCCGGACGCCCTCCGGGCCCCCCGCCCCGGGGTGCGGCCTCAGGCCGGGCGCCCTTTCGGCCGCCGCAGCCCTGCCTGCGTGAGGCGGCGTACGAGCTCCTTCGAGCCGATCACGACCGCGCCCGCCCGCACCGCGTCGTCGTACCGGTCCGCGGGCACGTCGTAGTGATCACGTTCGAAGGCTCGCGGCGGGCAGCCGATGGACGCCGCGAACGCGTGCAGTTCCTCGTACGAGACGTCGCTGACCAGGTGCGACCACATGCGGCCATGACCCGGCCAGGTCGGCGGGTCGATGTACAGCGTCATCCGCCGAGACCGCCGACCGGGGCCACCACGACGCCCGCCTTGCCGCACACCCAGTGCGGATCGGGCCCGAGCTCCGGCTCCACGTCCAGGGCGTGCGGATCGCCCGCGTCGCACACCGGGCACAGCGGCCAGCGCCCGTACCGCTCCAGGAGCGCGTCCTGTACGTCCTGGGCGACGAGCCCCGCGACGTACTCCGTGCCCTCGGGCCACTGCTCGACCCACCAGCGCCGGTGAGTGACCGCGTCCTCGACCAGCGAGACGACGTCCGCGTGCGCCACGTCGCGCGCCGCCAGATCCGCCAGGACCAGGGCGCGGGCGGCGTGCAGGGCTTGCTCCAGAGGTTGTACGTCGTCCATGCCCTCCATTGTCACCCCGGCCGCGCCCGGAGCTGCGGGCAGCGGGACCAAGAGCCGGGCGGTGACGGGACCAAAGGGGGGTTGACCGGAGAAGAAGCCGAAAATATCTTTCAAGAGTGACCAATGACGTGAAGGAAAGTTTCAGCGGCGGCGCCCCGCCCGCACCGGCGGCCCTCGCGGCCAAGGTGCGCACGCTCGCGCCGTCCATGACCCGCTCCATGCAGCGGGTCGCCGAAGCCGTCGCCGGGGACCCGGCCGGCTGCGCGGCCCTCACGGTCACCGGCCTCGCCGAGCTCACCGGCACCAGCGAGGCCACCGTGGTGCGCACCGCCCGCCTGCTCGGCTACCCCGGCTACCGCGACCTGCGCCTCGCGCTCGCCGGGCTCGCCGCCCAGCAGCAGTCGGGGCGGGCCCCGGCCGTCACCGCCGACATAGCCGTCGACGACCCGATCGCGGACGTCGTCGCGAAGCTGGCCTACGACGAGCAGCAGACCCTCGCCGACACCGCGGCCGCCCTCGACACCGTCCAGCTCGGCGCAGCGGTCGGCGCGTTGGCGGGCGCCCGGCGCATCGACATCTACGGCGTCGGCGCCTCCTCGCTCGTCGGCCAGGACCTCGCGCAGAAGCTCCTGCGCATCGGCCTCATCGCACACGCCCACACCGACCCGCACCTCGCCGTCACCAACGCCGTGCAGCTGCGCTCCGGCGACGCGGCGGTCGCGATCACCCACTCGGGCTCCACCGGCGACGTCATCGAGCCGCTGCGGGTCGCCTTCGACCACGGCGCCACCACGATCGCGATCACCGGCCGCCCGGACGGCCCGATCTCGCAGTACGCCGACCACGTCCTGACCACCTCCACGGCCCGCGAGAGCGAACTGCGCCCGGCGGCCATGTCGTCCCGTACGAGTCAGCTCCTCGTCGTGGACTGCCTGTTCATCGGCATCGCCCAGCGCACGTACGAGACGGCGGCTCCGGCCCTGTCTGCGTCGTACGAGGCACTCGTCCACCGCCACAACCCCCGCACCCGCTAGCGCCGTACGCAGAGAAAGAGCCGCCCACGCCATGACCACCCAGGACTACGCCGAACTCCGCGCCGAGCTCGCCACCCTCACCACCGAGGCGTTCCGGCCCGATCTCGCGGAGATCGACCGGCTGCCGACCGCCGAGATCGCCCGGATCATGAACAGCGAGGACGCCACGGTCCCCGCGGCCGTGGCCGAGCAACTGCCCGACATCGCGGCGGCGATCGACGCCACGGCCGCACGGATGTCGCAGGGCGGCCGGCTGATCTACGCGGGCGCGGGCACGGCCGGGCGGCTCGGCGTCCTCGACGCGAGCGAGTGCCCTCCGACGTTCAACACCGACCCGTCCGAGGTCGTCGGCCTGATCGCGGGCGGCCCGTCCGCGATGGTCAAGGCGATCGAAGGCGCCGAGGACTCCAAGCTGCTGGCGGCGGAGGACCTGGACGCCCTGCACCTGACGCACCTCGACACCGTCGTCGGCATCTCGGCCTCGGGCCGCACCCCGTACGCGATCGGCGCGGTCGAGCACGCCCGGCGCGTGGGCGCCCTCACGATCGGCCTGTCCTGCAACGCGGGCAGCGCGCTCGCGGCGGCGGCCGAGCACGGCATCGAGGTCGTGGTGGGCCCGGAGCTGCTGACCGGCTCGACCCGCCTGAAGTCGGGCACGGCCCAGAAGCTGGTGCTCAACATGATCTCGACGATCACCATGATCCGGCTCGGCAAGACCTACGGGAACCTGATGGTCGACGTACGGGCCTCCAACGAGAAGCTGCGCGCCCGCTCGCGCCGCATCGTGGCGCTCGCGACCGGCGCGGACGACGCCGAGATCGAGGCCGCGCTCGCCGCGACGGACGGCGAGGTGAAGAACGCGATCCTGGTCATCCTCGGCGGCGTGGAGGGCGGCACGGCGGCCCGCCTCCTCGACGAGAGCCGGGGACACCTGCGCACGGCCCTGCACGCAGCCCCCTGATCCCGCTGACAGCTCCGCACAGCAAGGCACCAGCACCATGGCACCAGAGAACAAGAACCGCGCCACAGCCGCCGCGATCCTCCCGCTCGTCGGCGGTGCCCGGAACGTCGACTCGATCGCCCACTGCATGACCCGCCTCAGGCTCGTCCTCAAGGACCGCGCGCTGGTCCAGGACGAGGCGTTGAAGGCGCTGCCGGCAGTGCTGGGCGTGGTCGAGGACGACACGTACCAGATCGTCCTGGGCCCGGGAACGGTGGCGAGGGTGGCCCCGGAGTTCGAGGCCCTGGTGACGGAGGAAACCTCCCAACTCCCGCTCACAGCAGATGAGTGGGCAGACCGCGGCGCCGAACTGAAGGCAGCCCGCAAGCAGCGGAACGCCACCCCGTTCAAGCTCTTCCTCCGCCGGATCGCGAACATCTTCGTCCCGCTGATCCCGGCGCTGATCGGCTGCGGCATCATCGCGGGCCTGAACGGCCTGCTGGTGAACCTGGGCTGGCTGACGGGCGTGACCCCCGCGCTCGCCGCCATCGCGTCGGGCTTCATGGCGCTGATCGCGGTGTTCGTGGGCTTCAACACGGCGAAGGAGTTCGGGGGCACGCCGATCCTGGGCGGGGCCGTGGCGTCGATCATCGTGTTCGCGGGGGTAGCGAAGATCACGGTCTTCGGCCAGACGCTGGCACCGGGCCAGGGCGGCGTGCTGGGCGCCCTGGGGGCGGCGCTCCTGGCCGTATACGTGGAGAGGTGGTGCAGGAATGGGGTCTCCCCTGGTCGAGCGAAGTCGAGAGCTTGGGGAAGGGTTCCGGAAGCGTTGGACGTCCTGGTCACCCCCACCCTGACGGTACTGATCTCAGGCCTGGTCACTCTTTACGGCCTGATGTTCCTGGCGGGTGAGGTCTCGACGGGCATCGGCCACGGTGCGAACTGGCTCCTGGACAACACGGGCGCGTTCGCGGGTCTGGTCCTGGGCGGCCTGTTCCTGCCGCTGGTGATGCTGGGCCTGCACCAGGCGCTGATCCCGATCCACACGACGCTGATCGAGCAGCAGGGCTACACGGTGCTGCTCCCGATCCTGGCTATGGCTGGCGCGGGCCAGGTGGGCTGCGCGGTTGCGGTGTACCTCCGCGCGAAGAAGAACGAATCCCTCCGCACCACGATCAAATCAGCCCTTCCGGCGGGCTTCCTGGGCGTGGGCGAACCCCTCATCTACGGGGTTTCGCTCCCCTTGGGCCGCCCGTTCGTCACGGCGTGCGTGGGCGGGGCGGCGGGCGGAGCGTTCGTGGGCCTGTTCTCGATGCTGGGCGACAAGGTGGGCTCGACGGCGATCGGCCCGTCGGGCTGGGCCCTGTTCCCCCTGCTCCAGGGCAACCACGGCCTGGGCACGACGGCCGCGATCTACGCGGGCGGCCTGCTGACGGGTTACGTGGTGGGCTTCCTGGCCACGTACTACTTCGGCTTCACGCGCCAGTCGCTGACGGACCTGAACGCGGCGCCGGCCCCGACGGAGCCCGCCACCCCCAAGGCGATGGAACCGGCCCGCTCATAAGCTGGCACCAGCCCAACTGACGTGCGGCGAAGGCAAAGAGGGGGACGCGCCATGGACCACGCCCGAGGGAACCGGGCCCAGGAGACCGCACTCACCAAGGGGTACGCCCCCAAGGTGGCGAGGTTCCGCCTGACGGTGTCGTTCGCGAAGGCAGTCCTGGACCGCCGCACAGAACTGGGCCTGTCCCAGGCGGAGGTGGCCGAACGCGCGGGCCTCTCCCAGGCGAAGATCGCCCGCATCGAAAGCGCAGCCTCGTTCCCGACCCTCCCCCTGCTGCGCCGCCTGGCAGTGGGCCTGAACGCGTCGCTGAACATCGCGATGGACGCGGAGTCGGAACAGATCACCTTCAGTCCCCACCCTGCGGCCCGACCCCGCCGAGGTGACAAGTCAGCTCCCTAGCAAGGGGGTTGAGGCCCCGTCCCGCCCCCACTCCTCGAACTCCCCCACCACATCCCGCAGCCGCCACGGGGGGCTCTTCAGGAACATCCCCCGGAGCTCGGCCACCGGGACCGCCGCCGGGCGGTAGTCCTCGCCCTCGTAGAGGTCCTCGTGGTCCGGGTCCTCCATCGGGTCGTCCGGGACGCCCACGAAGGGGCCCTCCCACGTGTCCGGGTCCGTCGGCGCCGCCGGGTTCAGCTTCCACACCGCGCCCGCCCGTACGCACACCTCGCCCAGGTACCACGCCGGCGCGGTCACCCTCGGGGTGTGCTGGGCGGCCCGTACGTCCTCCCACTCGCACGACGCGAAGTCCGCCCGCACCGCCCGTTCCAGGGCGTCGACCGAGGGCGTCGAGAAGTCCCAGGTGCCCGGGTGCGACTCCGCCCATTCCGCGAACGCCGCCTCCTGCTCCGACAGCCACGCCCTCAGCCGGGGATGGTCCGTCCACTGATGTCCACTCATGGGCAACGAGGGTACGGGAGTGGTGTAAACGGCTTGTGGAGATGGAGAGTTGGGAGTTTGGGAGGCCGGAAAACTGTGGGGCTCCTGTGACGCGGGAGGGCTAGCGTGTGGTGCTGCGCGACGCCATTGAGCACGGGGGCCCCTGGTGTCGCCGCACGCTCCACGCCCACCTCTCCTGGGCTCCCGGGGAAAGACACGTTCGCGTGAACCATCCGATGTTCCGTACGACGTCTTCGATATCCACATCTACGCGCCGGCACCGCCTCTGGGCGCGCGCCGCGGTCGCTCTCGCCACCGTCGGCATCCTCTCCGTCAGCGGCCTGCCGCAGCTCCAGGGCACCGCCGACGCGGCGGTCAAGGCGATGCCCTGCGAGCAGATGTTCAAGCTCAAGGGCAAGCCCACGGACCCGGGCAAGCTGCCCTGGGCCAAGGGCGACGCCGTGCGGCCCGAGACCGACTGGGACTCCTACGGGTTCCCCAACCAGCGCGCGGCCATGGACGGCCTCACCCTGCCCGACGACCCCGCCGCCCGCGACAAGATCCTCGACAAGCTCGACAAGCCGTACAAGGACTACCCGGAAGGCACCCCCGACCGGGTCTACGCGACGTACAAGGACTACCTGAAGCGCAACGGCAACACCGACACCAAGTACGGCGGCTTCGGCAACTGGCTCAACGAGGCCTACATCGAGGTGTACGGGCGCCAGCCGCGCGGCGAGGCCTTCCACGGCAAGATCGTCAAAGACCTCGGACTGATCGGTCCCGACTGGATCTGCGAGGAGACCTTCGAGGTCACCGACCCGGAGACCGGCAAGTCCTACACACGGCGCTTCGACGCGGTCAACCACAAGACCAAGGAAGTCGTCGAGATCAAGTCCGGTGGCAACCATGACACCGAGCAGGCGCCGAAGGACCGCGCGTTCCTGAAGGACCCGAAGTACAAGGACTACAAGCTGCGGTACGCATTCGGCCAGCCGCAGTCCGAGGACACCGTCAAGTTCACCGACGGGCTCAAGAAGCTCGGCGGGCAGGGCCGGGTCACGACGTACGAGCACGTCTCCACGCCGGAGCCCGAGTTCCAGCCCGGCAAGTACACCGCGCAGGACACCGCGAAGAGCATCGGGCGCGGCTCCGACGTCATCCGGCAGTCGCCGCCGACCCCGGCCGACATGAAGCGCCAGATGGACCGCATCCGGGCCGCCGACCCGGAGGGCATGCGCGTGCGCGGCCCCGGCGGGGTCGACTTCTCCACGCTCGAACTCCGCTACGTCGGCAAGCCGGTCAAGGGCCAGGGCCTCAACTACTCGTTCTCCGCGAACAAGGTCGACGAGTCGTCCGGCCTCGGCTACGGCGGTCAGCAGAAGGCCGAGCTGATCTCGGACTCCTTCTTCACCTGGCTCGCCCTGACGCCCGAGAAGTTCTGGGTCAACCTCAACCCGGACCAGCCCGACAAGATCATGGACAGGACGTTCGGCAAGACCGACGCGGGACGCGTGCTGCTCCAGGCCGACCTGGAGATGAAGCACGACTACGCCAAGGACATGGACCCGCGTACGGGCGTCGGCAAGCAGCTCTGGGACAAGCTCACCGCCGAGCACATCCCCTGCACCCACGGCGTACGGAACTGGATCGTCCCCAAGCCGGCCGAGGTCCGCGAGCAGAACGGCGGGCTCTACATCCTCGACGCCCCGCTCAAGGTCAACTCCGTCCCGCAGGACTTCAAGACGCCGAGCCCCAACGGCAGTTGCAACCTCACCGAGGCCCAGCACAAGCGCGTCCAGGAGCTCATGGACGCGATGATCGTGCCGGACATCGAGAAGAAGGTGAACTCCGACGGCAAGTACGCCGACCTGCGCGCCGTCTACAACGCGCGGGTCGCGGCCGAGTGGATCCGCCAGCAGGACGCCAAGTCGCCGACGGACTACCACGCGATCATCAACAGCAACAAGGTCTCCGACTGGCCGCTGCGCGGCAAGAACGCGTCCTGGACGCCCGAGCAGACGTACAAGGACTACGTGAAGTCCTTCACCCAGGGCGACTACAGCTACCCCTGCGAGAAGGCCGGCCGCCCCGGCACCTGCGTCATGGGCGGCGTCGACTTCTCCAAGTCTCCCAAGCAGAACGTCACCCAGGCCAAGTTCACCACTGAGCACAAGAACCTGCCGCGTACGACCGACATCTCCGTCAAGGCGATGACGGACGACGCCGAGAACAAGGCCCTGCTCGCGCTCGGCGGCAACACCGCCGCGCACACCGGCACGGGCGGCGGTACGACCCCGACCCCGACCCCCACGCCGACCCACCCCGGCCAGCCCTCGACTCCCCCGGCCACCCACACCCCGAACCCCGGCCCCACCGGGGTGCCGTCCGGCGGTGACCACGCGAGCGGGGGCCTGGCCAACACGGGCACCCAGATCGCCACGGTGGCCGGCGCGGCCCTGGCTCTGCTTGGAGCAGGCGCGGGACTGGTGTGGCTCCGGCGCCGCCGCAGGGCCTCCGGCGGGGCGTGACCCTGAGGGTGCTTAGCCCTGGGGGCGCGGGGGGCTGGGCATTCGGCTGCGGGTACACCATGGCTGATCGCGCAGTCCCCCCGCGCCCCCGCGCGGAACCCGGTATCGCAAGGTCGCGCCCCTGGCGGCATGCGGTACGGGCATTCCCAGCCCGTCACGGGGGTCCCCCTGGCCCTTGAGGCCTTGGGGGAGTTCGAGGACGAGCGCCGTTGAGGCGCGAACGGGGTCCGGGGCGGAGCCTCGGCAGCCACCGGTCCGCACCCGGACATCCCGCCCCCGGCGGGTCTCGGGAAGGGGCGGGGAGGGGCCATCGGCGGTCTGGGGCGGAGCCCCAGGGGCCACCCCAGCCCGGCGGGCGATCAGTTGCTCAGCCCCGACGCAGTACCCCCACCCATCCGCGCCCCTTCAGGCCCGTACGCCCCGGACAGCACCGCCACCAGCCGCAGCGCCATGTCCAGGTTGCACCGCCCCAGGTCCACCAGCGGGAACAGCACGTGCCCCGCGCAGGTCAGCGGGTCGATCCGCAGCGACGGCAGCACCACCCCGGCCCGCGCCAGCTCCTCCCGCAGCTGCTCCACCGCCTCCTCCGTCGCCCGCACCCTCTCCACAGCCGTCAGCGCCATCTGCCTTGCCCTCCTGCAAACCGAGTGTCCTACTTTCCTTACCCAGCGTGGCCGAATCCAGCTAGCCTGACTACAGACGGCGACCCAACAACCCCGCATGTCCAGGGAGTTGCCCATGCCAGGCCCCAAGGACCTCGACCCGTCCTCCTCCCCTCGCGCCTTCCTCGGCGCCGAACTCCGCTTCGCCCGGGAAAAGTCCGGCCTCACCCAGGACGAACTCGGCCAGCCCCTCTTCGTCTCCGGCTCCTTCATCGGCCAGCTCGAATCGGGCACCCGCCGCATGCACCTCGAATACGCCCGCCAGATCGACCAGATCCTCGGCACGGAGGGCTTCTTCACCCGCAACTGCGTAGCCGCCGCGAAGTCCAAGTACCCGGACCACTTCGCCGAGGCGGCGGAGGCGGAGGCGGTGGCGACCGAGATCCGCGAGTACGCGCCCTCTCTCATCCCGGGCCTCCTTCAGACCGAGTCGTATGCGCGTGCCGTCTTCCGCGCCCACCGGCCCACCGCGACGGAGAGCGTTATCGACGACTTGGTGGCCACTCGCCTAGAGCGCACTCGACTCCTCGACGATCCAACAACACCCCTGATGTGGGCGGTACTTGACGAGTCCGTACTACGGCGGAGCGTGGGAGGTAAGGCAGTTATGGCGGAAGCTCTGGCTCATGTGGCCGCCCTTGGCTTCCGCCACCGGATCATCGTGCAGGTGCTGCGCTTCGACGCGGGAGCCCATGCGGCAATGAGCGGCGCCCTCAAGCTGATGGCCTTTACCGACGCTCCCTCTCTGGCGTTCATCGACGGCCTGGGCACCGGGCGGCTGGAAGACGATCCGGCCACCGTCGCCCGACACGAACTGACCTACGATTTGGTGGGGGCCAGCGCACTGTCACCGTCCGAATCCCTGGCCCTGATCGAATCAGTGGCAGAGGATTACGCCCATGAAGATCAGCCCTGAGTACGACCTGAGCAAGGCGAGTTGGCACAAGTCCAGCTACAGCGGCGGAGAGGGCGGCAACTGCCTCGAAGTCCGCGACGACGTGCCCCACATCGTCCCCGTACGGGACTCGAAGAACCCGGACGGACCCGTTCTCGTCTTCCCGGCCGCCGCCTGGTCCGCGTTCATCAAAGACGTACAGGCGTGAGGGGGCGGGACGACGAGCCCGTCTTCCGCAAGAGCAGGTTGGGCACCAACCGGTACGAGTACAACCCCGCGAACCCGGTGGGCCGCGCGCTGATCGTGGTCACGGTCATCGGGGTACTCATTGGCCTCGTCGTGATGGGGTCGTCGCACTGAAGGCTGAAGGGCCCGGGCGCTCAAGCCCCGGGCTCTTCGGCTGCCTGGCGAAAACATCGGCAATATGCGGCCAAGGCAGGGCATCGCATACGGCTCGAAGCTCACGCATCGAACGCCGAGCCGTGCTTGAAATTGAATGGGCGGAGGGCCTCAACCCGCCCTCCCTCCCGGCCAGTTGAGCGAGCAGTGCAGAGAATGCACACTTTCCGCGTTCGACTTGCGACGGAGGGTGACGACCCTCTAGCGTCCAAGGCAACAAATAGCCCCCGGGGCGCGCAAACACCTCCGGGGGCCGTCGCCAAGATCGATTCCAGCGATCCGGCGATGTGACCACCTAGATCGTCAGGACCGATCCGATGGCTGACAGCCACTTTAATAGCGCGCCCCCCGCCGCGCACCCAGACCCGCATCCCATGGCGAACCCGGGCTACGGAAAGCGGTGCGTACCCGGCCAACTGGCCCGCACGAACAACGACTTCTCGCACCTTCCGCCCCTTGAGGCCGCCGTCGCCGCGTACGTCGACCGGCTGCCGGAAGGCGCGGACATCTCCGTGAAAACGCTGGCCAAGGTGCTGCCGTACGGCCAGTGCGCCTTGCGAACCGCGCTGCAACGCCTCGTAGGCGCAGGTCACTTGCGCCGAGGCCGGGAGCACCTGCTCGGCTCGGACAGTGCACGCTGGGTGACCCGTACGTGGTTCTCGCGCACGGCGAGGGACGACGCGTGGTGGGCGGAATTCACCCGGGGGTGTGTAGCCGATGAACCGCCGCCGCCCGCACCGGCACCCGAGATCTCCCCCTCATCGACTCAACCCCCCACCCGGAGCCGGGCGTTCATACTGCTCGCCGCCCTGGGACGTACCGCACCGGCGCTCTCCCTCTCGGCACGGGACTGCTCGGACCTGGAGCCGCTGGTGATGCCGTGGTTCGAGCGCGGCGCGACGGAGCAGGACGTACTGCGCGCCCTGACGACCGGCCTCCCGACCCCGGTGTACAGCGCGGCCGCGATCACCCGGACCCGCCTTGTCGCCAAGCTGCCCCCGGAGCGTGCCGCGCCGGTACGCCCGGCGTTGCGCATCCTGGAGTGCGTGAAGTGCGGCGCCCCGGGCCGCCCGGAGGCCCTGCCGGGCGGCGAGTGCGGCCCGTGCCGAGGCGAACCCGAACCCCGCCCGACCGTCTCCACCCTCCCTTCCGAAAAGGTCCGCGCCCACGCCGCCGAGGCCCGCGCAGCAGCGAGCCGACGCCCCGAGAGGGCTCCCGCATGACCATGCAGCCCATCCGTGCGCGTGGCGGGGCACGATGTAGGGGAGGAGGCAACGCCATGACCCCCAGCACTGCCGAGCATCCCCAGATGTCCGTCGAGGACTTCGAGGAGCTCGCTCGCCACGCGCCCGAGACGGTGACGCTTGAGTTCGTCAACGGAAAGCTAGAGGTCAAGCCCGTGCCGGACGGCGACCACGTCACGATCTTCATGTGGCTGCTCCGACAGTGCATGCTGCACCGCCCTGACCTGGACCTGCACCCCGAGCAGGGCCTGAAGGTCGGGGCGTACCGCAATGGCCGCGCCAAGCCGGACGGCTCACTCGGACCGGTGGGCCATTTCGCCGGCCTGGGCGAATGGGCAGATCCAGTCGGCGTCCTCATGACCGTGGAGGTCACCTCCCCCGACTCCGGCACCGACCGCCGCGACCGCATCGAAAAGCGCGACGGCTACGCCCAGGCGGGTATCCCCGTCTACCTCCTTGTCGACCGGGATGCCAACGCCCTAGTCGTCCACAGCGACCCGCACGACGGCACGTACACGCAGACCACCTCCCACCCCTACGGCGCGACCGTCCAACTACCCGACCCGGTGAACATCCCCCTGGAAACCGAGAAGCTCAAGGACTACGCGTTCTAGAGCCCTAGCGGTTCATGCCGCCGAGGTCACCATCACGCCGAAGCCAGGAAGTTTCGCTCACGACGCGTCTCCCGCAAGCCACTCCCAGGACTACAAGTCCCCTATCGAACTGTCTACTTGGCGGACTTCACGGATATGTCGCCGTTGCTCGTGGTCAGGTTCAAGTGGTGGGCAGCGGACGCGGTATCGGGTATGCCGAGCTTCTTGTGGCCGTTCTGGGTCTGGGCCGCGACCTGGTAC
Source organism: Streptomyces mauvecolor (assembly GCF_039532965.1). NCBI lineage: Bacteria > Bacillati > Actinomycetota > Actinomycetes > Kitasatosporales > Streptomycetaceae > Streptomyces > Streptomyces mauvecolor. Next base: position 127,042 of record NZ_BAAASQ010000005.1, on the reverse strand, counting down.
TGGGCGGACGGGGCGGTCACCGTGATGCTGCCGTTGGTGGTCTGCGCCGTGACGTTCTGCACCGTGGCCGGAGTCAGGGAGATCGAGCCGTTGGACGCCCGGGCTGTAGTGGCCGTGCCCTTCAGGCCGTTGGCGTCGATCGAGCCGTTGGTAGTGCGGATGTCGACCGGGCCCGTCGCGTCGTGCACCTTCACCCCGCCGTCGGTCGTGGACACCTTCACCTCGCCGACCGACGACAGGCTCAGCGCGCCCGCTTCGGTCGAGCCCGTGACCGGGATACCGGCGGGCACATCCACCGTGTAGTCCACCGAGCAGTGGCCGGAGCAGCCCTCCAGTACCAGCACGCCGTTCTCGACGTGGTATGTAGTGCCGTCCGGCTTGGACTTGCCCCGGTAGTTCACCTCTCGGTGCACGGCCGCCTTGGTGAGGCCCCGCTTACCGCGTATGCGGAAGCCGTCCGAGTTACCGTCGATCCGTACTGCGGTGATCTTGTCCTTGACGGTCGCGTCGTCCTTGAACGTCTTGTCGTCCAGCGGCCCGCACGCGCCCAGCGCGCCGACCGCAAGGGTGGTGAGGCTCACGGCCGCGATGGTGCGGATCCGCAGTCGTGTGGTGCTCATGGAACCCCCCCGATTTTGCGTCTTGCGTCACGTACGTCATTTGCTTGCCAGTTGGGGCGGTCCCAGCCCCCCTCTCATCACAAATGATGCCCATCCCGCATGCGCCGCACCATGGTGCCAGCACTACCTTGACCTTCGTATTCTCCGTACCTCCAGGGTTCGGAACAGCGCAGAACGGGCTCGGAACGGAGTCGGATAACGTCGAGGCAGCACTACCGGGCGCTATGCCACACGGCCGCAGAGCCGGACACCGGCGCGCAGGCCCAGGCAGCAGGTCGTGAACTCCGCCTCTACTTTCAGATTGAAGGCAACTCATTGGGGCTGCTGCAGCCATGTCGCTTCGCTGACCGCGCGGCGAAGGAAGAGAGTGCCTGGCGCTCGGAGGCACCGACTGAGCCATGGGGGACGAGAGGTTCCAGCGTGTACAGCGCTGTGCCGGTGGGGCATGACGCGGTGATCCAGAACTTGCCGTCGTTGGTGCCTCTGGCGCCGACGTAGTCGTACGGGTTGCGCCAAGGGTTGCGACGAGGGGCGTTCGTGTACGGACCGTAGTAGGCGGCGAGGCGGAATGTCGGGACGCCCGCGGCGTCGGCCAAGAGACATTGCTCGATCGGCGCCGCGGCGTCCGCCGCTGACTCGTACGAGGGCGCGCTGATGCCCTGGCACGTGCCCGACGCGGCTCCGTCCTTCTTCAGGTCGGTGAACGCGTCGGCCAAGGCGCCCTGCACCTTCGAGGCGTCGGGCTGTGCACACCCCTGATCCTTCGCCGCAGCACTGAGGGCTCGGGTGACCAAGACGGCCATTCCGTCGCGGTCTTCCTGCACACTGCGGGTCGAGGGGGCCCGGCTAGCTGTCAGGTTGAGTACCAGATCATCGTCCGCTCCCTTCCCGCAGGGCAGAAAGGCGGTGGCGTACGGCTTTGTATCGCTTCCCGCGGACACCGCTGCCGGCCAGCCCTTGCCCACGGGAACCAGCATCTCGGCGGGGCGCTTGGTGAGGAACAAGCCCGTGTTGTTCTTGATCCACTCTGCGTCCCGGCCACGCTGAACGGATATCGCCACGAAGGCATGGGTGCCACCGGGGTCGTAGGCCAAGCACCCCGCACCGCCGGTACCCTTGCCGCTCACTCGGTCCGCGCCCAGTGCCCTTTGCACCTCGGAGGCGTCGACCAGGCCTCGGCACGCGTCGTCCAGCGCACGTGCGTCACGCCAGTCGTCGTAGGTTCCGGTGGCGTAGACAATGCCGCCTCCGGCCACGAGAACGGCAGCTGCCGCTGCAGCAGCGATGACGGGCTTCTTCATGAGGACATCCCTCGGTGCAGGTCGGCGAGGGCTTGGTTGCGTGCTGAGCCGTAGTGCAAGTTCATTTGATCCTGCAGATAGATGGCGCGAGAGTCTTTCGTATAGTCCATGCCACGCGTCGTCTCCCACTGTTGGACCATGCCGAGGGCTCCTTGCGATTTGGCCCCCATATCCGCGGCTACCTTGGCATTGGCAATCTGGTCTGCTTCCGCCTTCACATCCTTGGACCATTCATAGGTAGCGCCGTCCACCGCCCGCTGTGCCACGTCTCCGACGACGGGGATGATCGTCAGGGGTGCGCCGACCGCGTGGTAGGAGTACCGGGCCACGTCGTCGATCCACGCCTTGTGTGCGTCGCGGTCGTCGAGGATGACGTCGGCGCCGATGGCATTGAAGACGCCGGCTCCCATGCCCACGTCGGCAACGCGGTTCTCCCAGTCCTTGTTGTTGCTGTCCGTCGCTTCGGCCCCATACAGCGCTTGGGCGGACTGGGCGCGCTCGGCGTCGTAGAGGTGGGCAAAATTCTGCGGGTTGTCAGAGACCCCCCGCAGCACGCGGGTCAGGGAGCCCTGGGCGACGTTGAGGTGGCCGCCATTGGCGTCCTGGAAGACAGAGCCTCCTTCGTCATATCTGTAACGGGGATCGTGCGTCAGGGTGTTGTGGGTGTCCGGGGCATAGTCCACCAGGGCTCGGGCGATCGGGTCACGCAGGTTGGCGGGGATGCTGTCGCCGTTTGAGTCCTGGTCGAGGACGTTCACTGTTTGCTGCATGATGCGTGCTTCGGCATCGCTGTGTTTTCCGTCGCTCTGCTGGGATGTGTCACCGGCGGCGTGGCCGGTGCTTCCGGCCTCGATCGCGGCACCGAGCCCCACACGGTTATCTCCGTCGGCAGCATCAGGAGCGTTCATTTCTCGCTCACCCTGCCACTCAGTGGTGTTGACGACGTTCCAGTCTCGTTCGTGGAGCAGGTAGTGGAGACGGTCGTTGGTGCCACCGGCGTGCGGGTCGAGATAGCCGGTGGACGCCTCCGCATCACGGCCCATGATGCCCAGCACACCGTCAACCGGGTCGTTGGCGAACCAGCCGTCGTTTTTGCCGCTGAAGCCGCCGCCGTACAGGTCCCAGACGTTCGCGTGGTCCTTCTCCGTGGCAATCATGTCGTCGGTGACGTCGGAGAGGAACTGCGGGGAGTAGCCGTGCCCCTGCTGCATCAGCGTGGCCAGGCTCTGGTAACCGCGTACCTGCTGACCGTGCCCCTTGGCGATCGTGTTGACTCTGTCCCCGGCCGCCTTGAGGTCGTACTCGTCAGCGCCGTGCTCCCGCAGGTCGTTGCGCCACTTGATATAGAACTGGGCGTCGTCGGTCCTCAGCCAGCCGTTGAAAGCGTCGTAGTACCCCTGTGACCCGAAGATCAGGTGCTTGCCGTTCATGTCCTTGAAGTCCGGGACACGGGTGGCGGTCGCCAGCGAGTCGGATATGCCTCCGTTGATCTGCAGGTAGGCGTCCTTGTTCTTCGTGTCGTTAAAGTACGCCAGATCGTCGATCTTGTTGGTGAGCTTGAAGGCCTTGTCCGCGCCGAGGGAGTCGAGGAATGTCTGGCTGAAGACCTTGTCACCGGAGTTGTCGCGCATCAGGCGCTGCCACTCCTTCAGATCGTCGCCTTCGAGTTTGTCACCGGCCAAAACTTGGTCCGCGTACGTTTTGGCCTCGCGCGCCTCGTACACCTCGATGTCGCCGACCGCGGCCCCGTTGAAGGTGTGGCCAAGCCCCAGAGCACCGTCCGCCACCCTCTGGAAGAAGTCTTTGACGCCCGCGGCTTCACGAAGGGCCAGGCTGACGCCCTGGTCGGCGTCGTCGACCGCCCTGACCGCATCCTTGATGCTCTGCGTCCAGGTCTCCGCGGCTGCCTTCCCCTTCTTGACGGTCTCGTCATAGTCCGTCCTGTACGGGCTCAACTTGTCAGGGTTGTAGACCGCCTGACCCTGGTTGTTGACGTGCATCCCGTTCTTCTGGGCCTGTTCGACGAGATCCCGCACGTGGCTGATCCGCTGGGCGAACTGCCCGTACGCGTCCCGCAGAATAGAAGAGATCGCGCGCGCCTCCACCTGGGCATCGGCGAACTGCTTCCGCGTCGCGGCAAACTGCGCCGAGGCCGCTTCGGCGCTTTCGCCGACCCAGCCCCCGTCCTTCGCGACGCCTTCCACCTGGGCCTTGTACAGACTCTCCGGTCTGGTGAACTGGTCGGCCATGTCGTCCCAGCCCTGGGCAAGATCCGTCAGCGCACCTATGCGGGCAGTGACCACATCCTGATATGTGAGCATGCTCGTCCCCGTCTCCTAGACCTCGTGCCGAGGGACAGGCTCGGTGTGTATCTGCGCGACCTGGCTCTTCACTCCGTGGTCGATGTCCTTGAAGTCCTGCTTGGTCTGCTCCAGCGCCGCCTGATCAGATGCCAGGCGGCCCTTCAAGTTCTCCACCTGCTGCTCCCATTCGTTCTGCGCGTCCCCCAACGCAGAACCGAATGCCCAGCCCGAGAACGCCCGGGCCACCGATGCCGAGCCCTCTTCGGTATGACGGCCGGCCTTGTCCGTCCCGTGTCGTATGTCCCCCCGTAACGCCTTGACCGCCGCCGCTTTCCCCGAGCCATTCGTCCTCAGATCGTCCGCGCCGCCGGTTGCGCCACCGCCCGCACCGTCCAGCCGCATCTGATTCTGACGCCGCACCACCGCGTCGGTTTTCAACTGCTCCCACTCATCCCATGCCATCTCAGAAGCTCCTCGTACGATCGCTGCCTTCATGCCCCGGCCACCCCAACCCCTGGTTCTGTGCGGCTACTTGAGCCCGGGCGGCTGCCGCTCGGCGGTTACGGGCGCGAAGGAACCAGAGGCCGAGGAGCATGCCAGTGAGTGCCAAGGCACCAATTCCCAGGGGCAAGGCGTACGTTGATGCCTTGCTTTCGCCGGCCTCTGCCGCCGGGGGCGCCTCGTGCCCGGCGGGGCTCTCGGTGGAGCTCCCCTTGGGCTTTGACGCGGGGGGCGCAGCTGGCGGGGTGAGATCGGGCAGGGGGTATACGTCGGCGGGGCCGGGGTCGCCGGGGTTCTCCAGGGCGACGCGGGGGCGGACGATCCCGTAGCCGATCGAATCGTTCCGCTTGGCGCCGTCTGTGGGGGCACCGACTGTGTTGAGCATGACGCGCAGGACCTGGTTGTTGGTCCAGGTTGGGTGCTTGGACCAGATCAGGGCGGCGGAGGCGGAGGCTAGGGCGGTGGCGTCGCTTGTGCCGTGTGATGTGCACAGGCCGGTCTCGCTCATGCAGGCGTGCACCATGTCGTCGCCAGGTGCGGCCAGGTCCACCTGGGGACCGTATTCGGACTCAGCGGTCTTGCGAAGGTCTTTGCCCACCGCCGATACGCCGACCACGCCTGGTGTAGCGGCCGGGTACTCGACCTCATTGCCGACATTGCCGCTGTTACCCACGGCGGCGAAGACCAACGCACCCTTGTCCAAGGCGTACTTCACTGCTGCGGTCAGCTGTGGTGAACCTTCGCTTCTCCCCAGGGAGAGATTGATGACTTTCGCGTTCTGGTCGGCTGCGTAGCGGATCGCCTGGGGAGCAATCGTATGGAACCGCTTGTCACCTTCGGCCTGGTTGGCGGCAGTCCCCGCCTTCGGCATGCGAATCGGGAGAATCTTTGTGCCTGGGGCCAGGCCGAAAGCACCCCTTCCGCCGTGGGACGCCCCCGTTCCCGCAATGAGCCCAGCCATGCTGGTGCCGTGTCCGTCGTAGTCGGTGTGTTCGTCACCCGGCTGATCTTGTGCGAAGTCCTTGCCCGGCAGGACCTGCCCGCGCAGATCGGCATTGGTCGGGTCAACGCCTGTGTCGATCACAGCGACAGTGATGCCTTTGCCCGTGCTGGTCCGCCACATCTCCTCGGCCTTCATGGCATCGAGGAACCATTCGTCCTCGCGCGGTGAATTCGCCAAGGCCGGTGCAGCAGTCGCTCCCACCAGCAACACGCCGCACAACGCCGATACCGCAGCGGATCCGCGCCTGCGTCGAACACTGCTCCTTGGCATGGGTTTCCCTCGCGCCTTTCCCGAACGCACTAGTCGATGACCGGCGGCACGGCGCGCCCGGCGCCCTGCTGCCACGTCTCTTCGTCCTCAATGAGGTAGCCGGCGGCCCCCTCACGCCGTGGGCGCGCCTTTTGGGAGTCCCCGGGTGCCTTGCCACCACGGGCGCCGCCCGGAGTCGCACCAACCGGCCTCCCGCCCGAGATGCCTCCTCGCTCCGCACCGGCACCTGCCGACGTGGAAGAGGTAGCGCCCCGCCGCCCCGGCTGCTGCGCACTGCCGCCGCTCACCCCGCCGCTCGCGGACGGGAAACGCCGGCCAGGAGCCGTTCCCGGCCTGCCAGACGCCGTTCCGGGTTGGCCAAATGCCGCTCCCGGCCGACCAGCCACCTGCCCGGCGGGACTGGCTCCCGTGACGGGCCCTGCTGCGCCATGGCCTGCCGCTTCGCCGGCCCCCACGACGGTTCCCTTGGGGATGCCGCCACCCGATCGACCCACGGGTGCGGGCATAGGACGACCGCCGGTGATCCCGGGGCTGCTGTCCGGCATGCGAATGGGGCTGCGCCCAGACGCATTCTGTCCAGGCTGCAGCAGAGGACCTTCCCCGGCCGTAGACCGCCCCGGGCCCGTCGGGCCCGGAGGCACGCTCAGCCCTCCACCGAAAGCCGACGGCGGCATACGTACTACCGACAAGTCACCGCTGTTGGTCGGAGGCTGGCTCGGCACGCTCCCGACAGGGGTCGGTGTCTGTGCTGTCTGCGGCAACGTGGCCACGGAGTCGATGTCCAGCTTCGCGGGCTGCTGGGCGTCCCCCAATGCGGGATGCCCTGGCAAGGGGTTGCTCGAATGGGGCGTCGGGTCGGGGCTGCCGTAAGCGGAAGCTTGGGTTTGCGCCGGGTGCCTCGGGGCGGCGCGGCCAGTTGAAGAGGCATCCCCAGCCGCATCGCTGGAATTCGGCCTGCCTCTGCCGGTGCTCTTCGAATCGTAGTTTTCCGGCGCAATCGCCTGCGGCGGCGGCGGAAACTTAGGCCGCTCCAAGCCATTCATCTGCGTCGCAGACTGCTGGTACGCCTGCCCCAGCTTCCGCATCTGCGCGACGGCCTCCTGCCGCACCTTCTCCTTGTCCGCTTCCAGCGCCGCCAGCTCGGCCGCCGACTTCTTGCTTATCGCCGCCGCGTCCGGGTCGTTGTGCGCTTTCTGGGCCGCGTCCAGGTTCCCTTGCGCGCCCCCCTTGTCGCGGGGGATGGCGACCTGGGCCAATGCGATCGCGTCGGAGGCGTGGCCCAGCCATGTCGACGAGCCCTCGCTGAAGTCGCCCAGCCTCAGCGTGGCGTTGGCCAGGTCCGCGCTCCAGGTGCGGAACGCGTCCGCGCCCGCGCCCTTCCACTCCACCCACTGCGGGCGGACCTTCAGGTCGTCCGCGATCTTCCGGATCTCCTTGGCCGCCGCCGCCAGCCGGTCGGCGGCCCCCTGCACGGTGCCGCTGTTGGCCTGGTCCAGCCAGGCCAGCATGGCTTCGTGGCTCATGCCCTCGAACGGCGTGCTGCCACCGGCGTTCCCCTTGCCGCCCATCAGATCGTCCCTCCGGCGTCGCCGCCCGACGGCGACTGGCTCGGCTTGTCCGGCTGACTCGGCTGGTTCGCACCGCTTCCCGGATGAGTCTCCGGCTTGGCGTGCCCGGGGTCGTAATCGCCGCCGTAGTGCTTCTTGGTCTCCACGGCGATCGCCGCCATGCGCTGGCGGATCTCCGCGTCGATGTTCTGGTAGCCCTTGTGCGAAGCCAGCACCGCGATGCCCATGCCCTCGATGGAGTCCGACAGCAACCTGGACAGACTCTCCAGCTCGGCGATCACCGTCTCGTACGAGGTGAACAGACCCGAGGCTTCGGCGAACGCGCCGCCCCCGCCCCCGAACTGGTCGCGGGCCAGCCGCTCTTGGCCCACCTCGCCCGGTCCGGCCGGAGAGCCCTTGAGGTTCCGGATCAGCTCATCCACGCGCTGCTGGAACGTCGTGAACGACGTCAGCTCGGTGACCACGTCCCCCGCGGCCGCCTGCGCCACAGCGAGCGCGTTGAACGGCCAAGACGGCGACTCCGACGCCGCCCCACCCCCGTTTGGTGGCAAAACACCCTCCCCGTACAGCACTGTTCTCACCTGCAACGCAACTCTAACTATCGGTAGTTGCGGTTCCCAGGCGTCCCCTCGCAAAGTGCGGCGCAAACAGGCCAATGTGGGCTGCGGATCGACGGAACTGCTCGCTCGCGGTCTGGTTCGGAAAAACGACCGAGGGCGGCACCCCCACGATGGGGATGCCGCCCTCGGCGTACAGCCAGGAGCTACTGAGCCGGGGCTCAGAAGTCCATGTCACCGCCCGGCATGCCGCCCGGAGCGGCCGCAGCGGCCTTCTCCGGCTTGTCGGCGATGACGGCTTCGGTGGTCAGGAACAGCGCGGCGATGGAGGCGGCGTTCTGCAGGGCAGAGCGCGTCACCTTCGCCGGGTCGATGATGCCTTCGGCGATCATGTCGACGTACTCGCCCGTGGCGGCGTTCAGACCGTGGCCGACGGCCAGGTTGCGCACCTTCTCCACGACGACGCCACCCTCGAGACCACCGTTGACGGCGATCTGCTTCAGCGGGGCCTCAAGGGCGAGCTTCACGGCGTTGGCGCCGGTCGCCTCGTCACCCTCGAGCTCCAGCTTCTCGAACACCGCGGAGGCCTGGAGCAGGGCCACGCCACCACCGGCGACGATGCCCTCCTCGACGGCCGCCTTCGCGTTGCGAACGGCGTCCTCGATGCGGTGCTTGCGCTCCTTGAGCTCGACCTCGGTGGCCGCGCCCGCCTTGATGACGGCCACGCCGCCGGCGAGCTTGGCGAGGCGCTCCTGGAGCTTCTCGCGGTCGTAGTCCGAGTCGCTGTTCTCGATCTCGGCGCGGATCTGGTTGACGCGGCCCTGGACCTGGTCGCTGTCACCGGCACCGTCGACGATCGTCGTCTCGTCCTTGGTGATGACGACCTTGCGGGCGCGGCCGAGCAGGTCGAGACCGGCGTTCTCCAGCTTGAGGCCGACCTCCTCGGAGATGACCGTGCCGCCCGTGAGGATGGCGATGTCACCGAGCATGGCCTTGCGGCGGTCACCGAAGCCCGGGGCCTTGACGGCGACGGACTTGAAGGTGCCACGGATCTTGTTGACGACCAGGGTCGACAGGGCCTCGCCCTCGACGTCCTCGGCGATGATCAGCAGCGGCTTGCCCGACTGCATGACCTTCTCCAGGAGCGGGAGCAGGTCCTTCACGGAGGAGATCTTGGAGTTGACGATCAGGATGTACGGGTCATCCAGGGCCGCCTCCATGCGCTCCATGTCGGTCGCGAAGTACGCCGAGATGTAGCCCTTGTCGAAGCGCATGCCCTCGGTGAGCTCAAGCTCAAGACCGAAGGTCTGCGACTCCTCGACGGTGATGACGCCTTCCTTGCCGACCTTGTCCATGGCCTCGGCGATGAGCTCGCCGATCTGGGTGTCGGCGGCGGAGATGGAGGCCGTCGAAGCGATCTGCTCCTTGGTCTCGACATCCTTCGCCTGCTCCAGGAGGGCGGCGGAGACGGCCTCGACGGCCTTCTCGATGCCGCGCTTCAGGGCCATCGGATTGGCGCCGGCGGCCACGTTGCGCAGACCCTCGCGCACCAGGGCCTGGGCCAGGACGGTCGCGGTGGTCGTACCGTCACCGGCGACGTCGTCCGTCTTCTTGGCGACTTCCTTGACCAGCTCGGCGCCGATCTTCTCGTACGGGTCCTCGAGCTCGATCTCCTTGGCGATGGAAACACCATCGTTGGTGATCGTGGGGGCGCCCCACTTCTTCTCGAGGACGACGTTGCGGCCCTTGGGGCCGAGGGTGACCTTGACGGCGTCGGCGAGCTGGTTCATCCCGCGCTCGAGACCGCGCCGTGCCTCCTCGTCGAACGCGATGATCTTGGCCATGTGAAGTGGTCCTCCCGGACAGGGGTGGCGTTCTTCGTGGATCGCGCCGGCGCCCGCGACGGACGGCCTGCGGCCCTTGTGGTTCCTTGCCCCACGCGGGCTGCGGGCCTCACTGACCCGATCCAAGTTCTGTCACTCTCACTGGGAGAGTGCTAAGCCCAATGATTAGCACTCGGCACCTGCGAGTGCAAGCGAGTCTCTTGAACCGGGCGCCTCCACTTACCGGTGCCGCCCGGTCTCCCGGGGGCGGCGGGGGCTCCGCCCCCACACCCCGGCTCCTGCGGAGGCTGTCCGTTTCGTCCGCGGGCCGTGCGTGGCTTGCCGCGCCCACGCGGCGGAGCCCGCGAATGTCGCAGACCCGCGCCCCTGACCCCGTTTTCGGCCTGCGGACCGTGGGTATTGCTCGCGCAGTTCCCCGCGCCCCTCAAACCCGATCTCCACCGCGGGTCGTACGTGGTTGCTCGCGCAGTTCCCCGCGCCCCTAAACCCCCCTCGACGTGCAGGCCGTGCGTAGTGCTCGCGCAGTTCCCCGCGCCCCTCAAACCCGATCTCCACCGCGGGTCGTACGTGGCTGGGCGCGCCGTTCCCCGCGCCCCCAGCAGCGTTGCCTCTCGCAGGGGCGGCCCCGGCAGGGGGCAATTCCAGCCCGTCACAGGGGTTCCCCCTTGCCCTTAAGGCCTTGAGGGAGAGGGGGAACGGCCTCCGGCGTGAACGGGGTCCGGGGCCGAGCCCCGGTGCATGGGAGGGCTTAGGAACGCGTGAAGGGGGCCACCCTTTTGGGCAGCCCCCTTCATGCGTGAGTGCGTCGGTGGCCGATCGCGCCGAGATCAGACGGCGAGCTTGACCATGTCCGCCTGCGGACCCTTCTGGCCCTGCGAGATCTCGAACTCGACTCGCTGACCTTCTTCAAGGGTGCGGTAACCGTCCATCTGGATCGCGCTGTAGTGGACGAAAACATCCGCACCACCGTCGACCGCGATGAAGCCGTACCCCTTCTCCGCGTTGAACCACTTGACGGTGCCCTGAGCCATGCCTAACTCCCCTATTACTGGCCCTTGCACGGGACCACACTTCGCGGACCCGGGTCAGACCTCCACCCTCCGACAGGAGAGGGTGTGCGCCGGAACGCGTCGACCGCGGCTGAATGTATCTGCCCAACTGCCCTCTGCAACAGGTCAATCGGACGAGAATTCCGGGCACCCGCCGAGAGCGGAATGCCGTGAATTCAACATTCCGGGGCAAGTCGGGCCGGGCAAAGCGCACTTAAGGAACAAAGGACACACACACTTTGACCTCATGTTGTCGCGTTCTCATATGCACTTGGCACTCGAAGCGAAGGCGCTTCCCCAACTGTACCCCGCTCAACCATGCTGAATTGCCCCCTCCGCTTCTTGCGCGGAGGGGGCAACTCAAAGTTCAGCTCTGGGTACGGGCGAAGGCGAACGATCCGTCCGTCAGCCGCCCGCCACCGCGGGAATGATCGAGACGCCCGCGCCTTCCGGGGTGGCCGTCTGGAGGCCCTGCTCGAAGCGCACGTCGTCGTCGTTGACGTACACGTTGACGAAGCGGCGCAGCTTGCCCTGGTCGTCCAGGACGCGCGCGGCGATGCCGGTGTGGTTCTTCTCCAGGTCGGCGATGACCTCGGCGAGGGTGGCGCCCTCGGCGGCGACCTCGGCCTGGCCGCCGGTGTAGGTGCGGAGAATCGTGGGGATGCGGACGTTCACGCTCATGGTTCGGTGCTCCTAGTCGTTCAGGTCGGCGGTGGCTCAGTGGGCGAGGCTCCCGTGCGGCAGCGCCTCAGTGGGCGAGGCCGGCTTCGCGGAAGGCGTCCAGGCTCGGGCGGATGGTCGCGGTCGCCTGGGACGTGGCGGCCACCGCGTCCAGGGTCTTGAGCCCGTCACCGGTGTTGAGCACGACCGTGGTGAGCGACGGGTCGATCAGACCGGCCTCGATGAGCTTCTTGGTGACGCCGACCGTCACGCCGCCCGCGGTCTCCGCGAAGATGCCCTCGGTCCGGGCGAGGAGCTTGATCGCGTCGACGATCTGCTCGTCGTTCACGTCCTCCACCGCGCCGCCGGTGCGGCGCGCGATGTCCAGGACGTACGGACCGTCCGCCGGGTTGCCGATCGCGAGCGACTTGGCGATGGTGTCCGGCTTCTGGGGGCGTACGACGTCGTGACCGGCCTTGAAGGCGGTCGACACCGGGGAGCAGCCCTCGGCCTGCGCGCCGAAGATCTTGTACGGCTTGTCCTCGACGAGGCCGAGCTTGATGAGCTCCTGGAGGCCCTTGTCGATCTTCGTGAGCTGGGAGCCCGAGGCGATCGGGATGACCAGCTGGTCCGGCAGCTGCCAGCCGAGCTGCTCGCAGATCTCGTACGCCAGCGTCTTGGAACCCTCGCCGTAGTACGGCCGCAGGTTGACGTTGACGAAGCCCCAGCCCTCGCCCAGCGGGTCGCCGATGAGCTCGGAGCAGAAGCGGTTCACGTCGTCGTAGTTGCCCTCGATGCCGACGAGCTCGCCGCCGTACACCGCGGCCATGACGACCTTGCCCTGCTCCAGGTCGTGCGGGATGAACACGCAGGAGCGGAAGCCGGCCCGCGCGGCGGCGGCGCCGACCGCGCCCGCCAGGTTTCCGGTGGAGGAGCAGGAGAGCGTGGTGAAGCCGAAGGCGCGCGCGGCCTCCAGGGCCTGCGCCACGACGCGGTCCTTGAAGGAGTGCGTCGGGTTGCCGGAATCGTCCTTGACGAACAGCTTGCCGGGCTCGACGCCCAGCTCGCGCGCCAGGTTCTCGGCCTTGACGAGCTTGGTGAAGCCCGGGTTCAGGTTCGGCTTGTCGGCCACGTCGGCGGGGACGGGCAGCAGCGGCGCGTAACGCCAGATGTTCTCGGGACCCGCCTCGATCTGCTTGCGCAGCGCCTCGGGGTCGCCGAGCGGCAGGTCATAAGCCACTTCGAGCGGTCCGAAACACAGTTCACAGGCGAAGATCGGGCCAAGTTCGAAACGCTGGCCGCACTCGCGGCAGGAAAGCCCGGACGCCGGACCGAGATCAACGGCACGGCCGGCAGAGGTACGGTTTTCGACAGTCTGTGCAGACATGGAGGGGAGGCCCTTTCTCCTCATCTTCCTCATGGCGAACATCGCCATGAGACGGATTTGGCACCTTCCCTAGCCGGTGGCCTCGTGTCTTGGATCGGTGAAAACGATCGACGAGAACCGACTGGAGGGTTGCCGGGGCTTCAACGGGCCGTTTCCCTCTGCCCCTCTGGATGAGCGGTATTCGATTGTCAGCGTGACGACGACCCCCGACATGCGACGGTCATCCGCGTTGTTCAAGACTGTAACCGAAGGCCGGGACGGTTGAGATAGTCGTCCGAACCGCGAGATGGATCACATGAGGAGGCCAGGAACCGTGCTGGAAGAGGTGGAGCGCTGGCTGAGCAGGCGTTCCTGGTCCGCGACGGAGCGGCCGGTCGAGCGGATCCTGGCCGCGAAACAGCGCACGGGTACGACCGTCAGTGTCGTGCTGCCCGCCCTCGACGAGGAGGCCACCGTCGGTGACATCGTGGCCGCGATCCGGCGCGAGCTGATGACCGATGCGGTGCCCCTGGTCGACGAGCTCGTGGTGATCGACTCCGGGTCCGGCGACCGTACGGCCGAGGTCGCGGCGAAGGCCGGCGCCCGGGTCGTCCACCGGGACGCGATCCTGCCCCGCATACCCGCGCTGCCCGGCAAGGGCGAGGTGCTGTGGCGCTCGCTGCTCGTGACCAGCGGCGACGTCGTGTGCTTCATCGACGCGGACCTGAAGGACTTCGACGCGGGATTCGTCTCCGGGATCGTCGGGCCGCTCCTGACCGACCCGGACGTGGACTTCGTCAAGGCGATGTACGACCGCCCCTTCGGCGGGACAGCGGGCCAGGGGGGTCGGGTCACCGAGCTGGTGGCGAGGCCGCTGCTCAATCTCCACTGGCCCCAACTGGCCGGAATCGTCCAGCCGTTGGGCGGCGAGTACGCGGCCAGGCGCTCGCTCCTGGAACGGCTGCCGTTCCCCGTCGGGTACGGGGTGGAGCTCGCGCTGCTCGTCGACGCGCTGCACACGGTGGGGCTCGACGCGCTGGCGCAGGTCGACGTGGGCGTACGCAAGCACCGCCACCAGGACGGGCAGGCGCTCGGCCGGATGGCCGCCGCGATCTACCGCACCGCGCAGCTGAGGCTGTCCCGGGGCCATCTCGTACGGCCCGAGCTGACCCAGTTCGAGCGCGGTGAGCACGGCTTCGTGCCGCACACGTACGCCGTGGACACCGAGGAGCGGCCGCCCATGCGGGACATCGAGGAGTACGCGGTGCACCGGGCGGCGTAGGACGGCCGGATCCCGCTCCCGGGGGCGGGCGTACGCGTGTTTGAGGGGTTGCGGGGCGGGCTAGGTTCCGCAACATGGTCACCGCGCACGCCGCCCCCAGGGCCCAGGTACTCGTCGCGTCGAATCGCGGCCCCGTCTCGTACGCGCTGAAGGAGGACGGGTCCCTCGAATCGAAGCGGGGCGGGGGCGGGCTCGTCTCCGGATTGAGCGCGATCGGCTCCGACGTGGAGTCGGTGTGGGTGTGCGCGGCGCTGGGCGAGGGTGACCGCGAGGCGGTGCGGCGCGGCGTGGGTGAGACGGGCGTCCGGATGCTGGACATCGACCCGGCCGTCTTCTCCGACGCGTACAACGGCATCGCGAACTCGGTGCTGTGGTTCGTCCAGCACATGCTGTACCAGACACCCCTTGAGCCGGTCTTCGACGCGGAGTTCCGGCGGCAGTGGGCGTCGTACGAGGCGTACAACCGCGCCTTCGCGGAGGCGCTCGCGGTGGAGGCAGCGGACGGGGCGCGCGTCCTGGTGCAGGACTACCACCTCGCTCTTGTGCCGGGGATGCTCCGCTCGCTCCGCCCCGATCTGCGCATCGCCCACTTCTCGCACACGCCGTGGGCGCCGGTGGACTACTTCCGGATGCTGCCGGACGACATCGCGCGGCAGCTGCTGCGGGGAATGCTGGGGGCGGACCGGCTGGGGTTCCTCACCTGGCGGTGGGCCTCCGCGTTCGCGGAGTCGGTTTCGGGGGTGCTGGGGGCGGACGAGGGCGAGTGGGTCGGCTCGCCCGGCGGGGAGGAACGGGTTTTCTTCCGGCACGGGACGGGTGGGGAGCGGGCCGCTCGCGAGACCGACCTCGCCGTGCATCCGCTCGGCGCGGACGGCGACTTCCTGCGGCGGCGGGCGCACGAGGCCGATGTCGAGGAGCGGATGGCCGCCCTGCGCGAGCAGATCGGGGAGGGCCGGCGGACCATCGTGCGGGTCGACCGCACGGAGCTGTCCAAGAACATCGTGCGGGGGCTGCTGGCTTACCGGCATTTGCTGGACACGCACCCGGAGTGGCGGGAGCGGGTCGTGCACGTGGCCTTCGCGTATCCCTCCCGGCAGGATCTGGCCGTGTACCGGGAGTACACGGAGGAGGTGGGGAGGGTGGCTGCCGAGATCAACTCCGTTTACGGCGTGCCGGGTTGGACTCCTGTCGTCCTTCACGTCCAGGACGACTTCGCCCGGTCGCTCGCCGCTTACCGGCTCGCGGACGTCGCCCTCGTCAACCCCGTCCGGGACGGCATGAACCTCGTCGCCAAGGAGGTTCCGGTGGTGTCCGACTCGGGGTGCGCGCTAGTGCTGTCGCGGGAGGCGGGGGCGGTCGCGGAGCTCGGGGAGGACGCGATCGTCGTGAACCCGTACGACATCACGGGGACGGCTGCCGCGTTGCACGCGGGGCTGAGCATGGCGGAGGAGGAGCGGGCCGAGCGGACCAAGCGGTTGGCCGCGGCGGGGACCGCGGTGCCGCCTCGGCGGTGGTTTCTGGGGCAGTTGGAGGGGTTGGGGGGCTAGGGGGGGGCGATTCCCCGCCTGCTCGTCGCCCGGGGGCGGGCGGCCCGAGTCGCCCACCCCCGGCCGGGGCTACATGTGGGCGGCCAGGGTTCGCAGGAACGTCGTCACCGACGCGGGGCCGGTCAGCAGCAGGTCTGCTCTCTCCGCCAGTTCCGCGATCACCGTGTCCGCCGCCACCAGCAACCCCGGCATGCCGTCCGAGCGGAGCTTCTCCACGGCGGCGATCGCGGGGAGGTCGCCCAGGTCGTCGCCCACGTACAGGACCGACTCGGCGCCCACCTCGCGTATGTACGCGGAGAGCGCCACCCCCTTGTCCATGCCGGGGGGCCTCAACTCCAGTACCAGGCGGCCGGGTTCGAGGACCAGGCCGTGGTGGGCGGCCAGGTCGGCGAGGGGGGTGCGGAGGGCGTCGAAGGCGGCCTGGGGGTCCTGGGCCCGGCGGGTGTGGACCGCGACGGCCTGGCCCTTCTCCTCGATCCAGGTGCCGCGCCAGGCGCCGTGCGCGTCGAGGACCCCGGGGAGTTCCGCGCGGGCGGCGGCCACGCCGGGGTGGGGGGCGGGGGTATGGACGGTGCCGGTGACCGCGTCCCAGCGCTCGGCACCGTAGTGGCCCAGGACCACGAGGTGCTCCAGGCCCGCTACGCCCGCGAAGCCCCCGTACCGGACCGCGACCCCGGCCGGCCGGCCGGTGACGACTGCGACGGATGCGACGTGCGGGGCCAGCGCGGCCAGTGCGGGTACGGCGTCGGGGTGGGCCCGGGCCTGCTCGGGGTCGGCGACGATCTCGGCGAGCGTGCCGTCGAAGTCGATCGCGACGACGGCGTGCTCCGGGCGCGTCAGGATCGCGGCGAGGCCGTCGCGGCCGAGCTGGGTGGCGGGGGTCGGCAGGGGTTGCGGCGGTTGGCTTCCCATGCGGCCGACCCTATCGGGGTCCGGGCGGGTGGGGGTGGGTGCACGTATGGCGCAACGGCGCGTGCGGTCAGCGGCGGTCGCGCTGTTCGTCCCTGGCTCGGCGCAGGCGGTTGACGGTTACGGGGGCGTGGGCGAGGGCGCGGGTGTCGTCCAGGAGGGCGTTGAGGAGCTGGTAGTAGCGCGTGGGTGAAACCCCGAGCTCCTCCCGGATGGCCCGTTCCTTGGCCCCCGGGGTGGGCCAGGCCCGGCCCTCCATCCGGAGCACGGCCCTTGCGCGGTCGTCCAGGTCATCTGCCATGCGCTCCACGGTAGCCCTGGCGGGGCGGGCGGGGCGCGGGGGCGGGGCGCCGGATGCCTGGCGGGGTGCAGGTTCGGCGGGGTGCGCCGGGGCTCCGCCCCGGGAGCCCCGGGCCCGCCGATGCCGAGGCACGGGCCAACCCCCGGGGTTTGGGGCGCACCCCCAAGGAACCCGGAACTATTCCGCGTTCTCCGCGTCCATCGCCACCTTCGCGATGTCCTGGAGGACCGCCTTCGGCGAACCCCCCGGCGCCACGGCCGTACCGATCTTCTTCTTCACCGTCTCGCTCACCTTCGGCCACGACGTCTTGCCGACCGGGGGCAGCTCGGACGTCGGCAGGGCGTCCAGGAAGGGCTTGAGGTCCTTGTGCTTGGCGTCCGCCGCCATGGCCGTGGACGCCGACACCGTGGACGGCAGCAGGTCGTACTGGTCGGCGAACTGCAGCACGTTCTGGTCGGAGAACGTGAAGTCCAGGAACTTGCCGATCTGCGCCCGGTGCCCGCCCTGCTTGAAGCCCATAATCCAGTCGGCGACGCCCATCGCCGCCTTGGCCTTGCCGCTCGGCCCGGGCAGCGGCACCATGCCGAACTTGATGCCCTTCTTCTTCGCCTGCTCCATCAGCGAGGGATGGCCGTTGAGCATGCCGACCTCGCCCTTCGCGAACGCGTCGAACGCGTCCTGCCGGTTGAGCTTGGCGGGTGCGACCGGGCCGGTCAGCTCGGGCTCGACCAGGTTGGTCTTCAGCCAGTCGAAGGTCTGGATGTTCTCGGGCGAGTCGATGTCGTAGCCGTCGACGGTGTTGGTGTAGCCGCCGTTGCCGCTGAGCATCCACATCATGGTCTCGGCCTGCGCCTCCTCGCTGCCGAGCGGCAGCGCGAAGGGGGTCTTCACACCCTTGGACTTGAGCACCTTGGCGTCGGTGGCGAGCTCGGCCCAGGTGTTCGGCGGCCGGATGTGGGCCTGGTCGAACAGCGTCTGGTTGTAGAAGAGCAGTCGCGTGGAGGCCACGAACGGCATGCCGTACTGGACGCGCTTGACGTTGCCCGCGTCCGCCAGCGGCGCCAGGAAGTTGGCCTCGGTGGGGATGGAGAGCAACTGGTCGACGCTGTAGAGCTTGCCGCTCGCCGCGTAGTCGGAGTACGCGCCGATCTGCGCGATGTCGGGGGCGTTGCCCGCCTTGACCATCTCGGCGACCTTGGCGTCGACGACGTCCCAGGAGAAGATCTGGACGTCGACCTTGATGCCGGGGTTCTTCTTCTCGAACGCGTCGACAACGTTGTGCCAGTACGTCTTCGTACTGCCGCCGCCGGATATGTCGTAGTCGGCCGCCACCAGCTTGAGGGTGACGTCGCCGGAACCGCTCTGCCCGCCGCATCCCGAGAGCACTGCCGTCATGCCGAATGCGGCCACCGCCGCGGTCAAGCCCAAGAGGCGCCTGCGCACGCGCTATCCCACCCTCGTCGTGATCCTGGCGGATCCAGTCGGTCCCCCGTGACGTCCTGTATGTGAGCTGCGATTTTCCCTCATACGGGGGAATGAGGTCTACACCAGTCGCATATCGCTTCCGCAACGCCCGGTGCAAGAGTACATTGGGAAATTTTGAGAGCAGAAAGCGCTTTCTCCTTCATTCGGCGAGTGGACTAGACCTTTCATGGGTGTTGGCGCGAGACTGTCCCCGTGAGACACGTCATCGCCCTGGATGTGGGCGGCACCGGGATGAAGGCCGCCCTCGTAGGGGCGCACGGCACCCTCCTCCACGAGGCGCGCAGGCCCACCGGCAGAGAGCGCGGGCCCGACGCCGTGGTCGAGTCGATCCTCGCGTTCGCCGCGGATCTGCGGGCGTACGGCGAGGAGCACTTCGGCGAGAGCGCGGTCGCGGCCGGCGTCGCCGTGCCCGGCATCGTGGACGCCGAGAACGGGATCGCCGCGTACGCCGCCAACCTGGGCTGGCGCGACGTACCCATGCGGCGGCTGCTCAGCGAGCGCCTGCGCGGGGTGCCGGTCGCGCTCGGCCACGACGTGCGCACCGGCGGCCTCGCCGAGGGCCGGATCGGCGCGGGCAAGGGCGCCGACCGCTTCCTGTTCATCCCGCTCGGCACCGGCATCGCGGGCGCGATCGGCATCGACGGCCGGGTCGAGCCGGGCGCGCACGGCTTCGCCGGGGAGATCGGCCACATCGTCGTACGGCCCGGCGGCACCGCCTGCCCGTGCGGCCAGCGCGGCTGCCTGGAGCGCCTGGCCTCGGCCTCCGCGGTGACGCTGGCCTGGGCCGGGGCGAGCGGCGATCCGGAGGCGGACGCCGCGGACTGCGCCAAGGCCGTCGAGTCCGGCGACCCCCGCGCACTCGCCGTCTGGCAGAACGCGGTCGACGCGCTCGCGGACGGTCTGGTCACGGCGCTCACCCTGCTCGACCCCCGCGTGCTGATCATCGGTGGCGGACTCGCCGAAGCCGGGGAAACCTTGTTCGTACCGCTGAGGGCCGCCGTCGAGGAGCGCGTGACGTTCCAGAAGCTGCCCGAGATCGTCCCCGCGGCCCTCGGGGACACCGCCGGCTGCCTGGGCGCCGGTCTGCTCGCCTGGGACCTCGTCGCCGGGGCCGCCGCCCCCACCACCGCTCCCGACTCCGACTCCAGTGAGGTAACCGCCTGATGGCCGCATCGCTTGTTCTCTCCGGCGCCCGCGTCGTCCTCCCGACCGGGGTCGTCGAGAACGGACGCGTGATCGTCGACGGCACCACGATCGCCGGGGCCGCCCCCGCCGACGCGCCTTCGCTCGACCTCACGGGCCACTGGGTCGTGCCCGGCTTCGTCGACATGCACAACCACGGCGGCGGCGGCGCCTCCTTCACCAACGGCACGGTCGAGGACGTCCTCAAGGGCGTCCACACCCACCGGCTGCACGGCAGCACCACCGTCGTCGCCTCCACGGTGACCGGCGAGATGGACGTCCTCGCCCAGCGCGCGGGGCTCCTCTCCGAGCTGGTCGAGCAGGGCGACCTGGCCGGCATCCACTTCGAGGGCCCGTTCATCTCGCCGTGCCGCAAGGGCGCGCACAGCGAGGGCCTCCTTCGCCACCCGGACCCGGCCGAGGTCCGCAAGCTGATGGACGCCGCGCGCGGCACCGCGAAGATGTTCACCCTGGCCACCGAGCTGCCCGGCGGCCTCGACTCGGTGCGGCTGCTCGCCGAGCACGGCGTGATCGCGGCGATCGGCCACACCGACGCCTCGTACGAGCAGACCGTCGAGGCGATCGACGCGGGCGCCACCGTCGCGACCCACCTCTTCAACGCGATGCCCCCGCTCGGCCACCGCGAGCCGGGCCCGATCGCTGCCCTGCTGGAGGACGAGCGGATCACCGTCGAGCTCATCAACGACGGTACGCATCTGCACCCCGCGGCCCTCGAACTCGCCTTCCGCCACAAGGGCGCGGGCCGGGTCGCCTTCATCACCGACGCCATGGACGCGGCCGGGTTCGGCGACGGCCTCTACCACCTGGGCCCGCTGGAGGTCGAGGTCAAGGAGGGCGTGGCGCGGCTCGTCGAGGGCGGTTCGATCGCGGGCTCCACGCTCACCCTGGACCGCGCGTTCAAGCGCTCGGTGACGGTCGACGGCATCTCGGTGGAGGACACCGTACGGGCGCTTTCGGCCAACCCGGCGCGGCTGCTCGGCCTCGACGACAAGGTGGGCTCCCTTGAGCCCGGCAAGGACGCCGACCTGGTGGTCCTGGACGCCGGCTTCGCCGTCAAGGGCGTTCTGCGCAAGGGCGGTTGGGTGGTCGAGCCGCAGCTCGGCTGAGTGCCGCCGGCGGTGATATCCGGTACGGCGGCCGGTCCGGGGTCTGGGCCTGCCGCCGTCCTTTTGACATGATCACCCCGTGATTCTGACCGTCACGCTGAACACCGCACTCGACATCACCTACCGTGTCCCCGCCCTCGTACCGCACGCGAGCCATCGCGTGGAGGAGGTCGCGGAGCGCCCCGGCGGCAAGGGCCTCAACGTCGCCCGGGTGCTCGCCGCGCTCGGGCACGAGGCGGTGGTGACGGGATTCGCGGGCGGCCCGAGCGGCGAGGTGCTGCGCGCGCGGCTCGCCGAGCTCGCGCCCGTCGACGAACTCGTCCCCATCGCGGGCGCCACCCGCCGCACGATCGCCGTGGTGGACGCGGTGTCCGGCGACACCACCCAGCTCAACGAGCCGGGCCCGCTCGTCTCGCCCGCCGAGTGGGACGCGTTTGTGGCCACGTACGGGCGCCTGCTCGACGGCGCCGAAGCGGTCGCGCTGTGCGGGAGCCTGCCGCCGGGGCTGCCGGTCGGTGCGTACGCGCAGCTGGTGCGCCAGGCCCGCACCGCGAAGGTGCCCGTGCTCCTGGACACCAGCGGCGAGGCGCTGCGGCGCGGCATCGCGGCCCGGCCCGACCTGGTCAAGCCCAACGCCGACGAGCTGGCCCAGCTCACCGGTTCGCGCGAGCCGCTGCGGGCGGCCCGGGACGCGCGCCGCCGCGGGGCCCACACGGTGGTCGCCTCGCTCGGCGCGGAGGGCATGCTCGCCGCCTCCCCCGAGGGCCTGTGGCAGGCGGCCCCGCCGGCCGCGGTGCGCGGCAATCCGACGGGCGCGGGCGACTCGGCGGTGGCCGGTCTGCTTTCGGGCCTGGTCGAGGGCCTGGACTGGCCGGGCCGCCTGACGCGCGCGGTGGCCCTGTCCGCGGCGACCGTACTGGCGCCCGCGGCGGGCGAGTTCGACTTTGCGGCGTACGAGAAAATGCTCGGCTCGGTGCGCGTGACCGAGCACGCGCACTGAGCCGAGCACAACGTCCGCGGACGCTTACGGGGCCAGAGGTTCCACAGGTTTACGAGGCCGGACGTTTTACGGGGCGCTCAGCCAGAACTGGTCGAGGTTGGCGTTGCACTGGTTGCCCTGCTCGCAGGACAGCTTGATCTCGTTGACGCCCTTGTTGAGCTGCACCAGGGCGTACGTGTTCTGCCAGCCCTTGGCCCAGTCCCCGGCCGGCGAGTGCGCGAAGTTCCTCATGTTCATCGGGCGGCCCTCGGCCTTGCCGTTGATCGTTATCGTCGCGTTCGCGTCCACGCCGGGGATGCCGTACTGCAGGTTCAGCCTGTACTGGCCCGCCTTCGGGACGTTGGGCTTCCAGGTGACGGAGGCGCCCACGTTGTTGAAGTTGCCGACGAACGCGCCACCCGTGCCCTTGGCGCCCGGCACGTTGGTGCCGACCTGCGCGGAGCCGCCGAGGGTCAGCGTCGCCGCGTCGTCCTTGGGGAGCGCGGCCGGGGCGGAGGCCGAGGCCGACGGGTCGGTGCTCGGCTGCTGCGAAGGCTGGCCGGAAGAGGACTTGCCGGGGTTGGCGGTGTCGTCCTTCTTGTCCTTGTCGCCGCTGTTGCTGGCCAGCGCCACGGCGATGCCTATGACGACGGCCGCGACCACGGCGACCGCGCCGATCAGAAGGCCCTTGGTGTTGGGTCCGCGGCCGCCGCCACCGGTCTGCTGCGGGGGCGGTCCCTGCCGGGGCGGGGCGCCGCCGGGATAGGTCTCGGGCGCCGCGTACTGGGCGGTCGGCTGCCCGTACTGCTGCTGCGGCGAGGGGCCCTGCTGCTGCGGAGGCCCCTGGTACTGCTGCTGCGGGATCTGGCCGTACTGGCGCTGACCGACCGTGCGCACCTGGTTGTACGACGTCCTGGGGACTCCGGGCTGCTGCTGCCCCACCGTCGGACCCGGGTAGCCGTAGCCGCCACCCGCGCGGGGCGGGTTGGCGCCTGTGGCCTGCCCGTCCTCATAGAGGTAGCCGAACGGATCGTCGTCCTCGGGGGTGTTCGCGCCGTTGTTGCCGGGCGTCGTCATCCGGGGTCACTCCTCACTGTCCGCCAGCCGTCGCCGACCGGCCGAGCCTACCCCGAACGGACCACTGCCCGGTCTGGCGCCGACCACACGTGATCGTTGTCCGGATTTGGTCACCCGGCGCGGCGGTGGACCTTGGAGCGAGAGCGCTTCTCGATGTACATCCGCTGGTCGGCGGAGCGCAGGACCTCTTCGACGGACATGCCGCAGCTGGCCCAACCGATGCCGAAACTGGCCCCGACGCGGACCGCGCGGCCGTCCACCCGGATGGGCGGGATGATCGCGTTGCGGAGCCGTACGGCCAGGTCGGCGGCGTCCGCGGCGCCGAGCCCGTCCGCGAGGACGACGAATTCGTCACCCCCGAGCCGGGCCACGGTGTCGCCGTCGCGCACCCCCGTGGTGAGCCGGCGGGCGACCTCGATGAGGACGGCGTCACCGGTGTGGTGGCCGAATCTGTCGTTGATCGACTTGAAGCCGTCGAGGTCGCAGAAGAGCACCGCGAGCCCCTTCGTGCCGTCGTCGATCTCGCTGTCGGGGGCCACGGTGTGGACGTGGTGGTCGTACGGTCCACCGCCGGGCAGCGCGTCGAAGTCGAAGCCGTCGGCGCGGAACGCGTGCCCGTGCGCCTCGGACTCGCCCGAGGCCGCCGGGAGCTGCCCGTAGGCCGCGTCCAGGCTCTCGGCCGCACTCGCCGGGCCGACCGAGTGCGGCCGGGGACAGAGCCGCGCCGACAGCCTCGCGCGCAGCTCGGCGCTGTTGGGCAGGCCGGTGAGGGCGTCGTGGGAGGCGCGGTGGGCGAGCTGGAGCTCGTGCCGCTTGCGGTCCTCGATGTCCTCGACGTGGGTGAGCAGGAAGCGCGGCCCGTCGGCGGTGTCGGCGACCACGGAGTTGCGCAGCGACACCCACACATACGTGCCGTCGCGCCGCCCGAGCCGCAGCTCGGCCCGGCCGCCCTCGGCGGAGGTGCGCAGGAGTGTCCCTATGTCCTCGGGGTGCACCAGGTCGGCGAAGGAGTAGCGCCGCATGACGGAGGCGGGCCGTCCGAGCAGCCGGCACAGCGCGTCGTTCGTACGGAGCAGCCGCCCGTGCTGGTCGCCGCCCATCTCGGCGATGGCCATGCCGGAGGGCGCGTACTCGAAGGCCTGGCGGAAGCTTTCCTCGCTGGCGCGCAGCGCCTGCTGCTCGCGCTCCAGGCGGACCAGCGCGCGCTGCATGTTTGCGCGGAGCCGGGCGTTGCTGATCGCAATCGCGGACTGCGATGCATACATCTGGAGCGCTTCCCGCCCCCAGGCGCCGGGCTTGCGGCCGTTGCGGGGTTTGTCGACGGAGATGACGCCCAGGAGTTCCTGCGTGCCGCCCGCGGAGTACATCGGGGCGTAGAGCCGGTCCTGCGGATGCCACTCGTCCTCGAACCGCGGGTCGGGGCCCTCCGTGTACCACTGGGGTACGTCGTCCTCCAGGAGCACCCAGCCCTCGGTGTGCGGGATGAAGCGCAGGCCGTCCCAGTCCTCGCCCATCGAAAGGCGGCGCTCCCACGAGCTGCGGGATCCGACCCGGCCGGTGATCAGGGCTTCCGCGGCGGCGTTGCCGGCGAAGGCGGCGACGACCAGGTCACCGTCGGGGCGTACGAGATTGACGCAGGCCAGCTCGTAGCCGAGTCCCGCGATGACGCCGTCCGCGACGGTCTGCAGCGTGTCCGCGAGGCTGCGGGCCGTATTGAGCTCCCCGACCACCTGGTGCAGCTGCCGCAGGGTCGCAAGACGGACGTAGGGCTCCGACTCGGTCTCCATTGCTCGCTCTCCCCGAGACCTCGACAGCAACTCCTGGCTTCAGATCGACATTCCTTTTGCACTGTCCCGCCACTGAATCACAGCGAGCTGTCTAGCCGGTACACAGGGTCAACAAATAGTGCCTTCTGTGACTCAAGTCACAGCAGATGATGGGGGGTTGGCCGTTCTTTCCGTCTTTGCCCCCTACCTTTCCTGAACGCAAACTGAGAACAGGCCGGGAACTTCGCCGAGCCCGTTGACAAGAGGGCGCGCCTCGGCCGCGAGACCTAGGCCCCACCTGGTCCCCGGGCCCGATGCGGTCCGCGGTGGCAGGAGACTAGCGTTCCGGTTGTGCTCCAGACACCCCTCACCGCCTCCCTTTCCGCACTTGCCCCGGGGACCCCTCATCCTGTGGGGGTGAGCAATGACGAGTTCCGCGCCGCGATGTCCCGGCTGGCCGCGGGCGTGGTCCTGGTGACCGCGCACGACAGCGACGACGGCCCGCGCGGCGAGGACGTCGGCATGACCGCGACGGCCTTCATGTCGGTCTCCCTCGACCCGCCCCTCGTTCTGGTCTCGCTGCGCAACGGCTCGCGGATGGACGACCTCCTCGCGGAACAGCCCCTGTGGGCGGTGTCCCTGCTCTCCGAGAGCCAGCGGCACGTCGCGGGCCGGTTCGCGATGAAGGGGCGGATCAGCGACCGCCTCCTGTTCGAGGACATCCCGTACACCAGGGGCGAGGCGAGCGGCGCCCCCCTGGTCGGCGGCGCGCTGGCGACCCTGGAGTGCCGGACCGAACAGCGCGTGACGGCGGGCGACCACACGCTCGCCATCGGCCGCGTCCTGACGGCGCACCTGCCGAGCGCGGAGGGCGGGCCGCTGACGTATTTCCGGGGGCGGTACCGGCAGTTGGGGTGACCGGAACACACCCTCCCGACCGGTTTATCCGGATCAAACCATTCCGTTTGTGTCTGTGACACAGCTGTCACAGAAGCCCCTTTTCTCCCTCCCGTCCCCCTGCATAAGCTCCGTTTACACGCCGGGCACACACACTTCGCTGTCCGGACACATTCCGCGTACGCCATCCACGTACGCCCATGTCCTGGGGGGGACCATGCGCAACACCCGTATGTCCAGCCGCGCTCGCCGTATCGCGGCCTGCACGGCGATCGCCGTCGCGGCGGGCACGCTGCTCAGCACTCCGGCGCTGGCCGAGGACAAGGGTCCGGGGGCGCCGAAGGCCGCGGCCACCACCAAGGTGAAGCCCCGGTTCGACGTCGACGGTGACGGCAAGGGCGACATCGTCGTCCGCTCCGAGGCGGGCCTTTCCACCTACCGCAACGACAACGGCACGTACGTGTCCGCGCCGCTGCTCACCGACCAGTCGCACGCGGACATCAACAGCCTGATGACCCCGGGCGACGTGACCGGTGACGGCAAGCCCGACGTGCTGTGGACGAACCCCGTCGGCGAGCTCTTCGTCCTCCCGGGCGGGACGGACAAGCCGGTCAGGCTCAGCACCGGCTGGAACGTGTACGACAAGATCGTGGCGGTCGGCGACGTGACCGGCGACGGCAAGAGCGACCTCATCGCGCGGAACCGCACCGGCGACGTGTACCTGTTCGCGGGCAAGGGCAGCATCGACTCGCCGTTCGAGAACGGCGTCAAGGTCGCCTCGGGCTGGGGCGACTACGACCAGATCGTGGGCGTCGCCGACGCGGACGGCGACGGCGTGGGCGACGTCTACGTCCGCACGGTCACCGACGACCTCCTGTTCATCGGCGGCACCGGCAACGCCGCCAAGCCGTTCAAGGCACCCGTCGCCCTCGGCGCCGGCTGGCACTCCTACAACCAGCTCCTGAGCGCCGACGACCAGGACGGGGACGGCCTCTCCGACCTGCTGGCCCGCACCGAGAGCGGCGACCTGTACCTGTACAAGGCCCTCGGCAACGGCGCCTTCGCCGCCCCGGTCCTGGCCGGCCGCGGCTGGCAGTCCGCGGACGTCCTCGGCAACGCCGGAGGCAGGCAGGCCGTCGGGAAGAACAAGTTCCTCTCGATGAGCGGCGACTTCGCGAACGAGTTCCGCCGTACGAAGAACGACGGGCAGTTCGGCATCTCCGTGCCGTGGCAGGCCGGCGTCAACGGCGGCCAGTTCACGGTGGGCCTCGCCAATTCGCTCAACGACTCGGGCGAGCCCGCCCGCCTCCAGGTCGCCGACGGCCGGCTCTGGATCGACAGCTACGGCAAGGACGCCGTCAGCCTCGGCAAGGGCTGGGACGCGTACACCTCGCTCATCGGGCCGGGCGACCTGAACGGCGACGGCCACGGCGACCTGCTCGCCCGCGACAAGTCGGGCGTGCTGTGGGAGTACCTCGGCGACGGCTCCGGCACCAGGTTCTACCCGCCGGAGCGGCTCGGCGCCGGCTGGAACGAGTACAACAAGCTCGTCGGCTCCGGCGACGTCAACGGCGACGGGCGCGCCGACCTGCTGGCCCGCGACACCAACGGACACCTGTGGTTGTACCCGGGCACCGGTGACCCCCAGTACCCGTTCGCCGGCCGCAAGGACCTCGGTGGCGGCTGGAACGGCTACACCAGGCTCGCGGCCGTCGCCGACGCGACGGGCAACGGCACCACCGACCTGATCGCGATCGACGCGTCCGGGCAGGGCTACCGGTACGACGGACAGGGCACCTACGGCGGCAAGTTCAAGCCGGCCGGCTTCCTGGGCGGCGGCTGGAACGCGTACAACGAGCTGTTCTAGAGCGGCACAGCCATAGCGGCACGGCGGCCGCAACAGTGCGGCCGCCGTGAGGCGGGGCAGACGTCGTGAGGCGGGGCGGATCGGGCGGACTGGGCCTACCAGTCCCGTCCCGACCGCCCCTTCTTCGTCTGGGCCCGCTGCTTCTTCTCGCGCAGGCGGCGCTCGTTGATGCCGCGCGGGATCTTCGTCGCGCGGCGCGGCTTGGGCGGCGGGGCGGTGGCCTCGGCGAGGAGGGAGGCCAGGCGCACCGCGGCGGTTTCGCGGTTGCGCCACTGCGAGCGGTGCTCGGAGGCGCGTACGGAGATGACGCCGCCCACCAGACGGCTCGCGAGCCGGTCGAGGGCGCGGGACTTCCAGACCTCCGGCAGCGCCTCGGTCCGCGCCAGGTCGAAGCGGAGCTCCACCTGGGAGTCGCTGGTGTTGACGTGCTGGCCGCCGGGCCCTGACGACCTGGAGAAACGCCAGATCAGCTCGGCCTCCGGGAGGGAGACGGAGCCGCGGATGACATAGGGCCCGGACATGTCATCCATGGTGACGGGTGCGCGGCACGGCGTCACCCGCTTTTCCCCCGCACCTTCCCCTCCCCCCTCGCCTTCGCCCTCGCCGCCCCTTGTCGGCCTCTTGGCAAAGAAAGCAAAGCGGGATGGAACCTCACGGTCCCCTGCCGACGTTATGGGGAATGACGGTAGCTTCGGGACGGCTCGAAGCCCGCACATCACGTAGAAGGGGACATCCCATGGCTGTAAGCCTGTCCAAGGGCGGCAACGTCTCGCTCACCAAGGAGGCCCCGGGCCTGACCGCCGTCACGGTCGGCCTCGGCTGGGACGTCCGTACCACCACCGGCACCGACTTCGACCTCGACGCCTCGGCCATCGCGGTGAACGCGACGGGCAAGGTGTACTCGGACGGTCACTTCGTCTTCTTCAACAACAAGTCGACGCCGGACCAGACCATCGTGCACACCGGTGACAACACCACCGGCCAGGGCGAGGGCGACGACGAGGCGATCAACGTCAACCTGGCGGGCCTGCCCGCCGACGTCGACAAGATCGTCTTCCCGGTCTCCATCTACGACGCCGAGACCCGCTCGCAGAACTTCGGCCAGGTGCGGAACGCCTACATCCGCATCGTCAACCAGGCCGGCGGCGCCGAGATCGCCCGCTACGACCTGAGCGAGGACGCCGCGACCGAGACCGCGATGGTCTTCGGCGAGCTGTACCGCAACGGCGCCGAGTGGAAGTTCCGCGCCGTGGGCCAGGGTTACGCCTCGGGCCTGGTCGGCATCGCGCAGGACTTCGGCGTGAACGTCTGACGCCCCCGCTGACGCGGATGAGGTGCCCCCGGCGTTCGCGCCGGGGGCACCTTCTCGTTCACCCCGGAGGCACCTCAGGTACATCCGGCGTCTCAACTCCCCCTCCTGCGGCTTGAATTAGTCGGTCAGCGGACAGCAACGACCCAGTTTCGGACACGATCAAGCCAAATATTTGTCGGGTCTCTGTCAAGAAGTAGTCATCAGCTGGCAGTCTCCAACTCGCCCCCACGGAACGAGTGAAGGAGACCACCGAGTGCGAACCACTCTGCGTGCCGCCGCTCTTGCTGCATCCGCCGCCATGGTCGTCGTCGGCGTACAGGCCGGCTCGACCGCCGGCGCCACCGACCGCGCCGCCGGTGCCACCGCCCTGGACCTCAGCACCGCTCAGCGTGCCGACGCCCTGCGCACGGCCCAGGACGCAGCCCCCGCCACCGCCCAGGAACTCGGGCTCGGCGCCAAGGAAAAGCTCGTCGTCCGCGATGTGATCAAGGACGCCGACGGTACGGTCCACACCCGCTACGAGCGCACCCTGGACGGGCTGCCCGTCCTCGGCGGCGACCTCGTCGTGCACACCGCGAAGAACGGCGCCCTCAAGGGCGTCGACAAGGCGACCGACGCGAAGATAGCCGTCGCCACCACCACCACGCTCAAGGCCGCCCCCACCGGCTCGCGCAAGGTCGTCTGGGCCGCGGACGGCAAGCCCGTCCTCGCCTACGAGCGCACCGTCACCGGCACCCAGCCGGACGGCACGCCGAGCCGCCGCGACATCGTCACGGACGCCACCACCGGCGCCCAGCTCTACTCCCACGAGGAGATCGAGACCGGCACCGGCACCAGCGAGTACTCCGGCACGGTCACGCTCGGCACCACCAAGAGCGGCTCGACCTACAGCCTCAACGACGCCTCGCGCGGCGGTCACAAGACGTACGACCTGAAGGGCGGCAGCTCCGGCACCGGCACGCTCTTCACGAAGTCCACCGACACGTGGGGCAACGGCTCGCCGTCCAACCGCGAGACCGCCGCCGTGGACGCCCACTACGGCGCGGCCGAGACGTGGGACTTCTACAAGACCGAGCTCGGCCGCAACGGCATCGCGGGCAACGGCAAGGCCGCCTACTCGCGGGTCCACTACGGCAACGCGTACGTCAACGCGTTCTGGGACGACAGCTGCTTCTGCATGACGTACGGCGACGGCGCGGGCAACAAGAAGCCGCTCACCGCGCTGGACGTGGCCGGGCACGAGATGAGCCACGGCCTGACCGCCGCCACCGCCAAGCTGAACTACAGCGGGGAGTCCGGCGGGCTCAACGAGGGAACCAGCGACATCTTCGGCACCTCGGTCGAGTTCTACGCCAACAACGCCTCCGACAAGGGCGACTACCTCATCGGCGAGAAGATCGACATCAACGGCAACGGCACGCCGCTGCGCTACATGGACAAGCCCAGCAAGGACGGCGCGTCGGCCGACTACTGGTCGAGCGGGGTCGGCAACAAGGACGTGCACTACTCGTCCGGCGTCGCCAACCACTTCTTCTACCTGCTGTCCGAGGGCAGCGGCGCGAAGACGATCAACGGCGTGAACTACAACTCGCCGACCTCCGACGGCTCCAAGGTCACCGGGATCGGCCGGGTCAAGGCGTACAAGATCTGGTACAAGGCACTCTCCACGTACATGACGTCGACCACCAACTACAAGGCCGCGCGCGCCGCGACCCTCAAGGCGGCGGGCGACCTGTACGGCACGACCAGCACCGAGTACAAGACGGTGGCGGCCGCCTGGACCGCCGTCAACGTGAAGTGACCGGTGTGAAGTAGCGGATCAACCCACCTGGTTCTACGGGGAGTCGGGCTTCCCGTCCCCGTAGAGCCAGGTGTCCCACACCGCCGAGAGCTTGTGCCCCGCCTCCGCGTCCACGAAGCGGGTGAAATCCTCGGTCGAGGCGTTGGCGTGCCGGTGGGTGCGCACCCAGTCCTGGACGAGCGTGTAGAACTTCTCGTCGCCGACGGCCTCCCGGATCTTGTGGACGACCATGGCGCCGCGTACGTACACCGGCCGCCCGGACACCTCGGCGGCGGTCGGCGGCTCGGCCGGCGGGAAGGCCCAGATCTCGTCGCCGTCGCCCTTGGCGTACTCCTCCTCGAACTGCTGCTGCGCGCTCGGCCCGCCGTGGTCCTCGGCCCACAGCCACTCCGAATACTGCGCGAAGCCCTCGTTCAGCCACATGTCGCGCCACACCGCCGGGGTGACCGAGTCGCCGAACCACTGGTGGGCGAGCTCGTGCACGAGGGTGCTCAGATCGAAGTGGTCCAGCGGTATCACCGGCCGGTTCTGCGTCTCAAGCGCGTAGCCCGAGGCCTTCTCCGGCGCCACGATCACGCCCGTGGACGAGAACGGATAGGGCCCGAAGTTGAGTTCCTCCCAGGCGATGATGTCCGGGATCCGCGCGACGACGCCCGCGGTCTGCTTCTTCACACCCGGGTCGACGGCGTTGTAGATGGGAATGCCGGACTTGGTCGTCCCCTTGTCGTCGATCTCGTACGGCCCGATGGCGACAGTGGCGAGGTAGGTGGCCATCGGCTCCTTGACCCGCCAGCTGAAGGTGCTGCGGCCCCCCTTGCTGAGCTTCGACACCAACTCACCGTTGGAAACGGCCTGTTGGCCGTCCGGCACCGTCACCTTGATGTCGTACGTGGCCTTGTCGCTCGGGTGGTTGTTGGACGGGAACCAAGCCATCGAACCGGCCGGTTCGCCGAGCGCGAGCACGCTCCCGTTCGGCGACTTCAGCCAGCCCTCCTCGGAGCCGTCGAGGTCCGTGATGGTCTTCGGGCTGCCCGAGTAGCGCACGTACGCGGTGAACGTCTCGCCCCGGGCGAGGTCGGTGTGGGGGCGCAGCGTCAGCTCGTCGCCGGCCCGGTTGACGGCGGCGGGCTCGTCGTCGACGGTGGCGCCCTCGACGTCCATCCCGGCGAAGTCGAGGGTGAAGGCGCTGAGGTTCTTGGTGGCCCGCGCAACGATGGTGGCCCCGCCCTTGAGGTGCCCGCTCGCCGGGTCGTAGTCGAGGTCGAGGCTGTAGTGCTGGACGTCGTAGCCGTCGCTGCCGAGCTTGGGGAAGAGCCCGTCGCGCGTGCCGGAGGAGCCGGGGGTACCGGTCACGCCGCCGGTGCAGGAGGTGATGACGAGGACGGTGAGCAGCGGGACGACGGCGAGGCGGGTGCGGCTCGCCCCGCGCGGGTGCGATGCAGTCCGCCTCTCCGGTCGTGTGTCCACGCCTGTGATCCTAAGGGCGGCGGCCGCGGCTCACTTGTCGAGGGCGGCAACTCCCGCCCGGGCGAACTTCTCGTCGAGGTCGCCGCTCGGGGCACCGGCCACGCCGATACCCGCGACGGGCGCGCCCTTCGCCTGGACGGGGGCGCCGCCCGCGAGGAACAGGGTGCCGGGGATGTCCTTGAGGTTCGGGGCCTGGGCGAGGCGCTTGGCCAGCTCGGAGGTGGGCGCGTTCCAGGAGACGGCGGTGTACGCCTTGCGCTCGGCCGACTCGGGCGACTGCGGCCCGGCGCCGTCGCCGCGCAGGGTGACGAGGGTGTTGCCGTTGCGGTCGACGACGGCGACGGACACCTTCTGGTTCTCCTTGCCGGCGGCGTCGAGCGCGGCCTGGGCGGCCTTGGTGGCGGCGGCGACGGTGAGGTGGGTGGAGGTGGTGAGGTCGTGGGCGCCGACGCCCGGGGTGGACGCGGCCGGGCCTGCGGCACTGGCGGAGACGGCGCCGAAGGTTCCGGCGGCGGCGATGGCGAGGGCGGTGGCCCCGAGGGCGAGCCGCTTGGTCCTGGTGTTCTGCGTGCTGTTGAGGTTCATGCTTCGATCCTGGGTGCGGCGGGGTCCGCGCACGGTCGACATACCGGCTGCTCGCAGGACCCGAACCGGCTGACCTTCCCGTCGGCCGATCGGTTGATGCGGGGGTGGCCGGATCGGGTCACGATGAGTGCGGATGAGTACGTATGCGCAGGTGAGGAGGGCGGATGAGCGTCGATCCGGCTGACCCCGGGGGCGGGGCGGGGCTGCTCGGCACCGGGGGCGGGGCGGAGCACATCGACGCCCCGGCCGACAGCAGCGGCGACGGGGCGCGGGAGCCTGGCGAGCCGGCCGGTACCGGCGCCCGGGCGGCAGGCGCTCGGACGCGGGCGGGAAGCGGTGCCCTCGGGACTCCGGAGGGCGTCGAGCCTGTCGGCACCGAGCGGTGGCTGCCCGTTGTCATGCATGCCGCGTTCTTTCTGCTGCTCGGGGCCTCGCTCGCGCGGTTCCTGATCCGGCATCCCGGGGAGCCCCGTACGCCCTGGATCATCGCGCTGTCGGCCGCGCTGGCCGTGCTGTACGTGCTCGGGCCGGCGCTGGGTTCGCGGCCGACCCCGCGGCGGCTCGCGTGGCTGGGCGGGGTGGTGGCCACCTGGATGGTCCTGGTCGTGCTCGCGCCGAGCTTCGCGTGGTGCGCGGTGCCGCTGTTCTACACGGGCCTGCGCACGCTGCGGCCGCGCGCGGCGCTGGTGCTCGTCGGGGTGCTGACGGCGTTCGTCGTCACGGCCCAGGTCGAACTGTCCTCCGACGGCTTCGACCCGAACCTCGTCCTCGCACCGCCCGCCGTCGCTGCGATCGCGACGGCCGTGTTCGTCCAGATGCAGCGCCAGGCCGACCGGCAGGACCAACTGACCGCCCAGCAACGGGAGTTGATCGACGACCTCCTGCGCACCCGCCGCGAACTCGCCGCCACCGAACGCCGCGAGGGCACGCTCGCCGAGCGGCAGCGGCTCTCCATGGAGATCCACGACACCCTCGCGCAGGGCCTGTCCAGCCAGCAGATGCTGCTGCAGGCGGCGGACCGGGTGTGGGCCGCCGACCCCGACGCGGCACGCCGCCATGTCCGTACGGCGGAGTCCATCGCGGAGCGCAACCTCGCGGAGGCACGCCGCTTCGTCCACGACCTGGCTCCGGCGGACCTGGCGGAGGGCGGCGGTCTGGACGAGGCGCTGCGCACGCTGGCGGCGCGGGAGTCGGCGGAGTCGGGATCGGGGGCGGGGCCGGTCGAGGTGCGCTGCCACATCGACGGCGCGCCGAACGCCCCGCTGCCCGACCGCGTCGGCTCCGCCCTGCTGCGCATCGCCCAGGGCGCCCTGGCGAACGTACGCGAGCACGCGGGAGCGACCACGGCGGCGCTGACTCTCACCTATCTGGGCGACCAGGTGGTCCTCGACATCGCGGACGACGGGCGGGGTTTCAGCCCGGGGGCTCTTGACGTGCGCGGGGACTCGGGGGGCGGGTCTGCCCAGGGCCCTGCCGTACGGGTGGGGCCCAGCCCGGAGACCGGGCTCGCCTCCGGCGCGGGCGCGGACCCGAGGGCCGGGGCCGGGCGAGGGGCCGGCGTGCCGGCCGCCCCGGACCCGCAGGCACCCGGGGCCGGGCCCGCCCCGGGTGCCTCGGCGGACCGCAGCGCTCCTTCTCCGCGGCTCCCCGGCGTACGGGGCCACGGCCTGCCCGCCATGTACGCACGGGTGCGGCAGCTCGGCGGAAGCCTGACCGTGGAGTCGGCTCCCGGCGAGGGCACCGTCCTGTCCGCCTCGATCCCCCTGGAGCCCCGGCCATGACCGACCCCGTACGGATTCTGCTCTGCGACGACCACACGGTCGTACGCGCGGGGCTGCTCGCGCTCATCGGCAGCGAGCCGGACATCGAGGTGGCCGGGGAGGCCGGCAGCGGCGAGGAGGCGGTGGCCGCGGCGGCCAAGCTGAAGCCGGACGTGGTGCTGATGGACCTCCAGCTGGGCCCCGGCATCGACGGCGTGGAGGCGACCCGGCGCATCGCGGCGACCGGGGTGCACGTCCTGGTGCTCACCACGTACGACACGGACGCGGACATCACGCGGGCCATCGCGGCGGGGGCGACGGGCTACCTCCTCAAGGCCGAACGCCCCGAGGAGCTCTTCGCCGCGATCCGGGCGGCCGCCGAGGGGCGCACCACGCTGTCCCCGCCGGTGGCCAGCCGCGTCATGAACCAGCTCCGCGGCGCCTCCGGCCCCACGCTGACCCCTCGCGAGCTCGACATCCTGGCGCAGTTGGCGAACGGTCTGGGCAACCGGGAGATCGCCCGTGCGCTGTTCATCAGCGAGGCGACGGTGAAGACGCATCTGGGGCGGATCTACGACAAGCTGGGCGTTGACACGCGGGCGGGGGCGGTGTCTGTGGCCAAGGAGCGGCGACTCCTGCCGTAAGGCCGGGCGGAGTGCGGGTGGCCCCGCCGGGGCCCGGGGTGGCTCCCTGAGCGGGGGCGTGCGGCTGCGTTGCGCGGCGCTGGGGGCGGGGAAGCCGGGGTCACCTGGGGCTCCGCCCCAGACCCCGGAGGCGCCCCACCCCGCCCCTTCCCTGAACCCGCCGGGGGTTGGAAGAAGGTGAAGCCGCGTTTCCCGGGGCTCCGCCCCAGACCCCGGGGGCTGCCCCACCCCGCCCCTCCCCGAAACCCTCCGGGGGTTGTGAAGAGGTGAAGCCGGGTTCCCTGGGGCTCCGCCCCAGACCCCGTTCGCGCCTCAAGGGCGCTCGTCCTCAAACGCCGGACAGGCTAGGAGTGGTCCGACGTCCATGACCGTCCACCAGCCGAGGATGCCCGCCTGAGCACCAGGCCAAGGACGGCACTGCCAGGGGCGCGGGGAACTGCGCGAGCAGCTACCCACGGCCCGAGGCCGAAAGCGGGTTTAGGGGCGCGGGAAACTGCGCGCCCCCGCCGCGCGATGGACGCGACCGACAGTGCTGGGTGCCCTACCGGGGCGCGGGGAACCGCGCGAGCAACCACCCACGGCCCGCAGGCCGACGGACATCGTGAGTCCCGGGCACAGACCGAGGGAGGCGACACCAACCCTGCCAGGGGCGCGGGGAACTGCGCGACCAGCCACCTACGGCCCGAGGCCGACGGATCACGCAATCAAGCTCCTCCGGCGCCTGAGGAGCGGGGGCCGGGGGCAGAGCCCCCGAGAAGGTGCGGCGGTGAAACCCCGGCGCGGGGCTGGGCACAGCCCAGGCCAGACACCCCGGGTGCAAAGGCCCACCCCACCGCAGAGCCCCGGGCTCAAGAGCACGCCCCACCGCGCAAAGCCCCCGGCGGTCGGGGCGCAGCCCAGCACGGGCACCCCCGGGTGCAAAGGCACGGCCCAGCACGGGCACCCCCCGGATGCAAAGGCACGGCCCAGCACGGGCACCCCCCGGGTGCAAAGGCACGGCCCAGCACGGGCACCCCCGGGTGCAAAGGCACGGCCCGGCGCGGGCACCCCCGGGGTTCGGGGCGGAGCCCCGTGAGGGGGCTGCGGAAGGGGGGGCCGCCCCGGGCATGACACCATCGAGCCGTGCTCGACATCGGCTACTCCCTATCCCGCCGCTTCCCCGACCCCACCCACATCGACTACAGCCGCGCGGACGTCCACACCCTGCGCCACGACCTGTTCTGCGGAGACGTCTACCTCGCCGACACCAAGGCGGACCGCGAGGTGTCCACAGCCTGGGGATGGGTGCCGGTGCTGGACTTCGCGTGGGCGCTGTGCGACACCGTGGAGCGCCTGGACCGCGACCCGCTCGGCTCGCGCGCCGCGAAGCCCCAGTACGCCGAGATCGACTTCACCGAGTCGACGGACCGGATGCTCTTCGAGCGCCGCTTCGGCTGGGTCGACGTCGAGGCCGACTGGATGCCCGCCGACGAGGAGCCCCTCACCTTCTCGCACACCGAACTCCGCCGCGAGACAAGGGACTTCCTGCACGACCTGATCGCGGATCTGACCGACATGCACGAGAGCCTCGGCAACAACCCGATCATCTGGGACCTCCAGGCCCGCTTCCCCAGAATGGCCTGACAGGGGAACGGCCTGGCGCGGGAAAGGCCCGACGGCGCCCGGCACGGCCGGCGGCGACCCGGGCCGAGCGGCGAAGCCCCGGAGGGCCCCTCTCCGCCGGAGCCCCGCCCTCAACGCACCCTCACGCCTCCACCCTCACCCCCACCTGCGCCGCGAACGCCGGTGCCAGGTCGAGGAGTTGGGTCGGGCTGATGACCGCACCCGCGAGTCGTTCCACCCCGCGTGCGATGTCGAGCAGGGTCGCGCCGCGCAGGTCGACGTCCTTCATCCGGGCGCCCGTGAAGTCGGCCCGGCGCAGTTCGCAGCCGCGGAACTCGACGCGCACCAGCGTGGCCCCGCCGAAGTCCGGCTCGGACAGGACGCAGCCGTCGAAGACGACGTCGCGCAGCTCGGCCTCGCGCAGGTTCAGGTAGTCGATCTTTCCGCCCTTGATCAGCACGCGTTCGAGCACCGCGCCGTGCAGCTGCACCCCGCCCATCCGGACGTCGTGCACCTCCACGTCACGCAGGCTCGCCCGCGCCAGATCCGTACCGACACCGCGGATTCCCGAGAGCACCGAGTCGATGAAGCGGGCCCCCGTCAGGCGCGTATCGTCCAGGCCGCATCCGTAGATCCCGCAGTCGAGGAAGCGCGCGCTGTGCGCCTGCTGCCGTGCCAGGTCGAGGTCCCTGAACTCCAGCCCGTCATAGTCACCCTCCGGCTCCAGCTCACCCGCGCCGAACGGCGCCAGTGGTGGCAGTCGCACCTCCGCCCTGCGGGCACCCGCCGTAGCCGCCGTCTTCTTCGCACTCCGTGCCGCTGCCATGTCCCCATGCTGGACCATGGCACTGACAATCACCCCTGCTCGCGCAGGGGGGAACCCCCAGCTCCGTAAATTCCCAGCCCGGACATGTCACATTCCGGCCCCCCGCTCCGTCCTGTCTCCGTACGCCGTGCGCATCGGCGAAGGGAGACAGCAATGTCAGCACTGTCGGCAAGGGCGGCAGGGGCGAACCGCGGCTCCACCGGCCGGATCACCGTCATTGGCGGCGGGCTCGCCGGACTGACCGCCGCGATCACCTCCGCGGAGTCCGGCGCGGCGGTCACGTTGTACGAGGCGCACGGAGCCCTGGGAGGCCGGGCCCGTACGGCCGCGGCCCCGTACCGGACGAACGAGGGTCCGCACGCCCTCTACAGCGGCGGCCCGCACTGGGCCTGGCTCAAGCAGCGCGGACTGCTCGGGCCGGTCGCGTCCGTACGCCCTGCGGAGGCGGTACGGTTCCGCTTCCACCGGCACGGAACCCTGCACCGCACCCCGCCGCTCGCCCTGCTCCGCCTGGCCCGCAAGCGCCCCGAACGGGCCCCGGTGGAAGCCGACTTCATGACCTGGGCCACCCGGCAGATCGGCTCCCGGGGCGCCCGTGCGACCGCGCACTACATAGCCGTCGCCCTCTTCCACCACGACCCGGGTTCGCTGTCCGCCCGCTTCGTACAGGAGCGCCTGCACCGTGCGGCGGCCCTGCCGCCCGAGGCGCACTACCCGGTCGGCGGTTGGGGCGCGCTCATCGAGCGGATGGCGTCGCGCGCCTGCGACCTGGGCGTACGTATCGAAACGGACGCCCGGGTCGCCGAACTCCCCGGCTCCGCCGAGGGACCCGTCGTGGTGGCGACCTCCCTGGACGCGGCCCGCCGCCTCCTCGGCGACTCCGGCCTCACCTGGCCCGGCGGCCGCTCCGTCCTGCTCGACCTGGCGCTCGCCGCGCGCCGGGGCGACCCGTTCGTGGTCTCCGATCTGGACACCCCCGGCTGGCTGGAACGCTTCACCGGCAACGACCCGGGCCTCGCCCCTCCCGGCGAGCACCTGTACCAGGGCCACTTCCCCATCGCCCCGGACGCATCGAAGGCAACCGGAATCGAGCACGCGGAACGCCTGCTGGACGCGGGATTCCCGGGCTGGCGCGCCCGCACGACCTGGCGCCGCGAGGCCGTCGCGACAGGCCGCACGGGCGCGGTCGACCCACCCGGCACAACCTGGCGCGACCGCCCCGCGATCGCCCGGGGCCAGGGCGTGTACCTGGCGGGCGACCAGGTGGCGGCCCCGGGAATCCTCTCGGAGGTGGCCTTCAACAGCGCAATGGAGGCGGCGTCGCTGGCGCTGAAGGATCTGAGGCCGGCCCGGCTGGACAACCAACACGCCTGACCATTACGGCAGTTGGCCATCGATACGAGCTGGTCGAGGGCGGCCGGCGGCAGAGGAGCTGGAGGCCGAGGACGAGTGGGGAAGCACCACGGGCCCCGGCACTCCGAACCGGCCCCTCGGCTACGCCCCCAGCCGCCCCAGTGCCTCGTCCGTGAGCCGGTACACCATCCACTCGTCCTGCGGCCGCGCCCCCAGCGACTCGTAGAACGCGATCGACGGGGTGTTCCAGTTCAGGACCGACCACTCCAGGCGCTCGTACCCCCGCGCCACGCAGATGCGGGCCAGTTCCGTGAGGAGGGCCTTGCCGTGGCCGCCGCCCCTGGCCTCGGGGCGTACATACAGGTCCTCCAGGTAGATGCCGTGCACCCCGCGCCACGTCGAGAAGTTCAGGAACCAGAGCGAGAAGCCCACCGGCTCGCCCGACTCGTCCTGCGCGATGTGCGCGAACGCGGCCGGCTGCTCGCCGAACAGGGCCTCGCGGAGCTGCTCCTCGGTGGCACGCGCCTCGTCCAGGCACTTCTCGTACTCGGCCAGCTCCCGCACCATCTCGTGGATCACCGGAATGTCGGAAAGCGTGGCCTTGCGGATCATGGGTGTTGTCATGGGCGCAGGGTAGGTCGCCTCCCCGCTGCCCGCTCGGTCATTTCGCTCTGCGGACCCCGAACCGATGGCGCAGGCCTACGGCAGGACGAAGCCGATCGTCGGGAGGCTCGGGAGGCTCGGGAGGACCAGGAAGCGGGACGCCGCCACAGCCGGGGAGCCGAGCGCGGTGCGCGGGCGCGTCAGGTCGAAGGTCTTCGCCGTCCGCGGCTTCACCCGGTTCTCGGTCGGCAGGGTGTTCCCCGCGCCGGGGAGCTGGACGATGACGGCGTCGGCGGTCATGGAGACCGCGATCCACTCGGCCCGGTTGTTCCGTACGCGGACTCTGACCCTTTTCCGCGGTGGCGGCGGCGCGGGCGGTGCCCCGGGCGTGCCCAGGTCCCATGCGGAGGGCTGAGGGTTCAGTGGGAAGCCCGTGAATCGCTGCGGGTTCCGCTGGAACCGCCCAGGCGGCTGCCGATTCCGCGGGAACAGCGGCGGTGTCTGCGGATTCCGCGGGAACAGCGGCGATGTCTGCGGGCTCCGCGGGAACCGTGCCGGAGGCAGCGGGTTGGGCCGGGCCGGCCTCGGGGGGTCCTCGGCGAGGGGCGGGAGCTCCTCCACCCGCATCTCCACCCCCGCGCACACGACCGGGTCGCCGTACTTCACCCGGACGGCGAGGCGTGCCCCGCCGGTGGGCGGTCTGCCCTGCGTCGCAGGCAGGATCGGTTTCCCGGCGATGGCGAGCTGCTCGCCGTACCTCTTGCAGAGGTACAGCACATCGGCGTACGACTTGGTCGGCATGGTCGTCCCGTACAGCATTTCCCGCTCCAGGATCTGCCGGGCCGCGCCGATCGTCTTCTTCACGTCGGGCAGCGAGGGCACCCACAGCCAGCAGCCCGCGATGGCCACGTCCGCCACCGCCTGGCGTTCCGGGGACTTCATGTGGTCCGCGATGCCGAAGGCGTGCACGAACTCGCGGCGGGCGTCCCGGATCAGTTCGCGGCGGTCCCTCTCGCTCCGCCACACGTCGGGCAGGTCGCGTACGTACCTGCGCCCGGCGGCCATGTACTCCTCGAACTCGCGCGCCGGAATCTCGCCGACCGCCTTGCCCACCTGGTCGACCCTGCGCCCCAACTCGGCGACCTCCTGGCCGAGTTGCTGGAACCCCGACTCCTGCCGGGTCGACGTGCTCACCAGCACGTCCACCACCTGGGTCGCGACCCCGGCCCACGCCGCGTTGTCCATGGCCTGCCCCTGGATCAGCTGCGCCACGGCCGTACGCGCGGCCAGGACCCCCAATGCGACCGCCAGCTCAATGGCCATGGCCCACCCCCCGAGACAGCCCAATGCCCTCAACTCTAGGGCTGTTTCAGCAAGTTGACCCCCTCTTGTGCCGGCTCGCCGCCCTCTCCGGGCCACCGCGCTTCAGGCCAAGACCCGCACGACCCGGATGTCGGTCCTCCCGCCCGCCCCGTCCGCGTGCGTGAATCGGGGCATGAGGCGATTTCCGACCGGCGTACGCGCCATCCGGGGCTACATCCGCAGCGCCCCCGGCACCTACCTCTGGCTGGCTGCGCTCTTCGTCACCACCATCGCCATGCACCACATGTCACCCGAGTTCGAGACGGAATTCCTGCGGCAGCGGTCCACCAACATCCACGAGCTGTCGACCAACCCCCGCCGGGTCCTGATCGCGAGCGCCTTCTGGATCGACGGCGGAGGCTGGCTCCTGTACGCCGTGCTCTACTCCGTCTTCCACGCCCAGGCCGAACGCCGGCTCGGCACCCCGCGCTGGCTGATCGTCGCCTTCGGGACGCACGTGGCCGCCACCTTCATCAGCGAGGGCGCCCTGCTGTGGGCGATCCGGCACGACTACGCACCCCACTCCGCCGTCAACACCCTTGATGTGGGCGTGAGTTACGCCCTCGCCGGTGTCGTCGCCGTACTCACGTACCGGATCGCGCGGCCGTATCGCCACCTGTACCTCGTCGCGATTCTCGTCATCTACGGCGCGCCTCTTCTCGGCGGGCGCACCTTCACCGACCTCGGGCACTTCGCGTCCGTGCTGATCGGCCTCGCCTGCTATCCGCTCACGCGCGGGCGGGGCGACGCCCCCTGGAATCCGGCCGACACACTGCGGGCGGTCGGCCGGAAGACGGGAATCTCGGGTGCGCGGGCCAAGGACCGCACTCCCTAGAAGATGCGCGCTGTCAAATGACCGCGCCAGGAGACGGCCGTGCTAGGAAATGCCGGCGTCCGCCAGCACCTTCTTGAACGCCTCCTCGTTGAAGATCGCCCGGCCGTCGCCCGCCGGCTTCTTCCCGTCGATGAGGATCACGGGGCTGCTGTTGACGCCCGAGCTCTCGAACGCACCCTCCGCCGCCTTCACGAAGTCCTTGTACGTGTTCTCCCGTACGGCCTTGTCGAAGGCGGGGCTTCGCAGGCCGGGCACCTTGTCGGCGATCTTCAGGAGGTTGTCGGCGGTGAAGGCGTCGTCCGTCTCCTTCGCCGGCTGGCTCGCGAAGACGGCCGCGTGGAACTCGGGGAACTTGCCCTGCTCGACCGAGGCCCGCATCGCGTTCACGGCCCGCTTCGAGCTGTCCCCGCCGAAGTTGGCGTCGAGGAACGAGGCGATCGTGTAGCGGATCTTGACCTTCTTCTCGGCGGCGAGCTTGGCGACCGCCGCAGCTCCCCCGCCCTCATAGTGCATGCAGAACGGGCAGCGCGGGTCCTCGTACACCGTCACGGTGTGGGGCGCGTTCGGGTCGCCCACGACGATTTCCGCACCGTCCACCTTCGCGGGCAGCTTCGCGAGCGTGGCGGCGTCCGGGGAGGTCTTCACGGTCAGCTCCGCCTGCGAGGACGTGCCCGAGCCGGAGCCCGAGCCCGAGTCGGAGGAGCAGGCCGCCGCCGACAGGCCAAGCGCCGTGGCCGCCACCACCGCGACGGCGGCACGACGGAAACTGCGAACACCCATGAAGATTCAACCTTTCGGCACAAAACAGAGCAAAAATCCTAACCTTCGACACTAAACACCCCACCGCACCGCCCCGGCCGCCAAAGGTCCCGCCCCACGCCGCCATTGGTCCCACGGATTCCGCAACGGGCCTGCCACCTGCGGATTCCGAAGGTTCCGAGAGAGTGCCCGAAGGCTGTCCGAGGGTGGACAGCCCGAGGGGCCCGGTGTACGAACATGCCCATGAGCACGATCAACGGCGGAATCTCCTTCTGGTACGCAACCGACGGCATCCCCACGCCCCGCGAGCCGCTGCCCGGCGACGCGACCGCCGACGTGGTGATCGTCGGCGGTGGATACACCGGCCTGTGGACGGCGTACTACCTGAAGAAGGCGGCGCCCTTCCTCAACATCACCGTCCTGGAGTCCCGCTTCTGCGGCTACGGCGCCTCCGGCCGCAACGGCGGCTGGCTGTACAACGGCATCGCGGGCCGCGACCGGTACGCGAAGCTGCACGGCCAGGAGAGCGCGGTGCGCCTGCAACAGGCGATGAACGACACGGTGGACGAGGTGGTGCGGGTCGCGGCCGAGGAGTCGATCGACGCGGACATCCACCAGGGCGGTGTACTCGAAGTCGCTTGCACACCATCCCAGTTGGGACGGCTGAAGGCCTTCCACGCCGCCGAGACCGCCTTCGGCGAGAAGGACCGCATACTGCTCGGGGCGCGCGAGACGGCCGACCGCATCCGGGTCAGCGGGGCGGTCGGGTCCACCTGGACTCCGCACGGGGCGCGCATCCACCCGGTGAAACTGCTCAAGGGGCTCGCGGCGGCGGTCGAGGCGCTGGGGGTCACGGTGTACGAGTCGACGCCGGTCACCGAGATCCGGCCCCGGCACGCCGTCACCCCGTACGGAACGGTCCGCGCGCCCTACATT
The DNA here is from genome assembly GCF_039532965.1 of Streptomyces mauvecolor. Classification (NCBI taxonomy): domain Bacteria; kingdom Bacillati; phylum Actinomycetota; class Actinomycetes; order Kitasatosporales; family Streptomycetaceae; genus Streptomyces; species Streptomyces mauvecolor. The sequence continues at coordinate 83,736 of NZ_BAAASQ010000005.1, read as the reverse complement.
CTGCGCTGCACCGAGGGGTTCACGGCCTCGCTGAAGGGGCAGCGGCGGTCCTGGCTGCCCATGAACTCCTCCATGATCGCGACGGAGCCGCTGGGTCCTGAGATGTGGGAGGCGATCGGCTGGGCGGGGCGCGAGACGCTGGGCGACATGGCGCACGCGTACATGTACGCGCAGCGCACGGCGGACGACCGGATCGCGCTGGGCGGCCGGGGCGTGCCGTACCGGTTCGGTTCGCGGACGGACAACGACGGCCGCACCCAGGCGTCGACGGTGGAGGCGCTGCGGGAGCTGCTCGTGCGCTTCTTCCCGCAGCTGGCCGGGGTGCGCGTGAGCCACGCCTGGTCGGGGGTCCTCGGCGTGCCGCGCGACTGGTGCGCCTCGGTCACCCTGGACCGTACGACGGGCCTCGGCTGGGCGGGTGGCTATGTCGGCTCGGGCGTGGCCACGGCGAACCTGGCGGCGCGGACGCTGCGGGATCTGGTGCGACAGGACTCGGGGCAGGCGGGGGGTACGTCGCTGACGGCTCTGCCGTGGGTGAACCACGAGGTGCGGCGCTGGGAGCCGGAGCCGCTGCGCTGGCTCGGGGTGCAGGGGATGTACGCGGCGTACCGGGCGGCGGACCGGAGGGAGCGGCTGGGGCATGGTGCGGCTACGGACCGGATCGCGGTCCTGGCCGACCGAATAGCGGGCCGCCACTGACCCGGCCTCCCTGGGCCCCACCCCACCCCGCCCCTGGGTGGGGGGGCAACCCCTCAGGCCACCACCACCCCGTACTCCCCCACCAACTCCCCCAACCCACCCCGATACCCCTTCCCGCCCGGGACGAAGTCCCAGTCACCCCCCGCCCGGCGGCGGAACGACCCGAGCACCAGGGCCGTCTCGCCCGGACGGCCGTCCGAGACGGGCAGCCGGTCCAGCTCAAGCCCCGCCGCATCCCGCAGGCAGATCGCCGCCGAGGTGAACCCGCCCAGGTCTCCGGCGGGGTTGGCCTCCGGATCCACCGCGGCCACGAGCACCAGCCGGTCCGCCGCCGCCGGCAGCGCGTCGAAGACCACCCGCACCGCCGCCCGGTCACCCCCCACGCCCGGCACCATCCGTACCGAACTCCCGGGGTTCTCGGGGTTGTTGAAGAACACGAAGTGGTCCTCGGCGAGCACCCGAGCCCCCCGGCACACCAGCGCGCACACGTCGAGCGAGACCGCCCCGGTCCACGTCATGCCGAGGAGGTTGAAGTCCTCGGAAGACGGCTCGGCCGCCGGGCGCCGGGCAGGCACACTCCCCTCCGCAGAACCCGAAGAACCCGCAGCGCCCGCGGAACTCGCGGAACCCCCGGAGCCCGCCCCCAGCCGCCCCCTCAACCCGTGCTGATGCAGCAGATCCACCAGCTCCGCCCCCGACACCAGCGTCAACGGCTTCCCCTCCGCGAAGCCGTACGACCCGGGACCGAAGCCCGAAGTGGTCACCAGTACGCCCTTGTTGGCGCCGGCCCCCTGCACCGTCCCGTACAGATCGCGCACCGCCGTCGGCGGGACGGTGTTGCGGTAGCGCTTGACCTGGACGATGATCCGGCCGCCGCTGATGGGGTCAGGATCGAGCGCCTCGACGTCGACGCCGCCGTCGTTGGAGCGCTGGGTGGTGAGCGCCTGCATGCCCCGCGCCCGGAACAGCTCGGCGACCAGTCCCTCGAACTCGATGGGGTCCATCGTGAACAGGTCGGGCTCCTCGCCGCCCCCGTGCGACACCACCCCCGTACCGACATCGGCGGGCCGCCGAGCCGGCCGTACGGCGGTGCGCTGGTCCGGGCGCGCGGACAACTGCCCGCGCAGCGCCTCCACCAGGCAGTCGACCGCGCTGACCTGCCCGAGGTTCAGCTGCCCGAACGCGGCACGCGGCACGCTCACCGTCGCCAGAAAAATCTCGGCCCGGCGCCCGGTGGCGGGGTCCACGTCATCGACGAAGCCGTTGAGGACGACCGACTCGAGGCACCCGTACTCATCGGCCGCGAACACCTCGCGCAGCACGAGCAGCATGCACTGCGCGAGCGCGTCCCGGTACAGCGCCCGCCGCTGGGTGACGGGCCGCGCCGACTCCTTCTCCGTATCCGAACTGGCCACATAGCGAACGGACTTGACCTCGGGAACGACCTCGACCCCGGGCAGCTCCCAGTCGAGGACGAGCTGCCGGGCACCCCGGTCGAAGGCGGCCGACACCTGCCGCGGGAACCCCTCCGGCCAGGCACCCGACGCGTACAGCGCGGCGGAGAAGTAGTCGACCGCCGCGCCCGGCTCCCCGGCCCGCAGCGCGTCCACGAGCTGGGCGAGCCCCGCGTTGTGCGTGCGCACCTCGGCGAGCTGCCCGGCGGCCCACGCGTCGTACTGCGCCCGGTACGCGGCGAGCTGCTGCACACGGTGCGCCTCGGCGGCCTGCGCGGCCTGCCAGTCGTGCTGGTACCTGGCCTGCGCCTCCTGCTGCGCCTGCGCCCGCCGCCCGGCCGTCCAGCCGCCCTGCGCCTGATACTGCGCCGGATCGGGCATGACCACGGGCCGAGCGAGCTGCCCCGGCTCGAACGGCGCGACCTCCTCCGCCCGAGTCAGCGCCGCAACCCGAAAGGGAGCCGCACCGCACCCATCCGCCAACAGCCGCGCCAGAGCGGCGACTTGCTCCTCCAGCTCCTGCGTACGCTGCCGGGCATCCGCGTCCCGCCCCTGCCGGTACGCCGTCTGCTGCTCCCGCTGCATCCGCGCGAGATCACGCTCGTACGCACGCTGCTGCCGCTGCTGCTGGACCACCGCCCGCTGCTGCGCCTCCCGCTGGCGCTGCTGCTGCCGCTGCGCCTCCGCCCAGACCCCAACCAGCCCACTGGAACGCCGGCTCATCCGCTGACTGCCTCTCTCCCCACACCCCGACCCCCCAAGTGTCCCGGACCTGCCCGAACCCCCGCACGCCGCACCCACAAGACCGTGCGCCCCACCGCTCCGGTCGCACAGGACGCGCCGGGCATCGGCACCGTGGTCGATGTCGACGTGGGGCCGCAACCGCGTCCGGGCGTCGCGGCACAACCTGGCTCGGGCAGCCGGGGCATGGTCCGGCGCCGCCTTCGCCGGCCGGTTCGTGTCCGGCCCTCGACCGGAGACGGCCGTACGACACAGACGCCGAAGGCCCCCGGCCACATCGACCGGGGGCCTTCGCCCTACGAGCCCCCTGTCGGGTTCGAACCGACGACCCCCGCTTTACAAGAGCGGTGCTCTGGCCAGCTGAGCTAAGGAGGCAACCCGTGAAGTGTAACCAACGCTCGCCCCGGTGCGGCCGGAAATTTTGTGGGGGCTCAGCTGCTGACAGGGGGCGGATCGCCGGGTAGCGTCCTGACCCAGTCCACCTAGGTGGACTAAACCACTTCTCCCTCTACTCGGATCGTCCGGCACGTTCCTGCCGGTGAAGGGACACATCAGTCATGGCCACTGTCACGTTCGACAAGGCGACCCGGATCTACCCGGGCTCCACCAAGCCCGCGGTCGACGGTCTGGAGATCGAGATCGAGGACGGCGAGTTCCTCGTGCTCGTCGGCCCCTCCGGCTGCGGAAAGTCCACCTCGCTGCGCATGCTCGCGGGCCTGGAGGACGTCAACGGCGGAGCGATCCGCATCGGCGAGCGTGACGTCACGCACCTGCCGCCCAAGGACCGGGACATCGCGATGGTGTTCCAGAACTACGCGCTGTACCCGCACATGACCGTCGCCGACAACATGGGCTTCGCCCTCAAGATCGCCGGCGTGAACAAGGCGGAGATCCGGAAGAAGGTCGAGGAGGCTGCGAAGATCCTCGATCTGACCGAGTACCTCGACCGCAAGCCGAAGGCGCTCTCCGGCGGTCAGCGCCAGCGCGTCGCCATGGGCCGCGCCATCGTCCGCGAGCCGCAGGTCTTCCTCATGGACGAGCCGCTCTCCAACCTCGACGCCAAGCTCCGCGTCTCCACCCGTACGCAGATCGCCTCGCTCCAGCGCCGTCTCGGCATCACCACCGTGTACGTCACGCACGACCAGGTCGAGGCCATGACGATGGGCGACCGCGTCGCCGTCCTCAAGGACGGTCTGCTCCAGCAGATCGACTCGCCGCGCAACATGTACGACCGCCCGGCCAACCTCTTCGTCGCCGGCTTCATCGGCTCGCCCGCCATGAACCTGGTCGAGGTGCCGATCACCGACGGCGGCGTGAAGTTCGGCAACAGCGTGGTGCCGGTCAGCCGCGAGGCGCTGTCCGCCGCCGCCGACAAGGGCGACCGCACGGTCACCGTCGGCGTCCGCCCCGAGCACTTCGACATCGTCGAGCAGAACGGCGGCGCCGCGAAGACCCTCACCAAGGAGTCCGCGGACGCCCCGGCCGGTCTCGCCGTCACCGTCAACGTCGTCGAGGAACTCGGCGCCGACGGCTATGTGTACGGTTCCGCCGAGGTCGGCGGCGAAGTGAAGGACCTCGTGGTCCGCGTGAACGGCCGCGCCGTCCCGGACAAGGGCACGCAGCTGCACGTGGTCCCGCGTCCGGGTGAGACCCACGTCTTCTCCACTTCTACGGGCGAGCGCCTCACCGACTGAGTACGCTACGAAGGCCCCACCAGGGGGTCTACGATTTCGGCGGCCCCGCATGCGAGTGCGGGGCCGCGGGCCGTTGTCGACAAATACCCCGGCACACCGGCCATTTCGAATCCCGTTCGTCAACACACGATTCGAAAAGCGGCCTCGAACCATCCCCCGACAGGGTGACTAAATGTCGCCAAATCATCACTCCCCGCTACGCTCGCCTCCGTGACGCACACAGCCCGCCGAATCGGCCGAACTCTCGCCCTCGTCCTGCCCGTCGTCCTCGTGCTCTCCGGGACGCTCGCGGTCACCCGGGTGAACTGGGCCGGCAACGAATCGCAGATCCTGACCGCCTCTTCCGAGAACGTCTCCGTACGCGCCAAGTCCCGTGCCCCGCAGGACGTCCTGCGCGACGCGCTCCTGACCGAGCTCCAGGAGAAGGACCCCGGCACCGCGCTGACCCACCTCCAGCGCGAGGTGGAGCACCGCCCCTCGCTCGCCCAGCACTGCATGTCGATCGCCCGCGCGCTCGGCAGGGCCGCCGTCGAGCACTACGGCCCCGTGAAGGCCCAGTCGTACTCCCGCCCCGTCTGCGACACCTCCTTCGCCTCCGGCGTGGCCCAGGAGCGGTGACGCCCCGCTGCGGGGACGCCTATCGTTCACCGCATGACTGCGAGCACAACTGCGACGTTTCCGACGCAGGCCGTGGTCCTGGCGGGCGGCCAGGGCTCACGACTTCGTCCGTACACCGACGACCGCCCCAAGCCGATGGTCGAGATCCCGGGCACCGGGATCCCGATCATCGGCCATCAGCTCGCCTGGCTGGCCGCCGAGGGCGTCACTGACGCCGTCGTCTCCTGCGGCCACCTCGCCGACGTCCTGAAGGACTGGCTGGCGAAGGCCGATCTTCCGCTGCGGGTCACCACGGTCGTTGAGGACGAGCCGCTGGGCCGGGGCGGCGGCCTCAAGTACGCGGCGGCCTCGCTGCCGCACCCCGACCGGCCCTGGTACGCCACCAACGGCGACATCTGGACGCGCTTCTCGCTCCGCGAGATGGCCTCCTTCCACGGCGAGCGCGACGCGACCGCCACGCTGGCCCTGGCCCGCCCCCGCATCCCGTGGGGCGCCGTCGAGACCGACGCCTTCGGCCACATCACCGACTTCATCGAGTCGCCGCCCTCGCCGTACCTCATCAACGCGGGCGTGTACGTCTTCTCCGCGGCCTTCACCGCGATGCTGCCGGACATCGGCGACCACGAGCGCACCACGTTCCCCCGGCTCGCCCGGGAGCGCCGCCTGGCCGGGTTCCCGCTGCCCCACGGGGCGTACTGGCGGGCCATCGACACGGCGAAGGACCTCACGGAGGCGGCCAAGGAGCTTGCCGCTCAGCGGGGTTGAGGGTTCGGCGCGCGCATGCCGAAGGGGGCCGGATTTCTCCGGCCCCCTTCGTGTGGCTGTTCCGCCGCTAGCCCAGCAGCCCCCCAATGGGGTTGTGGTTGCCGCCCCTTGAGCCCGTGGTGCCCGTGCTGCCCGACGACGTCGGGCCCGCGCTCGTGGACGGGGGGGCCTGCGGGGTGGTGCGGTGGCGGGACGAGGGCTGGCCGCCGGTGCCGGCGGAGTGGCTCGGCGTGCCGGTGGTGCCCGCCGTGACGGTCTGGTGGGCCTTCGGCTTCTTGGACGGCTTCGCCGACGGGCTCGCCGACGTCTTCGCCTTGGCCGACGGCTTGGCGCTCCTGGAGGGCGTACGGGGCGCGAGCGCGGGACCGGTCTCGCTCGGCAACGGCGTGCCGGGCAGGTAGTTGGTCGGGTCGTCGTCGGGGCCCGGCACCGTCACCACGGTGGTGGAGCGGACCGCGCCGCCGAGCAGCGCGCCGGTCATCAGCGTGAGGCCGACCACGACGGTCGTCATGACCAGGCCGCGCCGCAGCACCCGCCGCCGCAGTTCCCACAGTTCGGAGCGCGGGCCGAGCTTGCGCCAGGCCTCGCCCGCGAGCCGGGCGTCGAGGGAGTACACCGGGGCGCCCGCGATGATCAGCGGGGACCAGGCGGCGAGGTAGATGATGTCGGGCGCGTCGTAGGCGCGTACGGTCTGCCAGCTCACCGTCACCAGGAGGGCCGCCGACAGCATCGCGCCGAACACGGCCGCCACCCGCTGCCACAGGCCGAGCATCGTCAGTACGCCGACGACGACTTGGAGGAAGGCGACGGTCAGGCCCGCGCCCACGGGGTGCTGGAGTGCGAAGTCGCGCAGGGGCTCGGCGAGCGCCCAAGGGTGCAGCGAATTCAGCCACTTGACCATCGAGCCGCGTTCGCCGCCGTCGAAGTACACGGGGTCGCACAGCTTGCCCATGCCTGCGTACACGGAGATGAAACCGAGGAAGACGCGCAGCGGGAGCAGTACGACGCCGAGGTTCATCCGGCGGCCCGGGTAATAGGCGTGCCGGACCGGTTCGGCACCGCGCCGCTTGCCGGCCGCGCCGTCGTCCCCGGCGCCGTCGAGCTCGTCGAAGTCCTCGAACTCGCCCTGCGCGTACGGCTGCTGCTGACGGTAGGGAGTGCGCATCTGCGGGAGCAGTGCGGTCTCGGGGCCGGCGCCGGGTCTGGGGATCAGCGGCTTCGGCATCGTGTCGTCGACGGTGATGCGCGGGATGACCTGCGTCGAGCCGGAGTCGTAGCGCTCGCCCGCGCCGCCGGCGACGGCGACGGAGGTGGCGCGGACCGCCTGCAGCAGTCCGCTCGCCCCCGGCGCCGACTTCCCGCTCCACACCACGGGCGCCCTGCGGCGCACCGCGGTGCTCGAAATGAGGGGCTTCGGCAGCGACTTGGGCGCAAGCTGCACCCGGAAGCTCGCGTGGTTGACGATGACCTGCGCGGGGTCGCAGTCCACCTTGACCATGCTCAGGGCAGGCTGGTCGTCGAGCCCGGGCCGGGGCGTTCTGGTGTCCACACTCATCTAACCGAGTGATGGGGGTTTAGGACACTGCTTGACGGGCCCGAATCTGTCCGAGACCCGTCAAGATCACCCAGCTCAGGCGCGTCGGCGGGCCGCCTCGTAGAGCACGATGCCCGCCGCCACACCGGCGTTGAGGGACTCGGCGCCGCCCGGCATCGAGATCCGCACGCGGTAGTCGCAGGTCTCGCCGACGAGCCGGCCAAGTCCCTTGCCCTCGCTGCCGATCACGATGACGACGGGGCCGCCGATCTGCTCCAGGTCCTCGACCGTGTGCTCGCCGTCGGCGGCCAGGCCGACGATCGTGAGGCCTTCCTTCTTGTACGCCTCAAGGGCGCGCGTCAGGTTGGTGACGCGGGAGACCGGCGTACGGGCCGCGGTGCCGGCCGACGACTTCCAGGCGCCCGCCGTCATGCCGGCCGCGCGCCGCTCGGGCACGACCACGCCGTGGCCGCCGAAGGCCGAGGTGGAGCGGACGATGGCGCCGAGGTTGCGCGGGTCGGTCACGCCGTCGAGGGCGACGATCAGCGGGTCCTCGCCGTTGTCGTACGCCAGCGCCGTGAGGTCCTGCGGGTCGGCGTACTCGTACGGCGGGACCTGGAGGACGAGGCCCTGGTGGTTGAGGCCGTTCGTCATCCGGTCGAGCTCGGCGCGCGGGGCCTCCATCAGGTTGATGTTGCCGCGCTCGCCGGCGAGCTGGAGGGCCTCGCGGACGCGCTCGTCGTTGTCGATGTACTGCTGGACGTAGAGCGTGGTCGCCGGGACACCGTCGCGCAGCGCCTCGAAGACGGGGTTGCGGCCCACGACCATCTCGGACGTGCCCTTGGCGCCGCCGCGCCGGGGCGCCGGGCGGCGGGTCGCGGCCTGCTTGGCCTTGGCGGTCGCGATGCGGTTCTTCTTGTGCTTCTTGCGCATCTCGGCGGGCGGCGTGGGGCCCCGGCCTTCCAGGCCCCTGCGCCGCTGGCCACCGCTGCCGACCGTAGCGCCCTTCTTGTTGGACGTGCGGCGGTTCCTGCGCTGGCTGTTCCCGGCCATGACCTACCTGTTTCCTCAGTGAATCGGCGATCCACATGCGGATGCAGATCGTGTACGTACGTATATGAAGTGTGCCGCCCGATCGCCCGGGCGGCACATCGCGTGTGGGCTCAGCGTGGGCCGAGCGTCCAGCGGGGGCCGCTGGGGCTGTCCTCGATGACGAGGCCGGACTGGGTGAGCTGGTCGCGGATCGCGTCCGCGGTCGCCCAGTCCTTGCGGGAGCGGGCGGCCTCGCGCTGTTCCAGGACCAGCCGGACCAGGGTGTCGACGGCCCCGTGCAGGTCCTCACCCCGGTCGCTCTCGCCGGCCCAGTGCGCGTCCAGCGGGTCCAGGCCGAGCACGCCGAGCATGGCACGGACCTCGGCCAGGCGGGCGGTGGCGGCTTCCTTGTCGTCGGCGGCCAGCGCGCTGTTGCCCTGCCGCACCGTGGTGTGGACGATCGCGAGGGCCTGCGGCACGCCCAGATCGTCGTCCATGGCCTCGGCGAACGCCGGCGGCACCTGGGCGGCGGGCTCGACGACGCCCCCGGCCTTCTCCACCACGCGCTGGATGAAGCCCTCGATCCGGGCGAACGCCGACTCGGCCTCGCGCAGGGCCTCCTCGCTGTACTCGATCATCGACCGGTAGTGCGGGGTACCCAGGTAGTAGCGCAGCACGATCGGCCGCCACTGCTTGACCATCTCCGAGACCAGCACGGAGTTGCCGAGCGACTTCGACATCTTCTCGCCGGACATCGTCACCCAGGCGTTGTGCACCCAGTAGGAGGCGAAGTCGTCGCCGAAGGCCTTGGCCTGGGCGATCTCGTTCTCGTGGTGCGGGAAGATCAGGTCGAGGCCGCCGCCGTGGATGTCGAACGCGCTGCCCAGGTACTTGTGGGCCATCGCCGAGCACTCCAGGTGCCAGCCGGGACGGCCGCGTCCCCACGGCGTCTCCCAGTCGGGCTCGCCCGGCTTGGTCGCCTTCCACATCGCGAAGTCCCGCGGGTCCCGCTTGCCCGACACACCCTCGTCGGGCTGGCGCAGGTCGTCGATGTCCTGGTTGGACAGCTGGAGGTAATCCGGGAAGGAGCGCACGTCGAAGTAGACGCTGCCGTCCGCCTCGTACGCGTGGCCGCGCTCGATCAGGCCGCGCATCATCTCGACCATCTCGGTGACATGGCCGGTGGCGCGCGGCTCGTAGGTGGGCGGCAGGCAGCCGAGCGCGGTGTAGCCGTCGTTGAACGCGCGCTCGTTCTCGTACCCGATCGACCACCACGGGCGGCCCTGCTCGCCCGACTTCCTGATGATCTTGTCGTCGATGTCGGTGACGTTGCGGATGAACGTGACGTCGTAGCCGCGGTACTCGAACCAGCGGCGCATGATGTCGAAGTTCAGCCCCGACCGGATGTGCCCGATGTGCGGGGCCGCCTGAACCGTGGCACCACACAGGTAGATCGAGACACAGCCCTGCGAGAGCGGGACGAAATCACGAATCTGCCGGGCGCTGGTGTCGTACAGGCGAATGGTCACCCCACAAGGGTAGTGGCCCAATACCAGTGCCCCGCGACCCTTCCGGGCCTCGGGGCACACAATTTGGCGACTGTTGGGTGTCGGACCCGCCCGACGATCTTCCGCGAGCCGATCGACGGGCTGATCGAGTTCGATTTCTGCTTCTACGGCCGCCGGTACACCAGTGCCGTGGCGATCGCCGCGAGCCCCTCGGCCCGGCCGGTCAGGCCGAGCCCGTCCGTGGTGGTGCCGGACACCGAGACGGGCGCCCCGGCGGCGGCCGCGAGCGCCTTCTGGGCCTCGTCACGCCGCTTGCCGATCTTCGGCCGTACGCCGATGACCTGCACCGCGATGTTCCCGATCTCGTACCCCTCGGCGCGCACGATCCGGGCGGCCTCGGCGAGCAGGGTCACGCCCGCGGCGCCGGACCACTCGGGGCGGTCGGTGCCGAAGTGCGCGCCGAGGTCGCCGACGCCGGCCGCCGAGAAGAGCGCGTCGCACGCGGCGTGGGCGGCGACATCACCGTCGGAGTGCCCGGCGAGGCCGTACCCGTCGCTGTCCCGGCCTTCCCAGAGCAGCCCGGCGCACCACAGTTCGCGCCCGCGCTCGAAGGCGTGGACGTCGGTGCCGATCCCGACCAGGGGAATGGCAGGAGCCTCAGAAGCCATCGTTGGCCCTCCGTCGAGCGAGTACGGCCTCGGCGAGTACGAGGTCGAGCGGCCGGGTCACCTTGAACGCCTCTTCGTGGCCGGGCACCACGACGACGGGCAGGCCGAGCTGCTCGATCATGCCGGCGTCGTCCGTGACGTTCCCGGTGACGCTCTCGTGGGCGCGTACGAGCGTGTCGTGGTCGAAGCCCTGCGGCGTCTGCACCGCGCGGAGCCGGGCCCGCTCGGGGGTGGCGACGACGGGCTCGGGCGAGCCGTCGGCGCGCGGCTCGACCTGCTTGACGGTGTCGGCGAGCGGGAGCGCGGGCACGACGGCGGGCGCTCCCTCGCGTACCGCCTCGACGACCGCGTCGACGGTGTCGACGGGAACGAGCGGGCGGGCCGCGTCATGGACCAGTACGACGTCGAAGCCAGGCGGCAGCGCGTCGAGGCCGAGCTTCACGGACTCCTGGCGGCTCTCGCCGCCGGGCACCACGAGGAAGTCGGTGCGGTCGGGCAGAGCGTGCTCGGCGAGGAGGTGCTTCACCTCGGTGGCGCCGTCGGGCGGGGCCACCACGACGACGAGCGAGACGGCGCGGGAGGCGGCCATCGCCCGGACGGCGTGGATGAGCATGGGGGTGCCGTTCAGCGCGCGGAGCGCCTTGGGGGCGCCCGGGCCGAGCCGCACGCCGCGTCCGGCCGCTGGAATCACCGCGGCGGTGCGGAAAGGGCGCGATTCGTCTGACAAGGTTTGTGTCCTCAAACGACATGGGTATGGCCTGGGAGTACCCCCTGCTCCTGGAGCATGGGGAGTGCCGGGCGCGACGCCCTGACCGGCCCTTCCGTGACGACCGGTCAGGCAGGCCGCCCGGGCCCGGCACACAGAGTGCGGGCGCTGGCGGCGAGGGGATACGAACATGCCGCAGCGCCCGGCGACACAGCAATTTTCACTGCTGGTCAGCGGGCACCGCGGCAATGCCGGGCATTCCGGGGGTTCCCGTAACCGACCGGGCCCCGGAATTGACGGCGTCAGGACGCGAGGACCTCGTCGAGAAGAGCCTCGGCCTTGTCTTCGTTGGTGTTCTCCGCGAGGGCCAGCTCGCTCACCAGGATCTGGCGCGCCTTGGCGAGCATGCGCTTCTCACCTGCGGACAGTCCGCGCTCGCGCTCACGACGCCACAGGTCACGCACCACTTCGGCGACCTTGATGACATCGCCGGAGGCGAGCTTCTCGAGATTTGCCTTGTAGCGACGGGACCAGTTCGTGGGCTCCTCCGCGTACGGCGCGCGCAGCACCTCGAAGACCCGGTCCAGCCCGTCCTGACCAACTACATCGCGAACGCCGACGAACTCCGCATTGTCCGCGGGCACGCGCACAGTCAGGTCGCCCTGGGCGACCTTGAGCACCAAGTAGGTCTTGTCCACGCCTTTGATCTGGCGAGTTTCGATGGCCTCGATCAGCGCGGCCCCGTGATGGGGATAGACCACGGTGTCGCCAACCTTGAACGTCATGTGACAGGTACCCCTTCCGTGGCTATCCAGGGTAACACGGATACGGCTTCTTCTGAATGGCGTTTTCGCAGGTCAGGGCATATCTCGGGGCTTGACAACAGCAACACGAACGTGCTGCGGAGGGCTTCCGGAAGGCGGTATTCGCAGGTCGGAGCAGCTGCGAAGGGGCTGCGAAACGTGTACGCCGCACGCCCCCGATCGCCACCCATGGAGGCCGAACGTCCCGGTTTGCCGGATTCCAGACGGTGAACTTCATCTACTCCGTTCGGCGCTCGTTCACCCGTTCGGCCGTGCGGGATTCTTTCCGGAATTGATCAACGAACGGCCCAGTCGGACCACTCCCGGGGATTTTCGGTAAGGAATGTGTGGCGGCCCGGGAAATTGATCACCCGGCATATGTGAACGGCGTACGAAAGACCAAGATCGGCGCGTGATCCACCCGAGTTCGGCGGGCCCGTCGGCCCAAGGGGCGGGTCGGGTGCGGGGCGCGTCGGACGGCTCGGTAATCTAGGCCCGCTGACACACCCTTAGCCGGCCCTTAGGTACGCGGCCGGCTCATCGGTAGCCCGTCCGAAGCAGTCCGTCTCGTACGTCCAAGGAGTTGCCGCCGCCGTGAGCCGCAGCCTTCGACGCGGCGCCCTCGCCGCTTCTGCCATCGCGTTCTCGCTCGCCTCCCTCTCCGCCTGCGCCGCGGGCAACGGGGCCCAGACGCTCGGGGTCAAGGCGGACAACGCCTACATCACCGTCGGCGACATCAAGGTCCAGAACGCGACGGTCGTCACCCAGCCGAAGGTCGACGCCGAGGGCCCGGCCGTCGTCGCCGCGACGCTGTTCAACAACGGCACCGACCCGCAGACGCTGGACTCGATCCAGGTCGGCAGCGCCGCCGTCAAGCTCTCCCCGGCCAAGGGCACCGGCCCGATCACCGTCCCGGCGCACGGCTCCATCGTGCTCGGCGGCAAGGGCAATGCCTCCGCGGTCGTCGCCAACGGCCGCGAGGCCGCCAAGAACGGCGACGCGCAGAAGGTCACCTTCCAGTTCAGCAGGACCGGCAACGTGAGCCTGGACGCCTTCGTGGTCCCGGCCACCAGCTACTTCGAGGGTGTCGGCCCCAGCGAGCTCCCGAAGCCGAAGGAGTCCCCCGCGGCCTCGGGCGAGCCGTCGGCCCCCGCCTCGGGCGCCCCCTCCGGCTCGGCCACGCCGAACACGCCGGGCGGCAGCGGCAAGCCCGCGGGCGCCGGCTCGGCGTCGCACAGCGCGGCGGGTCACTGACGCAACCCCGGTAGACGAATGAAAGGAGGGCGGGCCCGGATCCGATCCGGGCCCGCCCTCCTTTCCTGCACCGGCCATGCGCCGGGTATCGGCCTACGGCTCGAACTTGTAGCCCAGGCCGCGGACCGTCACCAGGTAGCGCGGCGCGCCCGGGTCCGGCTCGATCTTGGCGCGCAGGCGCTTGACGTGGACGTCCAGGGTCTTGGTGTCGCCGACGTAGTCCGCGCCCCAGACCCGGTCGATGAGCTGCATCCGGGTCAGGACACGGCCCGCGTTGCGCAGGAGCATCTCCAGGAGGTCGAACTCCTTCAGCGGGAGGTCGACCTTGCCGCCGGAGACGGTGACCACGTGGCGGTCGACGTCCATGCGGACCGGGCCCGCCTCCAGGGCGGCCGGGGTGACCTCCTCCGGCTCGCCGCGGCGGCGCAGGACGGCCCGGATGCGGGCCACCAGCTCGCGCGAGGAGAACGGCTTGGTGACGTAGTCGTCGGCTCCTATTTCCAGGCCCACGACCTTGTCGATCTCGCTGTCCTTGGCGGTCACCATGATGACCGGGACGTTGGAGCGGCCGCGGAGCTGACGGCAGACCTCGGTGCCCGGCAGACCGGGCAGCATCAGGTCGAGCAGGACCAGGTCGGCGCCGTTGCGCTCGAACTCGTCCAGGCCGTCGGGCCCGGTGGCCGCCACCGCGACCTCGAAGCCCTCCTTGCGGAGCATGTAGGACAGGGCGTCGCTGAAGGATTCCTCATCCTCGACGACGAGCACTCGGGTCACGGAAGGACCTCCGGGGCAGGAACTATGGCTTGTGATTCAGGCACAGCGGAACTGAAGGTCTCGTACGGGACGTCCTCGTCCTCGTCGACCGTGACAGGCCCGCGCCCGGCGGAGGCGCGGTCCCGGACGGCGCCGGCTTCCGGCAGCCGCAGGGTGAAGGTGGAGCCCTGTCCCTCGGAGCTCCACACCGTGACCTCCCCGCCGTGCGAGGCGGCCACGTGCTTGACGATGGCCAGGCCCAGGCCCGTGCCGCCAGTGGCGCGGGAGCGGGCCGGGTCCACCCGGTAGAAGCGCTCGAAGACGCGCTCGCGGTCCTTCTCGGAGATGCCGATGCCCTGGTCGGTCACGGCGATCTCGATCAGGTCCCCGCCGGGCGCGGCGATGCGGCGCCCGGCGATGCCGACCCGGGTCCTGGCCGGCGAGTAGTTCACGGCGTTCTCGACCAGGTTTCCCAGGGCCGCGGCGAGCTGGCCGCGGTTGCCCCAGACGTACAGGTCGGCGGTGCCGCCCGCGGCCATGGTGATCTGCTTGGTGGACGCGGGGTGCCGGGAGCGGTCGATGGCCTCGGCGACGAGTTCGTCGACGCGGACCGGCTCGGCGTCCTCCAGCGGGTCGTCGTTCTGGACGCGGGAGAGGTCGATGAGCTCCTGGACCAGATTGGTGAGCCGGGTCGCCTCGATCTGCATCCGGCCGGCGAAGCGGGTGACCGCCTCGGGGTCGTCCGAGGCGTCCATGACGGCCTCGGACAGCAGGGAGAGCGCCCCGGTCGGGGTCTTGAGCTCATGGCTGACGTTGGCTACGAAGTCGCGCCGTACGGCCTCGATGCGGCGGGCCTCGGTGAGGTCCTCCACCAGGAGCAGGACGAGCCGGGAGCCGA
This sequence comes from Streptomyces mauvecolor, assembly GCF_039532965.1. Classification (NCBI taxonomy): domain Bacteria; kingdom Bacillati; phylum Actinomycetota; class Actinomycetes; order Kitasatosporales; family Streptomycetaceae; genus Streptomyces; species Streptomyces mauvecolor. The sequence continues at coordinate 68,609 of NZ_BAAASQ010000005.1, read as the reverse complement.
GCGGGGCGACCCTGGCCGAGACCGCGAGGGCCTCGCCGCGGCCCGTACCGCGCCGGGGCAGGTCGAGCTCGACCTGGCGTATCTCGCCGTCGCGGCGGGTGTCGCGGGCCATGTGGAGCATGGGCTCGACGGCCAGCTTGCCGCCCCTGACCAGGCCGAGCGCGTACGCCGCGGAGCTGGCCTTGACCACCGAGTCGCTCTCGTCGAGGACGACCGCGGAGGAGCGCAGTACGGAAAGGACCGTGTCCACGCCCGGGGGCAGTACGGCGTCGGTGTGCAGGGACGTCCGGGTGGGCCGCGCCTGGTCGCGCTCGCTCCAGCGGAACGCCAGCATGGCGATCACGCCGGTGCACACCCCGGCGATCGCTGCCAATGCGGCAACCGCCGCGTTCACGTCCATGCATCCAGGTTATGCGGCCCCACCGACACCGACCCAGCCAAATGGGTGGCCGCTCGAACGTTCGTCGCCCAGAGTTCACCGAGGTGATAGGGACGGTTCACTTCCTATGGCCGAATCGGACGCGTAACGGACGGAACGTGGGAGCGTGGGGTTCACAGGCACCCCCGGCCCCCCGGAGACGTTGTAGAGAGGGACACCCATGCGGGACGCGTACCACGAGGAACTTGACTCGATCGGCGAGGGCCTGGTCGAAATGGCCCGCCTTGTCGGGTCGGCGATCGGGCGCGCCACCACGGCCATGCTCGACGCCGATCTGAAGCTCGCCGAGAGCGTGATCGCGGCCGACCAGAAGGTCGACGATCTCCAGCACGACCTGGAGGCCCGGGCGATAGCCCTGCTGGCCCGCCAGCAGCCGGTCGCCACCGATCTGCGGATCGTCGTGACCTCCCTGCGCATGAGCGCCGACCTGGAGCGCTCGGGCGACCTCGCCCAGCACGTGGCCAAGCTGACCCGCCTCCGCTACCCGGAGCGCGCCGTTCCGCACGACCTGCACGCCACCATCCTGGAGATGGGCCAGCTCGCCCAGCGCCTGATGGCGAAGGCGGCGGAGGTCATCATCACCAAGGACGTCGACCTGGCCCTCCAGCTGGAGCAGGACGACGACGAGATGGACCTGCTGCACCGCACGCTGTTCCAGCACCTGATGGACGACCGCTGGAAGCACGGCATCGAGACCGCGGTGGACGTGACCCTGCTCGGCCGCTACTACGAGCGCTTCGCGGACCACGCCGTGTCGGTCGCCAAGCGCGTGGTCTACCTGGTCACCGGCGAGCACGCCGACGAACTCCAGGCGGCGACGCCGGTCGAGGGAGCCTGACACCGGAGGACGCCCAACAGGCTTGCGCGCGTGCGCCGTTGATGCGCCCGCCGGATTGGGCATGCAATGGGTAAAGGCTCACTGCGTCTGCCTACCCCGGGAGGGACCCATGGCCGATTCGCCCACGTCCGAACCACGCCAGGAAGCACCTGTCACCCCTGTCGAAGTGGTCCGGCTCCCCTTGATCGGCGCATGCGGCTGCGGCTCGGGCTGCGGCTGCGGCTGCCAGTCGGGCGCGCCCTGCCAGTGCGGCGGCTGATCCCGCCGACGGGGTTGTTCCCAGCATGAGTTCCCAGCACGAGGAGGGGCCCCGCCCGGGTCGGGCGGGGCCCCTCCTTCGTTCATCGGCGTCGTGGGCTCACTTCACGGTGACGGTGACCGACGGCGAGGTGACCTCGTCGTACTTGATCCGCAGTTCCTGCTTGCCCTTGTCGTTGAGCTTGGCGTCGAGGGAGTAGCTGCTGCCCTGCTTGACCGTGGTGCTGGCCTGCAGGGTCGTCCACTTGCTGCCCTTCTTGTGCTGGAGCACCAGCTTGCTGCCTATGGGCATGCCCTTGGTGCGGCCCGTGAACGTCACCTTGTCACCGGCCTTCACCGAGACCGACGACGCCTTCACGGTGATGGACGCGGCCTGCTTGGACGCGGAGGTGGACGGGCTCGGCTTGGGCTTGGCGCTTTCGGCGGCATGCGCGAAGGTACCGACCGCGCCGGCGGTCAGCAGGGCAGCCGACAGCGCACCGGCCGCGAACGTCCGGGCGCAGCGGCTGCGCAGGGTGGCTTTCACATTGGACTCCTGTCTTGGCGGACTCTCCCGGGTGATGCGCGGTTCGCCGTACGAGCGTGCCGAGGTGGGACGAGGCGTGCCGAGGCGTCGCACTCGGCTCGCATTTCGGGCGAAATACGCGTTTCGAGGCTATCCACCGGGTGCCGGGTCGGCGACCGGAGCGCGAGCGGCCGGGTACGGGGTGTAACGCAAAACCCCCTGCGCGGCGGAAATCCGCAGGCAGGGGGTTTGGGGTTACCTCTTGGGCCCGGCTACAGGGATTACTTCTTGCCCTGGTTCTTCACGGCCTCGATCGCGGCGGCGGCCGCGTCCGGGTCGAGGTAGGTGCCGCCCGGCTTGACCGGCTTGAAGTCGGCGTCGAGCTCGTACACCAGCGGGATGCCGGTCGGGATGTTCAGGCCCGCGATGTCGGCGTCGGAGATGCCGTCCAGGTGCTTGACCAGCGCGCGCAGCGAGTTGCCGTGGGCGGCGATCAGGACGGTCTTGCCGTCCAGGAGGTCCGGGACGATGCCGTCGTACCAGTACGGCAGCATGCGCGTCACGACGTCCTTGAGGCACTCGGTCTGCGGGCGCAGCTCCGGCGGGATCGTCGCGTAACGGGCGTCGTCCGACTGGGAGAACTCGGTGCCGTCCGCGAGCGGCGGCGGCGGGGTGTCGTACGAGCGGCGCCACAGCATGAACTGCTCCTCGCCGAACTCGGCGAGCGTCTGCGCCTTGTCCTTGCCCTGGAGCGCGCCGTAGTGGCGCTCGTTCAGGCGCCAGCTGCGGTGCACCGGGATCCAGTGGCGGTCCGCGGACTCAAGGGCGAGCTGGGCGGTGCGGATGGCGCGCTTCTGGAGGGAGGTGTGCAGCACGTCGGGGAGCAGGCCGGCGTCCTTGAGCAGCTCACCGCCGCGCGCCGCCTCCTTCTCGCCCTTCGGCGTGAGGTTGACGTCCACCCACCCGGTGAACAGGTTCTTCTCGTTCCACTCGCTCTCGCCGTGGCGGAGCAGGATCAGCTTGTACGGTGCGTCGGCCATGCGTCCGAGCCTAATCGACGTTTCGGGGCCCTCGCGCGCGCACGGGCCCCGCCGGTGCCTTGGGCCCCGGGGCCGTCTCGATTGACGGACGCCGTCAATTCACTGGCCCTCGGGAACCGGCCACTTGTAACTTGCGGGCATCAGCCGCACCACTTACACGAGTGCCACAGTTCCGGGGGAAGCCGCATGTCCGTCGCCAGTCTCAGACGCGCCGCACGAGAAACCGTATCGGGGCTTCCCCGGGAGTTCTGGTGGCTGTGGACCAGCACCCTGATCAACCGGCTCGGGGCCTTCGTCGCCACCTTCATGGCGCTCTACCTCACCCTGGACCGGGGCTATTCGGCCTCGTACGCGGGACTTGTGGCCTCGCTGCACGGGCTCGGCGGAGTCGTCTCGTCGATCGGCGCGGGCATCATGACCGACCGGCTCGGGCGGCGCCCCACCCTGATGATCGCCCAGACGTCGACGGCCCTGTCGGTCGCGCTGCTCGGCTTCATGACGGATCCGGTGGCGATCGCGGGGGTCGCGTTCCTCGTCGGCATGGCGAGCAACGCCTCGCGGCCGGCGGTGCAGGCGATGATGGCGGACATCGTGAAGCCGGAGGACCGTGTCCGCGCGTTCTCCCTCAACTACTGGGCGATCAACCTGGGTTTCGCGATCTCGTCGATGACGGCGGGCTTCATCGCGCAGTACAGCTACCTCGCGGGCTTCCTGGGCGAGGCGAGCCTGACGCTGGTGTGCGCGGTGGTGGTCTTCCTCAAGCTGCCGGAGTCCCGCCCGGAGCAGACGGCGGTGGAAAAGGAATCCGAACCCCAGGTAGGCATGGGCACGGTCCTGAAGGACGGCCGCTTCATGGGAGTGGTGGGCCTCTCCTTCCTCATCTCCCTGATCTTCCAACAGGGTTACGTGGGCCTGCCGGTGGCGATGGGCACGGACGGCTTCTCCAGCGCCGACTTCGGCCTGGCGATCGCGGTGAACGGCATCCTCATCGTGGCGGTCCAGATCCCCGTCACCCGCTACATCCAGCACCGCGACCCGCGCCGCCTCCTGATCATCTCGGCGCTGCTCGCGGGTTACGGCTTCGGCCTGACGGCGTTCGCGGGTTCGGTGGCGGTGTACGCCCTGACGATCTGCGTCTGGACCCTGGCCGAGATCGTGAACGCGCCGACGCAGACGGGCCTGGTGGTCCGCCTCTCCCCCGTCCACGGCCGGGGTCGCTACCAGGGCATCTACACGATGTCCTGGTCGGTGGCGGCGCTGGTGGCCCCGCTGATGTCGGGCTACGTGATCGACCACTTCGGCGCGACGTGGCTGTGGGCGGCGTGCGCGGTGCTGGGAAGCGTCGCGGCGCCGGGGTACTGGGTGCTGATGCGGGGGCTGGCGGCGGACGAGGTGCCGGGGGCGTCTGCTGGGGCTCCGTCGGCGGGGGCCGGGGATGCGCCCCGAACTGAGCTTCAGGCGGACTCCGCGGTGTGATCCCGAAAGGTCAGCCGAGCTGGACCATCCCACCCCCGTCACGGGCGGGCGAGTGGGTGGGCAAACCCCCCGGTTCGGCCTCGCCGCACCGGCGAGGTCAACTCGCCCCACCCGTCAGATGCGTGAACGCGTCGAGGTTGCGCGTGGACTCGCCCCGCGACACCCTCCACGCGTACTCCCGCCGGATGGCCGACGCGAAGCCCAGCTCAAGGAGCGTGTTGAAAGCGCCGTCCGCTTCCTCCAGGACGACCCCGAGCAGCCGGTCGAGCTCGTCCGGGGTGACCGAGGAGAGCGGGAGCTTGCCCGCCAGGTAGACGTCGCCCAGCCGGTCGACCGCGTAACTCACCCCGTACAGGCGGAGGTTGCGCTCCAGGAGCCAGCGATGGACGGCCGGCTCGTTCTCGTCGGGGTGCCGCACGACGAACGCGTTCACGGAGAGGGCGTGCGCGCCGACCCGCAGCGAGCAGGTCGTGGAGAGCTTGCGCGTGCCCGGCAGGGTCACGACATACGTGCCGGGCTCCGGGGACTCCCACGAGAGCTCCGCGTCCTTGAGGGCCGTTTCGATGACCTGCCGCACGTCAGCCATGCCGCGAGCCTACGCGAAGCCCCGGACGCGACCCGGGTCGCTCACGAACCCGGCGCCGACGCGAACGTACGCCACCGGCCCCCACGCCCGACCCGGGGTGGACGCGTCACCCGTGATGGGACCGGATCCGCCGCCGGTGTTCGGCCATCGCCGCCGTGTAGACGTCCGCCGTCGCCGACGCCGCCGTCCCCCAGCCGAAGGACTGCGCGTGCCGGGCGGCCGCGCTGCCCATGCGCTGCACAAGGGCGGGGTCCTGGACGAAGCGGCGCAGGGCGGTCGCGTAGTCCTTGGGGTCGTGGCCCTGGACCAGGAACCCCGTCACCCCGTCCCGTACCGCCACCGGAAGCCCGCCGACGGACGCCGCGACCACCGGCGTGCCGGCCGCCTGCGCCTCTATGGCGACCAGTCCGAACGATTCGCTGTACGAGGGCATGACAAGGACGGACGCCGCCCGGAACCAGTCCGCGAGCCGGTCCTGGCCGACCGGTGGTCTGAACCGTACGACGTCACCGATGCCGAGCTTGGCCGCCAGCTTCTGCAGGCCTTCCGGCTTGGCCAGGCCGCTGCCCGAAGGACCGCCCACGATCGGCACGATCATCCGCGAGCGCAGGGAGGGGTCGCGCTCCAGGAGCTCCGCCGTCGCCCGCAGCAGGATGTCCGGCGCCTTCAGCGGCTGGATGCGGCCCGCGAACACCGGGATGAACGCGTCCCGGGGCAGCCCGAGCCGGTCCCGCGCCGCGGTCCTGCCGTCCGCCGGGCGGAAGCGGTCGAGGTTCACGCCGGGGTGGACGACGGCGACCTTGCCGGGGTCGGCGTCGTAGAAGCGGACGAGCTCGTCGGCCTCCTCGGCGGTGTTGGCGATCAGCCGGTCCGCCGCGTTCACGATCTGGGTCTCGCCGATGACGCGCGCGGCCGGCTCGGGGGTGTCGCCCTCGGCGAGCGCCGCGTTCTTGACCTTGGCCATGGTGTGCATGGCATGGACGAGGGGCACCCCCCAGCGTTCGGCGGCGAGCCAGCCGACGTGCCCGGAGAGCCAGTAGTGGGAGTGGACGAGGTCGTAGTAGCCGGGCCGGTGGTGCGCCCAGGCCTGCATGACCCCGTGCGTGAAGGCACAGAGCTGGGCCGGCAGCTCCTCCTTGGCGAGGCCCTCGTACGGCCCCGCGTCGATGTGCCGCACCAGCACCCCGGGCGACATCTCGACGGTCGGCGCGAGGCCGCCCGTGGTGGCCCGGGTGAAGATCTCGACCTCGATGTTGATCGCGGCCAGGCGCTTGGCGAGCTCGACGATGTACACGTTCATGCCGCCCGCGTCGCCCGTCCCCGGCTGGTGCAGCGGGGAGGTGTGGACGCTGAGCATGGCGACCCGGCGCGGCTTGCGGTGGCCGCCCGGCAGCCGGAGCCTGGGCGGGCCCGCCAGGGTGCCGGCGAACCGGGACACGTACTGGCTCACGTCGAGGCCCTCCTCGGCTCGGGGCACTGCCTTCGGACGCGGAGCGGGCATGCGGACACGCCCCTCCAAAGCCCCGAACACCGGAATCCGCCCTTTCATTTCCACTTTGCCAAAATGTTGCCGGATACGCCGGGCGGCCCCGGCGAGGGGAGCCTTCGGCATCGGCACGGGCCTGCGGAAACGTCCGGACGGAACCGTGGGTCCAGCCGGGCGGAACCGTCGTGCCGCCCGCGCCGAACCGTCGGACCAGCCGGGCCGAACCGCCGCCTACCCTCGTCCTATGGCTCCACCCCCGTCCGCGAAGCGCCCCGTCGGCACCGTCACGCGCGGCACCACCAACCCGAACCGGCTGCGCCGCATGGACCGCTGGATCGCCGACGCGCACGGTGCCGCGCTGCGCCGCGCGACCGCTCCGGTCGCCGTCGACCTCGGGTACGGGGCCGCCCCCTGGACCGCGGTGGAACTGCTCCAGCGCCTGCGCACCGCGGCTCCCGCCGTCTCGGTGGTCGGCATCGAGATCGAGCCGGCCCGGGTCGCCGCGGCCAAGCCGTACGAGCGCAAGGGCCTCACCTTCCGCCACGGCGGCTTCGAGGTGCCGCTGGCCGAGCCTCCGCTGCTGATCCGCGCGGCGAACGTGCTGCGCCAGTACGACGAGGGCGAGGTGGCCGCCGTCTGGGCCCGGCTGTGCGCGCGGCTCGCGCCGGAGGGACTGCTCGTCGAGGGCACCTGCGACGAGATCGGCCGCCGCCATGTCTGGGTCGCGCTCGACCGCTCGGGCCCCCGCACGGTGACCTTCGCGACCCGGCTCGGCTCCCTGGAGCGCCCCTCCGACCTGGCCGAACGGCTGCCGAAGGCGCTGATCCACCGCAATGTGCCGGGTGAGCCGGTGCACGCCTTCCTGCGCGACTTCGACCGGGCGTGGGCGGCGGCCGCCCCGTACGCCTCGCTCGGCGCGCGGCAGCGGTGGATCAAGTCCGTACGGGATCTGTCGGCCGACTGGCCGGTCGTGGACGGCGTACGGCGCTGGCGGCAGGGCGAGGTGACGGTCGACTGGGCGGCGCTCGCGCCCAGTTGAGCCCGGCCGTTCCGGTCCGGCCGATCCGGCCGAGGTGACGCCCGGGCCAATTCGGGGCGTTGTTCGCGTCGTCGTACGGGTGAACCCTGGGGCCGGCGGAACGCGTGGAGCCCGCTGTTCGTCAGACGGGACGGAATGCGGAGAGGACCGCGCAGGGCACTGCACAGAGCACTGCGCGGCGGAACGCGCGGAAGAACGCGCAGGGGGATGTGCCTCGTTCGGTGCCCTTGCGCCTCTGTCGTTTTGGCGGAGGCCGTGGCAGCATCGCGGCAGTGTGATGTTACTGACGGTAAATCACATATGGAGTGTCCGGTGTTCCGGTGTGGGGCCGGGGCCGGCTGGAGGGGGAGTTCATAGTGCCGAAGCAACGCCGTCTGGCGGCCGCGATCGCCTTGGTGTGCGCCTTGACCGCGTTGGCGGTGCCGGGCACGGCGTTCGCCGACCCGGTGCCGCCGCCGTCGGCCACCGCGCCCGCCCCGCCCAGGACGCTCGAAGAAGTGGGCAAGCAGATCGACGACCTGTACCGGCAGGCGGCCGCGGCCACCGACGCGTACAACCTCGCCGAGGAGCAGACCAAGCAGCAGTCCGCGCAGATCGTGCAGCTGGCCCAGGAGATCGTGAAGGGCCAGGAGAAGATCAAGCGCCTGAAGGACCAGGCGGGCGCCACCGCGCGGATGCAGTACCGCAACGGCGGCCTGCCGCCCGGCGCACAGATGATGCTCAGCGGTGACCCGGAGACGTTCCTGAACGGCGCCGACGCGCTGCGCCAGGGCCAGCAGGCCGCCCAGGGCGTGCTCGGCGAACTGAACCGTACGCAGGCCGACTTGGCGGCGTACAGCAAGGACGCCACCGCCCAGTGGAAGAACCTGGAGGCCAACCGGGTCAAGAAGGAAGCCGCGAAGAAGGACATCACCGAGAAGATCGCGGCGGCCGAGAAGCTCCAGGACCAGCTCAAGGAGCAGGAGAAGCAGCGCCTGGCCGAGCTGGAGCGGAAGAAGGAGTTCGACTCCCAGACGGCCTGGCTGAGCACCGGCATACTGAAGGAGATCAACAGCAGCGCGAGCGAGCAGGGCAAGAAGGCCGTGAAGTTCGCGACCGACCAGATCGGCAAGCGGTACGTCTGGGGCGCCGCCGGCCCCGACACCTTCGACTGCTCGGGTCTCACCTCACAGGCCTGGATCGCGGCCGGGCGCGGGATACCGCGCACCTCGCAGGAGCAGTGGGCCCAGCTGCCGCACGTCGCCATCAAGGACATGCGCCCCGGCGACCTCATCATCTACTTCGCCGACGCCACCCATGTCGGGATGTACATCGGCGACGGCGCGATCGTGCACGCCCCCCGGCCCGGCCGGACCGTGACGATCACGGGGGCCGGCTCCATGCCGATCCTGGGCGTCGTGCGCCCCGACAAGTAGGGGCACCGTACGGCCCGCCCTTCTCTTCCGGCTCTTCCGGCAGGGCACCCCCCGGACACCCCCGGCCCGTCCGGCCGGGCAGTTCCGGGGGGACCCGGCGGGCAATCGCTTACCGGCGGTACGGGCAGTCCGCAACTTCCTGAGGCCCGGACAAATAAGGCATGCGGCATATGCCAACCGGCCCGGGGCGATCAACCGCCGAACGCCATTCCGCCACGCCCGTGGATGACGCTAGGGTCCCGGCTGGTGGGGCGCCGACCGGCGCACCCCCGCGCCCTCGGGGGGAGGGAAGGATTCCGGAACCGACGATGCCCGCATCCCAGCACGTACCCGTACCGCACCAGCGAGCCGCCCCGGAGCCCCAGACGGGCAGCGCCGTCGACGGCCCGCTCAACCTGCTGGTCATCGAGGACGACCCGGCGGGCACCTTCACCGTGCACGAACTCCTCGACGCGGCGGGCACCCGGGTCCGGATCCGCACCGCCCGCAATCTCACCGAGGCCGAGCGGCTGCTCACCGACGACATCCACTGCATACTCCTGGACCTGGCGCTGCCGGGCCGCGACCCGGACGACGAGCTCGCGGCCCTGCGGCATCTGCTCCGCCTGGCCCCGCGCCACGCCGTACTGGCCCTCACCCCGTCCACCCACGCGGAGCGGGCGGCGGAGGCGGTCCGGGTCGGCGCACAGGACTACCTGTTCCGGGACGAGCTGGACGGCAGGCTGCTCAGCCGCGCCATCCGGTACGCGGTGGAGCGCAAGCGCGCGGACACGGCGCAGTACAAGCTGGCCAAGTCGCGGCTGCACGCCCAGGAGAACGCCCGCCTGGAGCGCGGGCTGCTCCCGACCCCGCTGCTCGACGGCTCCGACCTGCGCTTCGCGGCCCGCTACCGCCCCGGCCGCTCCCGGGCGCTGCTGGGCGGCGACTTCTACGACACGGTGCGTACGCCGGACGGAACCGTCCACGCGATGATCGGCGACGTCTGCGGCCACGGCCCCGACGCGGCGGCCCTCGGGGTCGAACTCCGCATCGCCTGGCGGGCGTTGACGCTGGCGGGCCTGTGCGGGGACGAGCTGCTCTCCACGCTTCAGGAGGTCCTGGAGCACGAGCGCGACAGCGAGGAGATCTTCGCGACGCTGTGCACCGTCGACATCGCGCCGGACGGCCGCAGCGCGGGCCTCTGCCTGGCCGGCCACCCCTCACCGCTGATCGCACTCCGCGGCCGGGCCCAGCTGCTCCCGTACGAGAACGGCGGCCCGGCGCTCGGCCTGCTGCCGCGCGCCCGCTGGCCGCGCCGGCAGGTCCAACTCGGCCGGGAATGGGGCCTGTTGATGTACACCGACGGCCTGATCGAAGGCCGCACGGGCGAGGGCAGCCAGCGGCTCGGCCAGGACGGCATGCTGGAAATGATCAACAGCCAGCTGGCGTCCGGGCTGCGCGGCGAGTCACTGCTCGAAGCGGCGGTGACCCGGGCCCGCGAGCTCAACGGCGGCGAGCTGACGGACGACGTGGCGGTGGTCCTCCTGGAACGCAAGCGCACGGAGGACTGACGGCGGGGGCCCTCCGGGGCTACCGGCCGCCGTTGTAGGGCCCGTACGGACCGTCGCTGCTGGAGCCGCCGCCGCGTCGGCCGCCCCGGCCACCGCCGGAGACCTGCCGGATCGCGGGCCGTACGTCCACCATGAACACGATCGAGGCGACGAGCCCGGCGAGCTGCAGGAACAGCACCGGCACGACCAGGTTCACCACGACCGTGATGCCGAGGATGATCAGCCAGAACGGCTTGGTCTGCTTGTCCGCCGCGCGGTACGCGTCCTCGCGGGCCACGACGGCGAAGACCAGCGCCACCACGGCGATGACGAGCATCGCGAGATAGAGCAGCGATGTGAGAAGGCTGAATCCCGTGAGCAACATGCGGTGCACCGCCTAATGAGTCCTGATGAGTACTGCGTCCTGATACGCGCTGCGCCCCGATGAGGGTGGAGAGCGCCTCGCGGCCAAGGTACTAGGACAACGGGGCGGGCTCCCCGAAGGTGCCCGCCCCGCGAACCGCGTGGGCCGACTACTCGGCGGACTTGGCGGCGGTCTTCTTGGCCGCGGCCTTGCGCGGGGCGGCCTTCTTGGCGACGGGCTTGTCGGCGGAGCCGGAGTCGGAGTCGGCCGAGGCGGCCTCGTCCTGAGCCGGGGCCTCCCCCTGAGCCGGGGCCTCGTCCTTGGGCTCGACGGCGGTGGCGATCTCGACGATCTCGTCGGCGGCCTCGCCGCGCCACTGCTTGACGACCTCCTGGCCGTGCTCGGCGACCGAGTCGTAGCCCTCGCGCGCCTTGACGGCGTACTCGGCGAGGACACCGACGCCGCGCAGGGCGAGATCCTGGGCGTTCTCGCCCAGCTTCTTGAGGTCGCCGTCGAGGGCGCCGAGGAACTCGTTGGCGCGGGTGGTGACGGCGGCCTGGACCTCCTTGACCCGGGTGGCGGCCTTCTCCTGCACGGCCTTCGGGTCGGTGCGGCGCACGGCCTCGATGCGCTCGGGCGCCTCGGCCTGGATCTTCTCGATCAGCGCCGGGACCTTCTTGGCCTGCTGCCCTGCGATGTCCGCCGTGCCGGCGAGGAAGTAGAGGGGGGTGGGGTCGGTGAGGGTCTTGCGCAGGTCATCGGTGATGGCCATGACTGTCCTCCCGGATCAGTGCTCAGTTGCTCGCTTGAGGGTCTTGAGGGGTGTGAGGATGGTCGGCGGCGCTGTCGGTGTCCGGGTCGGCGTCGAGCCCGTTCTCCTTGCGGAAGGACTCGTAGATCTGGAGCAGAACCTGCTTCTGACGCTCGCTGAGCGAGGGGTCGGCGAGAATGACGCTGCGCGTCCCAGCGGCCTCTGGAGACCGCTCGTCGAGAATCCCGGCCTGCACGTACAGCGTCTCGGCGGAGATCCGCAGCGCCTTCGCGAGCTGCTGCAGAATGTCCGCGCTCGGCTTGCGCAGCCCGCGCTCGATCTGACTCAGATACGGATTGGACACCCCGGCGGCATCGGCGAGCTGCCGCAACGAGAGCTGCGCATTGCGCCGCTGCTCGCGCAGGTACTCCCCGAGATTGCCGACGTTGAGCGATGCCATACCCCGATGGTGCACCAGCCCTGCTAACTATTGCAAGCGGACGCTTGCAAAAGTGTGCTGTGCCACGGCGCGGCCGAGCGCTTCGGCCGGCGGACCCGTGCGGAAGTCGGCGGGTCGAGCGACCAGGGGGCGATGCGTAAGGGGCACATGTCCGACGGCCTGTCGTACGCCGAGTTCGCCGCCCGTCTCGCCCCCGAGTGGCGGGTGCCGGTCGCTACGCCCCGTTCCCCGCCTGCTTGACGGTCCTGATCACTGGGGCCGTTTCCAGGTGGGTGATGGCCGGGAGGGCGGCGATGCGGGTGGTCAGGTAGCGGTACAGCGCCCGCTGGTTCGCGCAGACCACGCTCGCGTACAGGTTGGTCGGGCCGGTCGTGGCGGCGGCGAACGCGATCTCGGGGTGGCCGGCCAGCGCCCGGCCGGTCTCCTCCAGGTGTGCGGGGGCGACCGACAGCCAGAGCAGGGTTCGGGCGTGCACGCCGAACATGCGCAGGTCGACGTCGACGTCCAGGTAGAGCAGGCCGTGTGCGCGCAGCTCCGTCATCCGGCGCCGGACCGTCGTCGCCGACCAGCCGGTCGCCGCGGCCAGCTGCTCGAACCCGGCCCGGCCGTCGGTGGCGAGCAGGGCGAGGAGCTTGCGGTCGCCGTCGTCGAGCCGCACCGGTCCGGGTCGGTGCGGCAGTGGAGGCGGGCGCAGCCGCTCGGCCTCCTCCGCGTCCAGCGCCCCGAATTTTCCGGCCAGGTTGTCCGGGCCGCCGAAAAAGGCGTGCAGCACGGAGTGCGCGGTCACGCCCTCCACCCGCGGGGTGCGCGGGAGTTTGGCCAGCAGCAGCGCCTCGCTGTCCGCCTCGCTCTCCGTACGGACCACGCAGGTGATCTCGGTGCCGCCCGAGTGGAGGCTCACCCAGGACGTGTCGGGGCGTCTGGCCAGCGCCTCGGCGACCGGCAGCGACGCGGTCGGCGCACATCGCACCCGCAGGAACCACATGACGGCCCCCAGCACGGTGGAGTCGACCCCGCCCAGCACCCGTACCGCCCCGGCCGACCGCAGCCGGGCATACCGCCGGGCGACGGTGCGGTCCGACACACCGAGCACCTCGGCGATGGCGCTGAACGGAGCACGGCCGTCGATCTGCAGGGCGTGCACGAGCCGACGGTCCAGGTCGTCGTAGGCATGGGCATGGGCGGAGTCGGATTCCACCGTGTCGAGGGTAGACGGTGTCAACTATCCATGGAATCCGGGCTGTTACTGGCCGGGGCGGCTCGGCCGACGGAGCGTTGCCCCTGTCCCGATCGACACAGCCTGAGGAGAGTCCGTGGACACCGATGTACTCATCGCCGGCGCCGGCCCGACCGGTATGACGCTGGCCAACGAGCTGCTCACGGCGGGGGTGTCGGCCGTCCTCGTCGACAAGCTGCCGCGGCGCAGCAGCCTCTCCAAGGCGGGCGGCGTGCAGTCCCGCACCCTGGAGGCGCTCGACCAACGAGGCCTGCTCGAACCCCTGTTGGCCACCGGAGACCACCCCGTCACCACGGGCCACTTCGCCGGTATCCCCCTCCCGTTCGACTCCAACCGGCACCACCTGCCCTGGCGGGCCGTGCCGCAGGTGGTCATCGAGGGGTTCTTCGAGCAGCACCTCGCCGCGCACGGCCTCCATGCCCGCAGGGACCACGAACTGGTCGGCCTCGCCCAGGACCCCGACGGGGTCACCGCGGCCTTCGCCAACGGCACCGCGGTCCGTTCCCGCTACCTCGTCGCCGCCGACGGAGCGCACAGCACCGTACGGTCGCTGCTGCGGGCCGCCTTCCCCGGTCAGCCCGGTACGTTGACGATCGTCGCCGCCGACGTGCGGCTGGGCGGGGACGATCCGGCCACTTCGCACACCTGGGGCGAGGACGGGCACTGGGCGGCGCTGTTCCCGCTCGGCACCGATCCGCAGGGCAGGCCGCTGCGCCGGCTGGTCCTCGGCGGGCCGGGCCGGTCGCTGCCGAGGGAGACCCCGGTCACCGAGGACGAGATCCGCGACGGCCTGAGCACCGTGTTCGGAACGCGGGTGCACCTGCTCGAACTTCGCTACGCCCGCCGGATCACCAACGCGTCGCGGCAGGTCGGGCAGTACCGGCACGGGCGGGTGTTCCTGGCGGGCGATGCCGCCCATGTCCACCTTCCGCTGGGCGCGCAGGGCATGAACGCCGGGATGCAGGACGCGTTCAACCTCGGCTGGAAGCTGGCCGCCGCCGTGCACGGCTGGGCGCCGAAGGACCTGCTCGACACGTATCACGCGGAACGGCACCCGGCCGGGGCCGCCGTACTGCGCAATGTCCGGGCGCAGAGCCTGCTGATGGACTGGGCCGGTACCCGCGATCCGGAGGTGCTGGCCGCCCGGGAGATCTTCACGGCGATGGCCCAGCTCCCGGACGTCCAGCACCATCTCGCCGACCTGATGTCCGGGATGACCGTCCGCTACCCGATGCCGGGCACCGCAACCCACCCGCTCGTCGGCCTGCCCGCCCCGGACCTGGACCTCGGTCCGGCCCGGGTCCACGAACTGCTGCGGTCCGGCCGCGGCATCCTGCTGGACCCGTCCGACGCGTTCGCCGGCATCGCCGCCCCCTGGTCGGACCGCGTGGACCGAGCGGGCCGGGGCGCCGACACCGCCCCGATGCTCGTCCGGCCGGACGGCTACGTGTGCTGGGCCGGCCCGGGCGACCCGGAACCGGCGCTCGCCCACTGGTTCGGCGAGCCGCGCCGACCCGTCGGTTCGTGATCGTCAGGCAGGGCAGCCCCACGCTCTCCCCGTCGCTGAAGCCCTCCGCGTACAGGCGGGTGCCCGGCGGGAAGTGGCGCTGGGGGGCGGGAGGCCGGGCGGCGGCTCCCGCGGGCCAACGCCCGGGATGACCGGCCCGTTATGCCTCTTCGCGCTCCTTGCGCGCGAAGAGGTAGGCCTGCGGCACCGCCTCCGTGCCCTCCGGCTCCCGCCGCGCCCGCGTCGTCACCGTGAAGCCCGCCTCCTTCAGGAGGGCCGCGATGTGGTCCGGGGACAGGCGGTTGAAGTCCAGGGACACCTCGTAGCCGAACGGGTTCGCCAAGTGCAGTGGTTCCTCGCCCACTTGGAAGCCGAGCAGCAGGTGACCTCCGGGGGTCAGTACGCGGTGGAACTCCGCCATCACCTCCGGCAGCCGCTCCCTCGGGGTGTGGATGATCGAGTACCAGGCCAGCACGCCCGCCAGCGTCCCGTCCGCCGCGTCCACGTCCGTCAGCGAGCCCACCTCGAAACGCACCCCGGGGTGGTCCGCGCGGGCCATCTCCACCATCCGGGGCGCCAGGTCGATCCCGGAGACATCGAGGCCGAGCCCGTGCAGATGGGCCGTCACCCGGCCCGGGCCGCTGCCCAGGTCCGCGACCGGTCCGCCACCCGCCGCGAGGACGAGTTCCGCGAACGCGCCCAGGATCGCCCGGTCCAGCGGCCTGTCCTCAAGGACGGTGCGGAAGCGCTCCGCGTACTCCGTCGCGACGGTGTCGTAGAACGTGCGTG
This sequence comes from Streptomyces mauvecolor, assembly GCF_039532965.1. Taxonomy (NCBI): domain Bacteria; kingdom Bacillati; phylum Actinomycetota; class Actinomycetes; order Kitasatosporales; family Streptomycetaceae; genus Streptomyces; species Streptomyces mauvecolor. Next base: position 52,890 of record NZ_BAAASQ010000005.1, on the reverse strand, counting down.
TCGTCTGCAGGTGGGGGGCTTTCAACTCGCCTGTGACGGCTGCCCCTTGCGGGGCCGCGGACGTCGGCGTGGTCATGGGTGTCGGCGGGGTCTTGGGGCTCTGCGTGGTCATGGGTGTCGAGCCTAGGCCCCGGCTCTGACATCGGCCCGGCACCCGGGCTGACCCAGAGGCGACCGGCACCCCGCCCGCCTCCGCCCCGGTCAGGCCCTCAACTCCCGTACGCCCCCGCCCTCGCCGCCGCCCCCGCCGCCCCCGCCGCGCGGTCCGCCGCAGCCTCGTCCAGCTCGCCCCCGCTCACCAGGAAGCGGTAGTACAGCGGTGCCGAGACCGCCCGGATCACTTCCGCCGCGTCCGTGCCGGGCGGGACCTCGCCTCGGTCCGCGGCCTGTGTGACACAGGGGGCCCACTCCTCGATGCGGGTGGCGTAGAAGCGGTGCAGGGCGCGGGCCGCGCGGGGGTCGCAGGTGGCCGCGGCGATCACCGCCTTGAACAGGGCGCCCTGCCGCGGATCGGTCAGCGTCTTGACGACCAGGCGCGCGTTCGCCGACAGGTCGCCGTCCAGCGATCCGGTGTCCGTACGGGGAGAGGACTGCTCGGCCATGTCGTCCAGGAGGTCGGCGACCAGGCCCGCCGTCGTGGCCCAGCGCCGGTAGACCGTGGTCTTGCCGACCTCCGCCCGGCGCGCGACATCGGCCAGGTCGAGACCGTCGAAGCCGTGCTCGGCCAGCGCGTCCCCGGCCGCCCGGAGTACGGCCGCCCGCACCCGCGCCGTCCGCCCGCCCGGCCGCAGCGTCCCCGGCTCCGGCTCCACGCCCTCCTCCATCGCGACTCCCTTTCCTGGTCCGGCGAAGACGGGGACCAGCCTAAGGGAATTCCAGCACCGTTAACACGGTCCGCTGGAACCTCCTTGACCTCAAGCCCAGTTGAGGTTGAAGACTCGCCGTACGCACCGCGCACCGGCGCGGCCAACGGGTGGGAGCAGTGATCGTCATGCGTGTTGCACAGGTCGGGGAGTTCGGCGGGCCCGAGGTACTGGCCTCCGCGGAGGTGCCGGATCCGGCCGCCGGGGCGGGCGGGGTTCTCGTGGCCGTCGACCACATCGACACCCTCTTCGTGCAGACCCAGATCCGCGCGGGAGCCTTCGGCGAGTTCTTCGACGTCAAGCCCCCTTACGTGCCCGCCGGCGGCGTCTCGGGCACCGTCACCGCCACCGGCCCCGGCGTGGACCCGGCCTGGATGGGCCGCCGGGTGGCCGTGGCCGGTCAGGCCGACAGCTACGCGGAGCTCATGGCGGTCCCCGCCGCCCACCTCTCCCCCGTCCCCGACGGCGTCGGCCTGCGCGAGGCGGCCTCCCTCGTCCACGACGGGGTGACCGCCCTCGCCCTCCTCGACAACACCGCGCTCAAGCCGGGCGAGACCGTACTGATCACCGGCGCGTCCGGCGGCATGGGCACCCTGCTCGTCCAGCTCGCCCGCGCGATCGGCGCCCGGGTGGTGGGCGTGGCCCGGGGGCCCGAAAAGACCGCGCTGGTACGGGAGTTGGGGGCCGACCAGGTCATCGACGCGGCCGACTCCGGCTGGCCGGAAGGAGCCCGCGCCGCGCTCGGCGAACACGGCGCCGATCTCGTCCTGGACGGCGTCGGCGGCCAACTCGGCCTCTTGGCCTTCCCGTTGACCGCCGACGGCGGACGCTTCTCCGCGCACGGCGCCCCCTCCGGCACCGGCTTCGCCGCCGTCGACCCGGACGAGGCCCGGCGGCGCGGCATCACCCTGCTCGGCATCGGCGACGTACAGCTGACGCCCGAGCGACGCACCGCGCTCCTCGACCGGGTGCTCGAAGAGGCGGCGGCCGGGCGGCTGCGGTCCGTGATCGGCGAGGTGTTCCCGCTGGAGCGCGCCGCCGACGCGCACACGGCGATCGAGGGGCGTCGCCTGGTGGGCAAGGTGTTGCTCAAGCCGTGACACCGCCGTCATGACATGTCGCCGACCTCCCACGGGGGTGGGGGTCGGCGGCATCCGGCGCCGGGGCGTCCCGGGTCAGAACATGTCGGGGCACCAGGGGCGGCGCGCCGTGCGGAACAGCTCGTCCGCGCGCGCCGCCGCCCCCGCCCGCTCCTGAGCGACCCGGCCGGCCGCGAGCAGCCGCGTCGCCGACTCGTCGCCGAGATACAACGACGCCAACTCCCTTACACTCAGGGTCAGTTGAGCCGAACGCGTCGTCGGCCGACAGCGGGCGCCCGTCCCGCCCGCCTCCAGGAGGAAGCGGCCCGAAGCCAGACCCGCCGGGTCCACGACCTCGAGGACCACCGCGCCCTCACTCGCGTACGTGCGCGCCTCCAGGACCCGTACGACATCGAGCGGGCGCAGCCACAGGAAGTCGCTGTGGGTGACGATCCTGGCCGCGCGCGGGTTCGGGAAGAAGAGCGGCAGCAGGTCGTCCGGGGCGCGGTAGCCGGTGCGCACCGTGCGGATCCAGTCGATCGAGCACAGGTAGTGCCACAGGGCGCGGTCCGCGTCGGGCGTCAGGCCGATCAGGCTCTTCACCGTCGCGGTGTTCTCGGGCAGCTTGGCGTCGCTCCACCGCTCGTCGGCCGTGTACGCGGCGATCCCGGCCGCCTCGCCTCCGGCCGTGCGGTACACCGCGAAGAACGGCTCGGTCCAGGGGCCGTCGACACGGGCCGCGCCGGTGGCCAGGTCCCACCAGCGCCGGTCGCGGCCGACCGCGCCGGGCTGCGCCGCCCGGAACCGTTCGAAGATCTCGGGGCCCACCTTGGCCGCCTCGGCCGGGTCCACCAGGTCGATGCGGCCGCCGTCGGCGGGACCCGACCAGTTCGGGTCGAGACCGGAGCGCGCCGTGTCGATCTCCCACTCGGTGAGCGAGGTGGCCGGGCCGAACCCGTACCGGCCGTAGATCGGGTACTCGGCGGCGATCAGCGTGGAGGCCACCTCGCCGCGTTCCCTGGCCGCCGACAGCTCGGCCGCCATCATCCGGGTGAGCAGCCCGCGCCTGCGGTGCGTGGGGGAGACGGTGACGCCGCTGACCGCCGTCACGGGCAGCGCGGCGCCGCCGACCGCGGTCAGCTCCTGCGCGAAGGACCGGAACGTCGCCACGCACCGGCCCGCTTCGAAGGCGCCCTGCAACCGGCCGACATCGGTGTGGGCGAGCCGGCCCCGCACCTCCTCGTCGCTCACGACGGGCGGGCGCAGAAAGCCCCGGTTGACCGCCTTGAGCCAGTCGGTGTACTCCGCTTCGGCGACGGTACGGACCTCGATGTCGGGCGTAGCCGGGGTGCTCATACCGGCCACGCTAGGCGGCTCCCGGTCAGAATGTCGCGCGAATTTCGCCGACCTCGGCAGCCCCGCCGAACAGCGGCGCGCGGCCGATCCGGTCCACCACCGGGCCGTCCACACCCAGGAGTTGGAGCGCGCGGGCCAGGATCGGGCCGAGCGAGCGGATCGCGCCGTCGTCGACCTTGAAGGCGAGGGCGCGGCCGTCGGCCAGGGCCACCGCCTGCACGGCCTCGGCGCCCATCTTCGACAGCGTGCCGGGCACCTCGCGCATCAGCCAGGTGTCGGGCCGCCGCGTGCCGGCCACGTACTCGGGGTGGGCGCGCATCGCCTCGGCGACCCGGCCCTCGACCGTGCCCGCCTGGGCCGTCGCGAAGGTGCGGAAGGCGCGCGCGAGGCCGGTCAGGCTGATCGCCATGAGCGGCGCACCGCAGCCGTCGGTGCCGACCGAGGCGACCTGCTCGCCCGCGGCCGCCTCGACGGAGTCGTGGACAAGGCGCTGGAGCGGGTGCGCCGGGTCGAGGTAGCTCCCGAGGTCCCAGCCGTTCAGTTTGCAGGCCGCGAGCATCGCCGCGTGCTTGCCCGAGCAGTTCATGGTGAGCCGCTCGCGGACATGGCCCGCCGCCAGGTACGTCTCGGCCTCGGTGGAGTCGAGCGGCAGGTCGGGCGGCGTCTGGAGGTCGTCCGGGGTCAGCCCGTGCTCGGCCAGCATCTTGCGTACGAGATCGAGGTGGAAGCTCTCGCCCGAGTGGCTGGCGGCCGCGATGGCCAGGCGCTCGCCCGACAGGTCGAGGCCCGCCCGCAGCACGGCGGCGGCCTGCATCGGCTTGTTGGACGAGCGGGGGAAGACGGGCGCGGCCGGGTCGCCGAGCGAGAACTCGACGCTGCCGTCGGCCGCCAGTACCACCAGCGAGCCCCGATGATGGCCCTCGACGAATCCGGAGCGTACGACTTCGGCGAGGACCGGGGGTATCGGGGACGTCAGGGCGGTCATGGCGGTGCGGCCTTCCGGGCAGGTGACCTGCCCCGGAGGGATCGCTTCCGATAAGGGCGGGTCAGGTGAGCAGATCGTCTACTTGTGCTTCACCATCACGGTACCTGCGGGCGATCTCGGCACTGCAATCGTCGGCGGTCCGCTGGACCTCCTTGCGACTCCGCGAGACCTGCTGCTCGTAGCGGATCAGGCGCCCGGTCGCGGTGTGCAGTTCCTCGTCCGTACGGGCGGCGAGGTCGGACAGCTGGACCTCGGCGTCCATCTCGGCGGCGAGGATGCGGTACTCCTCGCTGCGCGGCGCGGACAGCGTGACGTGGCGGGCGGAGGCGCGGTGCGAGGACGGCGCGTCCGTGAGGATCTCGGCGAGCCGCTCCACCACCGGCGCCTGCGGCCCGGTGCGCCGGGCCAGCTCGGCCCGCAGGATGTCGATCCGGCCGTGCAGCAGCCGCCGTACGTAGCTGAGGTCGGCCTCGTCGCGCTGCGACTGCCGGCGCAGGGTGCGCAGCTCGGCGAGCCGGAGCGCGGCCAGGTCGTGGTCGCGCTGGGGCGGCAGCGTGCCGCCCGCCCGCTGTACGGGCGGTCGCACGGCGGTACGCGGGTTGGTCCGGGTCAGCGATACGGGGCCGGGCGACTGCCCGGCGCCTGGTGTGCTCATGCGTCTTTCCGTCCCCTCGACCGGTGCATGGGGTCTCCCCGGGCCCGAAGGACCAGAGGGAAGCACCGCCTGTACGCATCGTGCCACTCCGGGTACGGCACGTGCAGGTGCACTGCACCCGTTCAGCCGCTCGGAAATCGGAGCGACCCGTGGCATAGGTTGGGGCGCATGCGAGCGGTGGTGCAGAGAGTCGACGGCGCGAAGGTCGTCGTGGCCGGCGAGACGGTCGGCGAGATCACGGGCGAGGGCCTGTGTGTCCTGGTCGGAGTCACCCACGAGGACAATCCGGGCAAGGCGGCGCAGCTCGCCCGCAAGCTGTGGTCGGTTCGCATCCTTGAGGGGGAGAAGTCCTGCTCGGACGTGAATGCGCCCTTGCTGGTGATTTCGCAGTTCACCCTCTACGGGGACGCCCGCAAGGGCCGCCGCCCCACCTGGAACGCGGCCGCCCCCGGCGATGTGGCCGAGCCCTTGGTCGACGAGGTGGTGGCGCAGCTGCGGGCGCTCGGCGCGCATGTGGAGACGGGCCGCTTCGGCGCGGACATGCGGGTGTCCCTCACCAACCACGGCCCGTTCACGGTCCTGGTGGAGGTCTGAGACCTCAGCTCCAGCGGCCTACGGCTCGACCACGACCTCCTGGGCCGCCGCCGTGCTGCCCGCGAGCAGCTCCGCGTCCACCGGGACGTTGCGCTTGACCAGGGCCAGCGCGATCGGGCCCAGCTCGTGGTGGCGGGCCGAGGTCGTGATGAAGCCGAGCTGACGGCCCTCGACCCCGTCGGCCGCGAGCCTGACCGGCGTGCCGGACCCGGGAAGCAGCACCTCGCTGCCGTCCAGGTGCAGGAAGACCAGGCGGCGCGGCGGCTTCCCCAGGTTGTGGACACGGGCGACCGTCTCCTGGCCCCGGTAGCAGCCCTTCTGCAGATGGACGGCCGAGCCGATCCAGCCCACCTCGTGCGGGATCGTCCGGTGGTCGGTCTCGAAGCCGAGCCGCGGCCGGTGCGCCTCCACGCGGAGCGCCTCGTACGCCAGGATGCCGACGAGCGGGCCCGCCTCGGCGGCGTACTTCTCCAGGTCGGCGCGCGGCAGGAACAGATCGCGGCCGTACGCCGTCTCGCGTACGACCACGCCGTCCGGCACCTCGGCGATGGAGCCGGCCGGCAGGTGGACGACCGCGAACTCCTCGGTGCGGTCGGCGACTTCGACCCGGTAGAAGAACTTCATCGACTCCAGGTAGGCGATCAGCTCGCCCTCGGTGCCGGGCTCGACGTGGATCCACACCGTCGTGCCGTCGTCGACGAGGTACAGGGCGTGCTCGACGTGCCCGTTCGCGGAGAGGACGAGCGCCTCGGTGGCCTGCCCGACGGGCAGCTCGCTGACGTGCTGGGTGAGCAGCAGGTGCAGCCAGCTCAGCCGGTCGTCGCCGGTGACGGTGATGACACCGCGGTGCGAGAGGTCGACGAGGCCGGTGCCGCCGGCGAGCGCGCGCTGCTCGCGGAACAGGTCACCGTAGTGCGCCGCGACTCCTTCGTCGCGCCCTTCGGCGGGGACGGCACCGGCCTTGGACAGCAGGGGGCTCTTCATACGGACAAGCCTACGACCCGGAACTTGGCGCTTTCTTGGCACAGTCGGTACAGCGCCCGAAGATGGCGAAATGCTTCATGTCCGTCTCGAAGCCGAAGGTGTCCCTGAGCTTCCCGGTGAAGTCACCGGCCACGTCCACATCGGCCTCGATCACCTTGGTGCAGTCGCGGCACACCAGGTGGATGTGGTGGTGGCGGTCGGCCAGATGGTAGGTCGGAGCGCCGTGGCCGAGGTGGGCGTGCGAGACCAGACCCAGCTCCTCCAGGAGCTCCAGGGTCCGGTACACGGTGGAGATGTTCACGCCGCCCGCCGTCTTCCGCACCTGGGTGAGGATGTCGTCGGGCGTCGCGTGTTCGAGTACGTCGACGGCCTCCAGGACGAGCTGTCGCTGGGGGGTCAGCCGGTACCCGCGCCTGCGGAGGTCGCTCTGCCAGTCGGTGGTCACCACGCTCCCAGTGTAGGAGTGAACCCGGCGACACCCACGGGACGAGTACGGCCTACTTGAGTACGGCCTACTTGAAGAAGGCGATTCCGTCGTCCGGGAGGTCGCCGAGGCCGCGGGCCATCTCCGCGACCTGCTCCGGCGTGACGACCTTCTTCAGGTGCGCCGACATGTAGGGGCGGAGCTCGACCTCGGGGGTGGCCTTCTCGCCGACCCACATCAGGTCGCTCTTGACGTAGCCGTACAGGCGCTTGCCGCCGGTGTGCGCGGTGGCGCCCGGGGTGCGGGCGACGGCGTCGGTGACCAGGTCGATCTGCGGCTTCTGGTGGGCGAGCTCGCCGTACCAGATCTCGGCGATGCCCTGGTCGCGGACCATGACGACCTCGACCTTGCGGTCCTTGTCGATGCGCCAGTAGCCCGACTCGGACTCCAGCGGCTTCACCTTGTTGCCCTCGGCGTCCAGGATCCAGGAGTGCGAGACGTACTCCAGGAAGTCACGGCCGTCGTGGGAGAAGGTCACGGACTGCCCGAAGTTCGCCTTCTCGGCGCCGGGGAAGTCGGTGACGCCGACGCCCTCCCACGTGCCGAGGAGGAAGACCAGGGGGACCAGGTCGGGGTGGAGGTCGGACGGAATCTCGATCATGAGGCTGCGATCTCTTCGTTGCGGTCGGGGTTAGCGCTGACCCTGGTACAGCTTCTTCACGGTCAGCCCGGCGAAGGCGAGGACGCCGACGCAGACCAGGACAAGGAGGGTGGAGAAAACAGCCTCAAGCACGGGGGGCTCCTCGCATGAGCGGGTGTAGGGGCGGTCAGGGCCGGCCCCCAGCCTAATGGGTGGGGGGCCGGCCCTCTCTGTGAGGTACGCCGCCGGTGGCGCGCCCGGGGGATCGGGGGGATCAGCCCAGGAGCTGCTCCTGGAGGACGGTCGTCTGGTGGAAGGGGACCGCGGCGGCCGTGCCCTTCCGCGACTGGACGACCAGGGCGACGATGTCACCGGCCGCGATGTAGGCGTGCCGGACCTGGACGGGCCCGGTCGGCGCCGACTCCACGTACACGTCGTGCCGCACGTGCGGGATGCCGTTGCCGGAGATGTAGGCGTCGTCGAGCGCGGACTCGCCCTCGATGTCCTTCAGGACCCTGGGGGCGCTGCCCGCGTTGGAGAAGTACAGCGTGGTGAACGCGTTCTGGTACCCCGAGGTGTGGAAGCGCACCAGGTAGATACGGGTGGCGGTGCCGTCCGGCATGGTCCAGCCGCGGGCCGCGATCTGGCGCAGCCCGCCCTGGGCCAGGTCCTGGCGCATGCTCGGTACGCGGTTGTCGCCGGCGAACTCCTGGAGGAACCGGTCGGTGGTGATCCGGCTCCTGTCGCCCTTGAGCGTCGGGTCGGGCGTCGATCCCGCCGGGGCGGGCAGCAGGAGCTGCTCCAGGTCGGCGTAGTGGATCATCCCGGGGTTCTCGGCGGCGTACGGCAGCGCGGCCCCGGCGGGCAGCGCCGGCTTCACGAGCTTCGGGTAGGCCCAGCGCCCGTCGCTCTTGGTGGAGAGCCCGGGCACGTCGGTGCGCTCCTGCGCGGTGATCCCGTACGCGATGCCGGTACCGAGCACGCCGAAGACGGCGACGGCGGCGGTCCAGCGGAGGGCGGCACGCAGGACCCGGCGGTCCTTGGGAGGGGCGGGCGGGGCCTCGGGCAGCGGCGCCGGGGGCTCGGTCGGCCGCGGCGGGGCCGCGGCGGGTGCAGGCTCCGTGGGCTGCGGCGGGGCCTCGGCCGGGTTCTGGTCGGTCAGGTCGCTCACACGGACTCCCCGGGGGACTTGATGAGGTCGAGCTGCTTGCGCAGCAGCCCGGCCGCGGCGCCGGTGTCCAGCGGGGCGGCCGCGTAGGTGTACGTGCTGACCATGACGTCGCCCTCGTACGCGTTGCAGAACATCGCGTCGAGCTTGAGCTTGTCGGCCTTGGGCAGCAGGAAGCACACCGCATTGGCGTGCCCGTCGATCTTCGGGCCCGCACGGAACGCCTTGAGCGCGTGCGCGAACTCGCTCTGGAAGGCGTTCAGGTCCTTGATCGCCGCGGTGTTCCGCATCTGCGAGAGCCGCATCTCGGTGACGAAGTGGCTGTCGGTGTAGCTCCGCAGGGCGACACCCTGGACCTTCAGCGTGTCGACGGCCTTGTCGTTCCTCTCCCGCTCGCCGGCCGGCAGACCGCGGCCGCCCTCCTTCAGCATGGCGACGGCCTGCGCGGCCCCGAGGACCGAGTCGTTGCCGAACTCGCCTATGTCCGGGCCGAGTTCATAGCCGGGCGGCAGCGGAAGCAGCCTGCCGCCGAGCCCGGCGCGGGGCGCGGCCTCGGGCGTGGCCGTCGCGGCGCCGCTCGGCTCTGCCCAGACGACGGTCGGGGCAGTGCGGGGCGCGTCCTGAAGCGCCCCCACGGCCCAGACCCCGCCCCCGGCCACGACGAGGAGCGCGGCGGCGCCGGATACGAGGGGCAGGAGACGGCGGGGGCGGCGGGCCGGGGCGGGCGCCTCGGCCGCGGCCTCGGCGGCCTGAGAGGGCTCGTCGTGGACGTCGTTCGTCATCACAGTCGCTCCAACTGCTGCTTGGCCAGGGCCTGGAGGGCCGACTCCGAGACGGGGCCCGAGTTGTTCTCGTACTGGATCTCCATGAAGACGCCGTTGCGCCAGGCCAGGGCGCGGCCCTCGTAGAGCGGCTCGTAGCCGGCCTTGGTGACCGGCTTGTCGAAGACGTAGGTGTGCCCGTTGTCGCTGCCCGGGATCGGCTTGCCGTAGTTCCCGGCGTAGTCCTCGTCCGGCATGTACTCCTGCTGCTGCCGGGCGTAGTCCTTGGACACGACCGCGGTGTCGTCGCGGAACTGGGTCAGCATGACGGTGACGTACACCTTGCCGTCCTGGGACCAGGACGTCGTCGCGCTGCGCCGGAATCCGTCGCGCAGGAACTGCCGGAACGCCCCGTCGGGCTGCTCGTAGTCCGCCGAGGAGAGCAGCAGGTCCTGCCAGGCGGGCTGCTCCCCGGACTTCGCGGCGTCCGGCTTCGCGACGAGGAGGCGGCGCAGGTCGCCGTCGGACTTCTCGTCCCAGCGGTTGGCCGAGACGGTGCGGGCCGTCGTGTTCTTGTCCGCAGGCGCGGTCTTCGACTCCGCGAGGCCCTGCTGCGCGAGCGGGCCCAGCGGGGTGGGCTGGCGCTGGTACTGGACGGCGTACCCGGTGACGGTCCCCGCGAGGACCCCGAGCGCGGCCGCGCCCGCGACGATCAACGCGGTGCGGCCCCGGGGGCGGCGGGGCCGCACGGGCCCGGACGTACCGGGTGGCTCTTCGGAGGCACTCGTACCAGGTGGCTCTTCGGCGGAACTCGTACCGGAACTCGTACCGGACGGCTCTTCAGCGGAACTCATGTGTCCCCCCACAGGACTTGCACAGGACGTGACCGTCCCCAAAGGCTCGACGGGCCCTGGCAGGCATTTCGCTGCCGGCAGGGCGCCCTCGAAGCGCAGATTCCGTTCTCTGCGGCACACAGCAGACCCACAACCGCGGGGGGAGGTTGTGGTGCCGCGGATTACAGTTCGGCATATGCCGAACAACAAGCTCGTGATCAAGGTGACCGCCGGCGCCGAGGCGCCCGAGCGGTGCTCCCAGGCCTTCACCGTCGCGGCGGTGGCGGCGGCCAGCGGGGTGGAGGTCTCGCTCTGGCTGACGGGCGAATCGTCCTGGTTCGCCCTGCCGGGCCGGGCCGCGGAGTTCTCACTCCCCCATGCCGCGCCGCTGCCCGACCTCATCGAGTCGATCCAGGGCGGGGGCGGGCAGATCACCTTGTGCACGCAGTGCGCGACGCGCCGGGACATCACGGAGAAGGACGTCCTGGAGGGCGTACGGATCGCGGGTGCGCAGGTCTTCGTCCAGGAGATCATGGCGGACGGCGTGCAGGCGCTCGTGTACTAGGCGGTGCCGGCCCGGCAGATGCGTCACCGGCGCTTCTTGCCGTCCAGCTCGTCCCACCACTCGTCGGACTTCGGGTCGCCGGAGGGGTCGTCCCACCAGCGGTCGTCGGGGCCGCGCCGGTTGGCGACCATGGCGGCGATCGGCGGGATGACCATGGCGACGACGCACATGCCCACCGCCACCGGAACCGACCACAGGCGCACGAAACCCCAGGCGGACACGAAGAGCAGGATGCAGCCGCCCATCATCCAGAAATAGCCGCGCCGGCGCCGGGCCAACATGAATCCAGCGTACGACCGCGGAGCCGGACTCGAAACGGCACGGGCCGACCGACCGCGCTCTTGGGCGTACAGGCGAACGGCGCGGAGGGCCGCACCCCATTCCAAGGCGTCCAACCCCCGGGGTGCGGCCCTCCGGCCGGTACTGCGGTGTGCCGTCGGTCAGACGGCGATGGCGACCTCGGCGAGGCCACCGGTCTGGGCGACGACCGTACGGTCCGCGCTGCCGCCCGGCACCAGGGCGCGCACGGTCCACGTGCCCTCGGCCGCGTAGAAGCGGAACTGTCCGGTGGCCGAGGTCGGGACCTCGGCGGTGAACTCGCCGGTCGAGTCGAGCAGGCGCACGTAACCGGTGACGGGCTCGCCGTCGCGGGTCACCTGGCCCTGGATGGTGGTCTCACCGGGCTTGATCGTCGAGGCATCGGGCCCGCCGGCCTTCGCTCCACACATGGGGGTCTCCTGAGGGGTTTACGGAAGGGAGGTTCCGGAGGGGGTTACTTGTTGGCGCCGAGCTCGATCGGCACGCCGACGAGGGAGCCGTACTCGGTCCACGAGCCGTCGTAGTTCTTGACGTTGGTCTGGCCGAGCAGCTCGTGCAGCACGAACCAGGTCAGGGCGGAGCGCTCGCCGATGCGGCAGTAGGCGATGGTGTCCTTGGCGAGGTCGACCTGCTCGGCCTCGTAGAGGGCCTTGAGCTCGTCGTCCGACTTGAAGGTGCCGTCGTCGTTGGCGTTCTTCGACCACGGGATGTTGCGGGCGGACGGGACGTGGCCCGGGCGCTGCGACTGCTCCTGCGGGAGGTGGGCCGGGGCGAGCAGCTTGCCGGAGAACTCGTCGGGCGAGCGCACGTCGACGAGGTTCTTGGTGCCGATCGCGTTCACGACGTCGTCGCGGAACGCGCGGATCGAGGCGTCCTGCGGCTTGGCCTTGTACTGCGTGGCCGGGCGGCTGGGGATCTGGTCGCCGTCCACGAGGTCGCGGGAGTCGAGCTCCCACTTCTTGCGGCCGCCGTCGAGGAGCTTGACGTCCTGGTGGCCGTAGAGCTTGAAGTACCAGAAGGCGTACGAGGCGAACCAGTTGTTGTTGCCGCCGTAGAGGACGACGGTGGTGTCGTTGGCGATCCCCTTGGCCGAGAGGAGGGCCTCGAACCCTTCCTGGTCGATGAAGTCGCGGCGGACCGGGTCCTGGAGGTCCTTGGTCCAGTCGATCCGGATCGCGTTCTTGATGTGGTTCTTCTCGTACGCCGAGGTGTCCTCGTCGACCTCGACGATGGCGACCTTCGGGTCCTCGATGTGGGCCTCGACCCAGTCGGCGTCTACCAGGACGTCGCTGCGGCTCATGTTGTTTCTCCTCCGGGGCAGTCTGCGGGGGGCGGTGCAGGTGTGCGGGTACGCGTCCGGGGGCGCGCGCAGTGCGGCACGGGGTGGCGCGGGGTTGCCCTGATCAGCTCAAAGGGCTTGGGGAATGCGGGAGTTGAGCGTCCCGCTCAGAAGGGGCGACAGAGCATGGCGGCGACGCGGCACAGGTCTACTGCCCGCCGCTTCGTGAGGTCCGCCTGTCGCTTCATGCGTCCGATCGTAGGGAGGCAAACCGGGGCGTGTCACCGGTGTGTCGCATGCTGAGACTCGATCATCCGCATACTGATACGAGAGGGGGTGCGGGACACCCCGGCCCCCTCCGGGGTGGTGGCCCGCGGGGACGGTTTCTGCCCTACGGACAGGGATGTCTCACGATGCGAGCGGGGGCATCCCGGGGGGGCTGCGGGGGCTGTGCCCCAACCCCCCGGCGGTTGTCCCACCCACCCACCCGTGCAACGGGTTGGACGGCCCGGCCCCTGGGGGCTGCGCCCCCACCGCCCCTTTCGTGCTCCGCCCGGTTGGCCGCGGACCGTGCGTGGCTGATCGCGCAGTTCCCCGCGCCTCTGGCTAGGCGGGGAGGGTGCCCTGGGGCTCCGCCCCGGACCCCGTTTGCCCCACCCCACCCCGCCCCTTCCCTAGACCCTCCGGGGGCGGGCGGATTCCCCTTCGGCCGGTCTGTGGCTGGTCGCGCAGTTCCCCGCGCCCCTGGCAGGGTTGGTGCTGGCCCGCGTCGGGGCATTTCAGCCTGTCATGGGGCCCCTCCTGGCCCTTGGGGCCTTGGGGCCTTGGGGCCTTGGGGAGTTTGAGGACGAGCGCCCTTCAGGCGCGAACGGGGGTCCGGGGGCGGAGCCCCCGAAAGGGGTGCAGGGGGCGCAGCCCCCGCAGGGGGTCTGGGGCGCAGCCCCAGGGCTCAGCCCTCTCCACCCCCGTCACGGGCGGGCGGGTGGGAAAGCACCCCGGGGCTGGGGCGGAGCCCCAGGCAAGGGCGCCGCGAAGTCGCCCCGGGTGGGGCAGGGCCGCTGTCACCCCGCCAGGCGGACGTCCGTGCCCTCGCCCGAGAAGCGGAGGCCCGACTCCGTCGCCGTCACCTTGTTCAGCTTGATGCTCGACGGCATCCCGTCGATCTTCAGGTCGTAGTCGACCGCCTTGCGCAGCCGCTGGTCGAACCCCGGCACCGGCAGCTTCGGCAACGACTCCGCCCGGAGCTGCACCGACCCCGACCCGTTCAGGCTCACCGTGCTGTACGCCGACACCGTCCGCCCCTGGAGCAGCGCCTTGACGGAGGCGGGCAGTACAACACCCTGCCCCTCCAGGAGATCCGTGAGCGGGCCGGTCACCTTGACCTGGCCCTTCGCCGCCCGCTCCGCCCCCGCGTACCCGACGGTCGCCCCCTTGGGCGCGGCCTTCGACAGGTCGGCGTACGAGATCTGCGCCGCCCCGTCGGCCCGCCCCGCCACCGCCGACGAGAACGAGCTGTCGATCTTCACCGCGTACAGCTCGGCCGTGACCTCGGTGACGTTGACCGAGTGGCCCCCCGCCGTGGCGGTGACCCCGGACAGCGAGACGTCGACCTCGTCGAGCTCCTTGCCGAGCACCTGGGTCAGGAAGGGGAAGCCCTTGATGTCGACGTCAGGGGTCGAGCTGAGCCGCTGGCTGCTCTTGATCTTGTCGGCCGTCTTGGACTCGGCGATGTTCACCGCGATGCGGTCCGCCGCGACGAATATGCCGCCGAGAACGATCGCGATGATCAAAAGTATTCGCAGTGCGCGCATTGCCTACGTCCCCCACCAGTCGGCCATCAGCCGGCCATCGACCCTTTGATCAGAAACTCCGGGTGATCGATCCTCCTGTTTGTGATCAATCCTCCGGAACGACGATCGCGAGCCTAGCCGCGGTTCCCTACGCCACGGCCCGCCCGATGAGATACAGCACAGGAACGGCCGCGGTGAGCGGCAGGGCCACGCCCGCCGTCATGTGGACGAACCGGGACGGGTAGTCGTACGAGGCGACCCGCAGGCCGATCAGCGCGCAGCCCCCGGCCGCGAGGCCGAGCAGCGCGCCGCCCCCGCCGATGCCGGTCATTCCGCCCACCGCGATCCCCACGCCCGCCGCCGCGAGCAGCGCGACCACCACGGAGGCGGCCGACGGCAGCGGCAGCGCCCGCGCGAGGGCCGCGACGGCCACGGCGGCCGCACCCACGGACACCGCGTGCGGCGGCGCCGCGAGGTACCCGCCGGCCAGGACCGCGAGCGCCGCCGAGGCGACCGTCGCCATCAGGCCGTACATCCGCTCGTCGGGGTCGGCGTGCGAGCGCAGCTGGAGGACGAGCGTGAGCAGCACCCACGCCCCGAGCGTGCCCAGGATCGCGGCGGGCGCGTGCTCACGGCCGAGTGCGAGCAGGGCGACGTCGGCGACGAGCCCGCCCGCGAAGGCGAGCGCGATGCCCTGCCGGGCCGGCCACATCCCGTTCAGGCGGAACCAGCCCGCCGCCGTCACCGCCTGGAGGAGAACCAAGGGCACGGCGAGCGAGTACGGGCCCAGGGGGGCGGCCACCGCGAGGAGCAGGCCCAGTACGGCGGTGAGCGCGGCGGGCTGCATCCCGGGCGCGATGATCGGCGAACGCCCCTCCGCGCGGGCCCGCTGGGCATCGGTGATCCGCGCGTTGCCGACGGTCGTCGGCGAGGTGTACGCCGGACCCTCCCCGGAAGCCGAACCCGACGCCTGAACGGGGCCGGGAACCGGGACGGAAACATGCGTGGGGGCCGCGGCCGGCTCGTACACCGGCGCCGCGGCGGGCCCGGACGTCATCGGCACCTCGGGCGGCAGCGGCACGGACGTCGTCCCCGCACCGTTCTGCGGCGGCAGGTACGCCGTGTCCGCCGCGTAAGGCGTCCCCGGCGCGCTCTCCTGCCAGGGCTGCCCGGGCGCGGGCTGCGCGTGGCGTCCCCGGCTCGGCGCGGGCTCCGCCGGCTGCTGGGCGGGCCCGGGCTGGATCGTGGGCTGGTACTGGGTGTCCCAGGTCTGCCCCTCCCAGGTCTGCGTGTACTGCTGCTGGTCCTGGTACGGCTCGTACGGGAACGGCGGCTGCGGCTGCACGGGCTGCCCGTACTGGTCGTACTGGGGCTGCTGCTGATACGGGTACTGCTCGCTCATGACGTGGGGGTCACCCTCCTGCGAACGGCGGGAGCACCTCGACCGTGCCGCCCTCGGCAAGGCGTACGGTCTCATGGTTCCGCTTGCCGACGGGGTCACCGTCGACCAGGAAGGAACACCGCTGCAGTACGCGCGTGAGCTCTCCGGGGTGCCGTTCGCGCACCGCGTCGAGGGCTTCGGCCAGCGTCCCGGCGGCGTACGGCTCCTCGCCGACACCGGCGGCGGACTTGGCCGCGGCCCAGAAGCGGATGGTTCCCGCTGCCATGGTGAGGCTCCTTTCGTCGCCCTCCATGATGGGCTACGCGGCGGGCCGCGCGGCGGTCAGCCAGCCCGCGATCCGCCCGAGCAGCTCCTCGCCGGCCGCGTTCTCGGCGTGCCCCATGCCCGGCTCCAGCCACAACTGCGCAGGTCCGGCGGCCGCCAGCATGCGCGGGTGGTCCACCGGGAAGTACGGGTCGCGGTCGCCGTGCACGACGAGCAGCGGGGTCGGCGCGATCAGCGGGACCGCCTCGACGGGCGAGAGCGGCACCGGGTCCCAGTCCTCGGAGTGGATGCGGGTCGCGAAGCCGACCCTTCCCACCAGGCGCCCGGCGGGCCGGGTGATGAGCCAGTGCACCCGCCGCATCGGGGCCGTGCCCCGGTAGTACCAGCGGGCGGGTGCGCTGACCGCCGCCACTGCTTCCGTGCGCCCCCGCGCGCTCCCCCGGTACGTCGCCGCGTGCCGCAGCACCACGGAGCCGCCCATCGAGAAGCCGACCGTCACCACCCGTTCGTACCCGAGTGATCTCGCCCACTCGACCGCCGCCGCCAGATCGAGCACCTCGCGGTCGCCGACGGTCGAACGGCCGCCGGACTTCCCGTGCCCGCGGAACGAGAAAGTGATCACGGCCGCGTACTGCGCGAACACGCCCGCGGCCCTTCGTACGGCGGGGCGGTCGGCCGATCCGGTGAACCCGTGGGCGACCACGATCGCGGTGTCGCAGGCGCCCTTCACCCACGGTTCGTAAACCGCCTCGATACGGACACCGTCGGACGTACACAGGGTTGCGCGCCGAGGTCCAGGAGTGATCGAGGAAACAGCTGAAGTGTGAAATCGACCCTCTGCCCCGGCATTCATGTGGGCTATTCTCCTTGGCAGAGGATCCGGGCAACGTAGCCCCCGGGTCCTTTTGTGTTTCCCGGTCGTTGTTACGGACGGGTGAACAAACGCTCACACAAAGGGCCGGCGGGTAGGCCCTGAATGTACGAAGCAGTGCCGCAGCGTCCTCGCAGGGACCGAGGAGGAACCGACGTTATGGGCGAGCGAACCGTGCACGATACGAAGCGGACCATCGGGGCAGGTGGGGCGCGATGAGCTCCTTGCTGCTCCTGACCAACGCCCTTCAGCCGTCGACGGAGGTGCTCCCCGCTCTCGGCCTGCTTCTGCACAGTGTGCGGGTGGCCCCCGCCGAGGGCCCGGCCCTCGTCGACACCCCTGGTGCCGACGTCATCCTGATCGACGGCCGCCGCGACCTGCCGCACGTGCGGTCGCTGTGCCAGCTCCTGCGTTCCACGGGCCCCGGCTGCCCGCTGATGCTGGTCGTGACCGAGGGCGGCCTGGCCGCCGTCACCGCCGACTGGGGCATCGACGACGTCCTGCTCGACACCGCGGGGCCCGCCGAGGTCGAGGCCCGGCTGCGGCTCGCCACCGGCCGCGCACAGGCCACCTCCGACGACTCCCCCATGGAGATCCGCAACGGCGACCTCTCGGTCGACGAGGCGACGTACAGCGCGAAGCTGAAGGGGCGGGTCCTCGACCTCACCTTCAAGGAGTTCGAGCTGCTCAAGTACCTCGCCCAGCACCCGGGCCGGGTGTTCACCCGCGCCCAGCTGCTCCAGGAGGTCTGGGGCTACGACTACTTCGGCGGCACCCGTACGGTCGACGTCCACGTACGGCGACTGCGGGCCAAGCTCGGCCCCGAGCACGAGTCGCTGATCGGCACCGTCCGCAACGTCGGCTACCGCTTCGTGACGCCCGAGAAGCCCGAGCGCTCCGCCGAGGACGCCAAGGCGAAGGCGGTCGTGGACGCCGCCACCGCCGAGACGAAGGAAGCGGCGGCCCGCTCCCAGAAGCGGTAGATCGCCTTCCTCGGCGGGGTAACCCGAACGGCAGATCACGCATGGGGTACGACCTGCGATATGCCCTGCCCAGAGGCGGGTCACCCCGCGTAGACTGCCGCGCGTGGCCAAGGTGACGCGGGACGACGTGGCACGACTTGCGGGTACTTCGACCGCCGTCGTCAGTTACGTCATCAACAACGGACCCCGGCCGGTCGCCCCGGCCACGCGCGAGCGTGTCCTCGCCGCGATCAAGGAGCTGGGGTACCGGCCGGACCGGGTCGCCCAGGCGATGGCGTCGCGGCGCACCGACCTCATAGGAATGATCGTCCCCGACGCGCGCCAGCCGTTCTTCGCGGAGATGGCGCACGCCGTCGAGCAGGCCGCCTCCGAGCGCGGAAAAATGGTCCTGGTCGGCAACTCCGACTACATCGACGACCGCGAGGTGCACTACCTGCGGGCCTTCCTCGGCATGCGGGTCGCCGGGCTCATCCTGGTCAGCCAGGGCCCCAGCGAGCGGGCCGCGGCCGAGATCGACGCCTGGGACGCCCGTGTGGTGCTGCTTCACGAGCGGCCCGAGGCCATCGACGACGTCGCGGTCGTCACGGACGACATCGGCGGCGCCCAGCTCGCCACCCGCCACCTGCTCGAACACGGTCATGAGTACGTCGCCTGCCTCGGCGGCATCGAGTCGACCCCGGCCGTCGGCGACCCGGTGGCCGACCACGTCGAGGGCTGGCGCCGGGCCATGCTGGAGTCCGGCCGCTCCCTCGAAGGCCGCCTCTTCCAGGCCCCGTACAACCGGTACGACGCCTACAAGGTGGCCCTGGAGATCCTCGCCGGGCCCCAGCGGCCGCCGGCCATCTTCTGCGCGACCGACGACCAGGCGATCGGCGTGCTGCGGGCCGCCCGCGAGCTGCGCATCGACGTGCCGGGCGAGCTCGCCGTGGCGGGCTTCGACGACGTCAAGGAGGCGGCCCTCACCGATCCGCCGCTCACCACGATCGCCTCCGACCGGCCCGCCATGGCGCGGGCCGCCGTCGATCTGGTCCTGGACGACGGCCTGCGGGTGGCGGGCTCGCGCCGGGAGCGCCTGAAGCAGTTCCCCTCGCGGCTCGTCGTGCGCCGCTCCTGCGGCTGCGGATAACCCGCCAGCCACCGGGCGCCCGGGCGTCCTTATATCGGGCAAACACGGTTCTGCCGGGCTTCTTACGCGGTCCTCAGGCTGCTCTCATGAATGCTCGCGATCGTCATAGACATGACCGAGAGCCCCCGCCGCAGCGGCGAGTACCCCGAGCAGCAGCCGAACCACTCCGATGAGTCCTGGCAGCGAGCCAAGGACGACGCGCGGCGAGAGGCCGAGGCCTACGGCGCCGCCTACCCCCCGCCGCCCCCGTACCAGCCGGCCACCCCGGTGACCACCGGCCCCGGCACCACGGTGTGGCCCGGCAATACGGCCGCCCACCCCGAGGCAGGGTTCCACGGCGGCGGCAACGACGGCGGCACCGCGCACCTCGCCGGCGGCGAGGCGGGCGCCCCCCGGCCCCGGCGGGCCAGGCGTCCGGTCGGCCTCCTCGCGGCCGTGGCCATCATCGCGGCGGCCATAGGCGGCGGCACCGCGAGCCTCGTCGAGCACTACGTCGGCAACGACAGCTCCACCGTCAGCTCCGGGGTCAGCGGCACCAACGCCTCCAACAGCACCAACGGCACGGTCTCGGGCGTCGCCAAGGCCGTCATGCCGAGCATCGTCGAGATCAACGCGACGTCCGGCTCGGGCGAGTCGACCGGCGCGGGCGTGATCATCACCGCCGACGGCCAGATCATCACCAACAACCACGTCATCGCGGGCTCGACCTCGATCAAGGTGAAGCTCAGCAACGGCAAGACGTACACCGCGAAGGTCGTCGGCACCGACCCCGACAAGGACCTCGCGCTGATCAAGCTGGACGGGGCGAGCGGCCTCAAGCCCGCCAGCCTCGGCGACTCCAGCAAGATCGCGGTCGGCGACCAGGTCGTCGCCATCGGCTCCCCCGAGGGCCTCACCGGCACCGTCACCTCCGGCATCGTCTCCGCCCTCGACCGCGATGTCACCGTCGCCAAGGAGCAGGGCAACCAGGGCCAGGGTCGGGGCCAGGGACGCGGGAACGGCGGCTGGCCGTTCGAGTTCGGCGGGCAGCAGTTCAACGGCGACACCGGCTCCTCGAAGACCACGTACAAGGCGCTCCAGACCGACGCCTCGCTCAACCCGGGCAACTCCGGCGGCGCGCTCATCGACATGAACGGCAACATCATCGGCATCAACTCAGCGATGTACTCGCCGAGTTCGAGCGCCGCGAGCGGTTCGTCGGCCGGCAGTGTCGGGCTCGGCTTCGCCATCCCGATCAACACCGTCAAGTCCGACCTCGCGAGCCTGCGCGGCGGTGGCAGCGGCGGCGCCGACACCGGCGGCGGCAACAGCCAGGGCGGCAACGGCTCCGGCGGCTTCGGCGGCAGCTACTGATCCGCGCGGGGCAGCGAGCCGCCCCGCGCAGCACCGTCCGCGTGCGAGGCTGAAGCCATCGAGCCGCACGAAGCAGAAGAAGGAACCCGCTCATGAGCCCCGCCGAGGACGACCCGCAGCGCATCCTGATCGTCGACGACGAGCCCGCAGTCCGCGAGGCGCTGCAGCGCAGTCTCGCCTTCGAGGGATACGGCACCGAGGTCGCCGTCGACGGCCTCGACGCCCTCGCGAAGGCGGAGGCGTACCGGCCCGAGCTGATCGTCCTGGACATCCAGATGCCGAGGATGGACGGGCTCACCGCGGCCCGCCGCCTTCGCGCGGCCGGCTCCACCACGCCCATCCTGATGCTGACCGCGCGCGACACGGTCGGCGACCGCGTCACCGGGCTCGACGCGGGCGCCGACGACTACCTGGTCAAGCCCTTCGAGCTCGACGAACTCTTCGCCCGCATCCGGGCGTTGCTGCGCCGCAGCTCGTACGCGGTCGACGCGGGGGCGGCCGGGCAGGACGCCGGGAACGTCCTCACCTTCGCGGACCTGAGGATGGACCTCTCCACCCGCGAGGTCACCCGCGGCACCCGGGTGGTGGAGCTGACCCGCACCGAGTTCACCCTCCTGGAGATGTTCCTGGCCCACCCGCGGCAGGTGCTGACCCGCGAGCAGATCCTCAAGGCGGTCTGGGGCTTCGACTTCGAGCCGTCGTCCAACTCCCTCGACGTGTACGTCATGTACCTGCGCCGCAAGACGGAGGCGGGCGGCGAGCCGCGCCTCGTGCACACGGTGCGGGGCGTGGGGTACGCGCTCCGGCCGGGCGGCGCGGAGTGAACCGTCTGCTCGGCCGGTACCGCGCGATGCCGCTGCGGTCCCGCCTGGCGATGCTGGTGGCCACGGCGGTGGCGGTGGCGGTGGCGGCGGTCGCCGTCACCTGCTGGCTGCTGACCCGGGCCCAGTTGCGCGCCGAGCTCGACACCACGCTGCGCAACACCAGCGCGCCCGCCAGCCTGGTGCTGACCGCGCTCCAGACCTGCAACGCGCAGGGCAGCCTGCCCCCGGGGCAGAAGCCGTTCGCCTACATCCAGGTGGTCCTGCCGGACGGCACCCGCTGCGTGGCCCCGGACTCCCCGCCCGTAAGGGTCAAGCCCCAGGACATCGCGGTCGCCCGCGCCCACAACCTCAAGGCCGAGACCCTGCACAGCAGTACCACCGAGGGCGGCATGGACGTCCGGGTGCACACCCAGTTCCAGGAGTTCGACGGCAGGTGGGTCACCGTCTCGCTGTCCCGCCCGCTCACCGAGGTCGACTCCGCCCTCAACCGGCTGGCCCTGCTGCTGACGGGCCTCGCGGGAATCGGCGTGATCGCGGCGGGTGCGGCGGGCCTGTGGGTGGCGCGGACCGGCCTGAAGCCCGTGGACAAGCTGACCGGCGCGGTCGAACACGTCGCCCGCACCGAGGATCTGACCGTACGCATCCCGGTCGAGGGCGAGGACGAGATCGCCCGCCTCTCCCTCTCCTTCAACGCGATGACCGCCGCGCTCGCCTCCTCCCGGGACCGGCAGGCACAGCTCATCGCGGACGCCGGGCACGAGCTGCGTACGCCGCTCACCTCGCTGCGTACGAACATCGAGCTGCTCGCCCGGAGCGAGGAGACGGGGCGGGCCATTCCGCCCGCCGACCGCAAGGCGCTGATGGCGTCGGTGACGGCACAGATGTCCGAACTCGCCTCGCTCATCGGCGACTTGCAGGAGCTGTCGCGTCCGGACGCGGTCCGGGAGGGCCCGCTGGAGGTGGTCGGCCTGCACGACATCACGCGGGTCGCGCTCGACCGGGCGCGGCTGCGCGGGCCGGAGCTGACGATCACGGCGCAGCTGGCGCCCTGGTACGTGCGGGCCGAGCCGGCGGCGTTGCAGCGGGCGGTGGTGAACGTGCTGGACAACGCGGTGAAGTTCAGTCCGCCGCGCGGGACGGTCACGGCGGCGTTGCAGCGGGCGGTGGTGAACGTGCTGGACAACGCGGTGAAGTTCAGTCCGCCGCGCGGGACGGTCACGGTGGCGCTGGACCGGGGTGTCCTGACCGTCCGCGACCAGGGCCCCGGCATCCCTGCCGAAGACCTCCCGCACGTCTTCGAACGCTTCTGGCGCTCCCCTTCGGCGCGGGCGCTCCCCGGTTCGGGCCTCGGCCTGTCCATCGTGGCCCGTACGGTGCAACACGCGGGCGGCGAGGTGACCCTGACCGCCCCCGCGTCGGGCGGCACCCTGGCAACCATCACCCTGCCGGGCGCCCCGACCCCACCCCCGGAGACCCCGTAGGGCCGCCGGGCCCCTGGGGCTCCGCCCCAGACCCCGTGGCCAGGTCCGATGCCGCTAGGGGCGCGGGGAACTGCGCGACCAGCCCCCACCGGGCCTGCAGACAAACCCCCGGCACGGAGTGCCGAAAGCGCAAGAGGGGGCGGCGGGCCGCACAGGCCCCGCCGCCCCTCAGCCCCCCGCAGGGGACAGCTACTTCACCACCGTGATCCGACCCCGCACCGGCGGAGCCATCGGCGCGGAAGCCGAAGAGTTCGCGGTCAGGTACGCGTCGAAGACGTCGAGGTCGGACGCCCCGACCAGCTTGTTCTTGCCCACCAGCGCCGGGAACCCGTCACCCCCGCCCGCCAGGAACTCGTTCATCGCGACCCGGTACGTCTTCGCGGGGTCGATCCCGGCCCCGTTCAGCTTCACCGTGTCCACGACCACCCGCGCCGCCCCCGACTTCGTCATGTCCAGCGTGTACGTAAGCCCCTTCGACACCTGGAGGATCTTCGGGTCGGCCGCGTTCGGCCCGCTGACCTGCTGCTGGAGCGCGGTGATCAGCTGCGCCCCGGTCAGGTCGACCACGTTCATCATGTTGGTGAACGGCTGGACCGTGAAGGCCTCGCCGTAGGTCACCACACCGTCGCCCTCACCGCCGGACGCCTTGTACACCAGGTCCGAGCGGATGCCGCCCGGGTTCATGAGGGCTATCTGCGCGCCGCCCTTGTCGGGGGAGGAAAGACCTGCCAATTGCGCGTCCGCTATCAGGTCGCCCAGGGGCTTCTCCAGATCCTCCGAGCCGCGGCCGTTGATGTCCGCCGAGATGTACCCCTGCGGACGGCCCGCGACCGGCGCCGCCAACTTGCCCCAGCGGGCGATCAGTTGGGACATGTCCGCGGCCTTGGGCTGGTCCCGGCTGACGATGTGGTTCGCCGACTTCGGCAGCTGCTGCGGCTTCACCGCCGTGCGGACGATGTCGTTCGTACGCCGGTCGTACGTCAGCGTCGTGTCCGTGTACAGCTTGCCGAACGACGCCGCCGAGGTGACCATGCGCGGGTTGCCCGCCGGGTCCGGGATGGTACAGACGTACGCCTGGTGGGTGTGGCCGGTGATCAGCGCGTCGACCTTGGGCGTGATGCCCTTGGCTATGTCGACGATCGGGCCGGAGATCCCGCTGCCGGGGCCCTGGCTGTCGCAGCTGTCGTTGTACGCGTTGCTGGACGGCATGCCGCCCTCGTGGATCAGGGCGACGATGGACTTGACGCCCTGCCGGTCCAGTTCCTTGGCGTACTTGTTGATCGTCTCGATCTCGTCGGCGAACTTGAGCCCCTTGACGCCGGACGCGGTGACGACGTTCGGGGTGCCTTCGAGCGTCACGCCGATGAAGCCGATCTTGACGCCGTTCTTCTGCCACACCGTGTACGGCTTGAGGATCGGCTTGCCGGTCTTCTCGCTGGTCACATTGGCCGCGAGGTAGGGGAAGTCCGCTCCGCGGAACTTCTTGCCCTTCTCGTAGCAGCCCTCGGTGGGGTGGCAGCCGCCGTTCTGCATGCGGGCGAGCTCGGTGGCGCCCTCGTCGAACTCGTGGTTGCCGACGGCCGTGACGTCCAGCTTGAGCTTGTTGAGCGCCTCGATGGTCGGCTCGTCGTGGAAGAGCCCCGAGAGCAGCGGGCTCGCGCCGATCATGTCGCCGCCGGCCGCGGTGATGGAGTACGGGTGGCCCTGGCGCGCGGTGCGCAGCGAGGTGGCGAGGTACTCCATGCCGCCGGCCGGCACGGACTTGGTGGTCCCGTCCGCCTGACGCTCCGTCACCGCCCCTGCGGAGCCGGCCGGGGGCTCCAGGTTGCCGTGCAAGTCGTTGAAGGAGAGCAGCTGTACGTCGACGGTGCGGTCCGGCTTGGGGTGGTGGCCGTGACCGCGGTCGTGCGCGTCGGCGGGCATCGCGGCGACGAGCGCCCCGACGGTGGCAAGTCCGGCGGCCCCCGCCCACATTCGTGTGGCGGCACGCTTCATGTGGGGTTTCGCTGGCATATGTTCTGAAAGTCCCCTGTGAGTTTCCAGTGAAGTCCCGGCGCAGCCTAGGGTCAACGCGCGTAGCGCAACAGGGGGTGGCGGGTTACGAGCTGGTTGCCGTTGATCACGTACGGGCCGAGGACCAACCACATACCGACCGGAGACCGATCACATACGGGCGCGTTCACATACGGCGCGTGGGCGATCCGGCTCCCTCACCCGGCCCCGTCCGCGACGCCCTCCCCCGTACCCTCGTACACATGACAGACGCAGCCGTCCCCACCCCGTCCTCCCGCGAGATCCAGACGCTCGACGAGCTCGGTCACTCGCAGGCGCAGGCCGTCCTCGACCTCATCGCCGACGCCGCCCGCGGCGACGGGCAGCAGGCCGTCTCCGAGCAGGGGCGGCTCCAGTTGCGCGGGGGCCGGCGCGAGGGCGTGCGGCATTTTCTGCTGACCGTGGGCGACGTGCTCGCCGGGTACGCCCAGCTGGAGGACACCGACCCGGTCGAGGCACCCGCCGCCGAGCTCGTCGTGCACCCCGCGCACCGCGGCCACGGGCACGGCCGGGCGCTGGGCAGCGCGCTGCTCGGCGCGACCGGCAAGCGGCTGCGGGTGTGGGCGCACGGCGGCCACTCGGCGGCCCGCCACCTCGCCCAGGTCCTCGGCCTGACCCTGTTCCGCGAACTGCGCCAGCTGCGGCGCCCGTTGAGCCCGCTCGACATCGCCGAGCCCGTCTGGCCCGAGGGCGTCACCGTGCGCACCTTCACGCCGGGCGAGGACGACGCGGCCTGGCTCGCGGTGAACGCGGCGGCCTTCGCGCACCACCCCGAGCAGGGCTCCCTCACCCAGCGCGACCTCGACGACCGCAAGGCCGAGCCCTGGTTCGACCCCAAGGGCTTCTTCCTCGCGGAGCGCGCCGGCGAGATCGTCGGGTTCCACTGGACGAAGGTGCACGCCGAGGAGCGGCTCGGCGAGGTGTACGTCGTCGGGATCCGGCCGGACGCCCAGGGCGGCGGCCTCGGCAAGGCGCTGACGGCGACGGGTCTGCGCCACCTGGCGGCCGAGGGCCTGCCCACCGCGATGCTGTACGTCGACGCCGACAACACCGCGGCGGTCACGGTCTACGAGCGCCTCGGCTTCACCACCCACGAGGTGGACCTGATGTACCGCGCGGAGTCCTGACCTCCCGCACCTCTTGCCCGGACGGGCCGGCCGCCGCATTCTGGTGGCCGCGCCCCGCGGACCGGCCCCCTGGGCGTCGCCCGGGGGCCGGGGTTCGGTGGCCCGCACGTCATGTCCTCGTAACCAGCCATTCAGACACGCTTGCGACGCTCGCGTAATGAAGCCGCCGGCGCCCGCCACCCGGAACGGAACAGTTCCCCCCACGAGATCCCCCCGGGCACTCACTCCCGCCCTCTCCGACGCGCTGGACACCCCCGGCGCGCGGAACAATGGGGACATGAGCCAGCAGCCCAGCGCCGAGGTCCCGCTCCAGCCCGCCCAGCCGTCCGTCGGCTCCATAGCCGCGCACCGGCCGCACACGCTCGCGGCCGCCGTCTCCGATCTCGAGCCGGACATCGATGCCGACCTGGACGGCTACGAGGACGAGAGCGAGGGCGACGAGCTCCCCTCGGGCCGCTTCCTGGACCGCGAACGCAGCTGGCTCGCGTTCAACGAGCGCGTCCTGGAGCTCGCCGAGGACCCGGCGACCCCGCTCCTGGAGCGGGCGAACTTCCTGGCGATCTTCGCCTCGAACCTGGACGAGTTCTTCATGGTCCGGGTCGCCGGACTCAAGCGCCGCATCGCCACCGGCGTCGCCACCCGCTCCGCCTCCGGCCTCCAGCCGCGCGAGGTCCTCGACCTGATCTGGACCCGCTCGCGCGAGCTCATGGCCCGGCACGCCGCCTGCTACCAGCAGGACGTCGCCCCGGCCCTGGCCGACGAGGGCATCCACCTGATCCGCTGGCCGGAGCTCACGGAGAAGGAGCAGGCCCGCCTCTTCACCCTGTTCCGCCAGCAGATCTTCCCGGTCCTCACCCCGCTGGCCGTCGACCCCGCGCACCCCTTCCCGTACATCTCGGGGCTCTCGCTCAACCTCGCCGTGGTGGTGCGCAACCCGGTCTCGGGCCACCGCCACTTCGCGCGCGTGAAGGTGCCGCCGCTGCTCTCCCGCTTCCTGGAGGCCTCTCCGCAGCGCTACGTGCCCCTTGAGGACGTCATCGCGGCGCACCTGGAGGAGCTGTTCCCCGGCATGGAGGTGCTCGCGCACCACATGTTCCGGGTGACGCGCAACGAGGACCTCGAAGTCGAGGAGGACGACGCCGAGAACCTGCTCCAGGCCCTGGAGAAGGAGCTCATGCGGCGCCGCTTCGGCCCGCCGGTGCGGCTGGAGGTCGAGGAGTCCATCGACCCGTACGTACTCGACCTGCTGGTACGGGAGTTGAAGATCTCGGACGCCGAGGTCTACCCGCTGCCGGGCCCGCTCGACCTGACCGGCCTGTTCGGGATCTCTGCGCTCGACCGGCCGGAGCTGAAGTTCCCCAAGTTCGTCGCGGGCACCCACCGCGACCTCGCCGAGGTCGAATCCGCCTCCGCGCCCGACATCTTCGCGGCGCTGCGCGAACGCGACGTACTGCTGCACCACCCGTACGACTCGTTCTCGACCTCGGTGCAGGCCTTCCTGGAACAGGCCGCCTCCGACCCGGACGTGCTGGCCATCAAGCAGACCCTGTACCGGACTTCGGGCGACTCGCCGATCGTGGACGCCTTGATAGACGCGGCCGAGTCGGGCAAGCAGGTCCTCGTCCTCGTCGAGATCAAGGCGCGCTTCGACGAGCAGGCCAACATCAAGTGGGCACGCAAGCTGGAGGAGTCCGGCTGCCACGTCGTGTACGGGCTCGTCGGCCTCAAGACGCACTGCAAGCTCTCCCTCGTGGTGCGCCAGGAGGGCGACACCCTGCGCCGCTACAGCCACGTCGGGACCGGCAACTACCACCCGAAGACGGCCCGCCTGTACGAGGACCTGGGGCTGCTCACCGCCGACCCGCAGGTCGGCGCGGACCTCTCGGACCTCTTCAACCGGCTGTCCGGGTATTCGCGCCGCGAGACCTACCGGCGTCTGCTCGTCGCCCCCAAGTCCCTTCGGGACGGCCTGATTTCGCGGATCAACAAGGAGATCGCCCACCAGCACGCCGGGCGGCCCGCCTACGTCCGCATCAAGGTCAACTCGATGGTCGACGAGGCCGTCATCGACGCCTGCTACCGGGCCTCCCAGGCCGGCGTGCCCGTCGACATCTGGGTGCGCGGCATCTGCGCGATACGGCCGGGCGTGACCGGGCTCTCGGAGAACATCCGGGTCCGCTCGATCCTCGGCCGCTTCCTGGAGCACTCGCGGGTCTTCGCCTTCGGGAACGGCGGCGAGCCCGAAGTCTGGTTCGGCAGCGCCGACATGATGCACCGCAACCTCGACCGACGCATCGAGGCACTGGTCCGGGTCGCCGACCCGGCCCACCGCGCGGCCCTGAGCCGGCTCCTTGAGACCGGGATGTCGGACACCACGTCGTCCTGGCACCTGGGCGCCGACGGGAACTGGAACCGGCACGCGACCGATGCCGAGGGACAGCCGCTGCGGAACGTACAGGAGATGCTGATAGACGCCCGGAGGCGCCGGCGTGCAACGCCCTGAGAACATCGCCGGACAGGAGCTGGCGGGCGAGGTCCTCGCCCCCTATCTCCACGCGCAGGCAGGGGAATTCCTGCGCAGCCTCCGCCTCCACCGCGAGGCGGGTCCCGACAACCACTCCAGCGAGGAGGCGGCCCGCGCCCTGCGCGCGGCGGCCCGCCGCATCAGCGGCACCCTGCACACCTTCCGCCCGCTGCTCGACCCGGAGTGGGCCGACCGGCTGCGGGCCGAACTCGCCTGGCTGTCGGGCACGCTGGCGGGCGAGCACTCCTGCTCGGCCCGGCTCACCCGGCTCCTGGACGCGCTGCACCGGCTGTCCGGTCCCGGGGTGCCGGCGCCGCGCGGTGACGCGGGCACCCTCACGGTGGGCGCCGCCCGAGCCGGCGCGCTCCTGGAGCGGCAGCTGACCCTGGCCCGCACCCGGGCCCACTCGGCGGCGCTCCAGGCGCTCGGCTCGTCCCGCTTCCACGCCGTGGCGGACGCGGTCGCGCTGCTGGCCAGCGAGGTGCCCCTGGCGTCGGCGGCCGCCGCCCACGCCTGCGAGGTGCTCGCACCCGCGGCCCTGGACGCCGAGGACCGCCTCGACCGGGCGGTGGCCGCGCTGCCGCTCGCCCGGGCCGCCCATCCGTACAACGCGGAGGCCCTGGTCCACGAGAGCGAGTCCCAGGACAGCCCCTGGCACCAGGTGCGCCTGCTGCTCCGGCTGCACCGGTACGCCCAGGAAGTGCTGCACCACGGGCTCGGCGAGCAGGATCCCCCCGAGCGCCTCCTTGCCGCGGGGCGGGCCCTCGACCGGCACCGGGACGCCGCCGAAGCCGCGTCGGCGGCATCGGCCGCGGCCCGCACGCCCCGGATCGCGCCGGCCACCGCGTACGCGCTCGGCGTGCTCCACGCCGACCAGCGGCACGACGTGGAGGCGGCCCGCTTCGCCTTCCAGCGGGTCTGGCAGCCGGTGGCGGTGACCTCGGCACCCTCGGCTTCAGCACCCACGGCGACCACGGCCGCACCATGAGCACCGCCCCCGACGGAACCGTCCTCGCGGCGGGCTGCGTGCTGTGGCGCCGCTCGCCGTGGGGCGACGGCGGGCTTGAGGTCTGCCTCGTCCACCGGCCGAAGTACGACGACTGGTCGCACCCCAAGGGCAAGCTGAAGCGGGGCGAGGCGGGGCTCGCGGGTGCGCTGCGCGAGGTACTGGAGGAGACCGGGTACCAGTGCACGCCGGGTGCCGCGCTGCCCACCGTGCACTACACGGACGGCCAGGGCCGCCCCAAGCGGGTCGAGTACTGGGCCGCCGAGGCGGGCGAGGGCCGGTTCACCGCGAACTCCGAGGTCGACCGGCTGCTCTGGCTGCCCCCGGCGGCCGCCCACCACCGCCTCACCCAGCCCCGCGACCGGCAGCTGGTCCTGGCGCTGCTCGACGCGCTGCACTCCGCCTGAAATCCGGTCTCAACAGCGGCGCACCCCGGGCGCAGAATCGGTTCCGTACGCCTGCTGAACACGAACCGGTAACGGTCGGCACCGCACTGCCCGCCACGGTTCACCTTCCGTTAACTCTCCCCCGCCGACCGCTTCACCTGTTCTGCCTAATTTCGGCCTTACACGGTGCACGGCACCCCGCCCTCACCGCCCATCCACGCACGCCGCCGTACAACGAACGGAAACCGGCGGCTCCCGGAAGGAACACCCGAAAGTGAAGCTTCAGCGCAAGAACCGGCTCCGCGCCACCGCCCTCGGCGTCATCGCCGTGTCCAGCGCCCTGGCCCTCACGGCGTGCGGCAGCGACAACAACGGCGGCGGGACCACGGGCGGGACCGGCGGCACGGCCTCCGGGGCCGCCTCCAACGTGAAGTGCGACGGCGCCAAGGGCCAGCTCCTGGCCTCCGGCTCCTCCGCGCAGAAGAACGCCATGGACCTCTGGGTCAAGAACTACATGGCGGCCTGCAAGGACGCGCAGATCAACTACAAGTCCTCCTCCTCCGGTGAGGGCATCGTCGCCTTCACCCAGGGCACGGTCGCCTTCGCCGGCTCCGACTCGCCGCTCAACCCGCAGCAGGTCGAGGACTCCAAGAAGGTCTGCACCGGCGGCCAGGGCATCAACCTGCCGATGGTCGGCGGCCCGATCGCGATCGGCTTCCACGTCGAGGGCGTCGACAGCCTCGTCCTGGACGCCTCGTCCCTCGCCAAGATCTTCAGCGGCAAGATCACCAAGTGGAACGACGAGGCCATCGCCAAGCTGAACCCGGGCGCCAAGCTCCCGGACCTGGCGATCCAGGCCTTCCACCGCTCCGAGGACTCCGGCACCACCGAGAACCTCACCAAGTACCTCAGCGCCACGGCCAAGGCCGACTGGACGTACGCGCCCGCCAAGAAGTGGGCCGCCCCCGGCGGCCAGGCCGCCTCCGGCTCCGCCGGCGTCGCCGCCCAGGTCAAGCAGACCAACGGCGCCATCGGCTACTTCGAGCTCTCCTACGCCTCGTCCCAGTCGATCAAGACCGTGGACATCAACACCGGCGCCTCCGCCCCGGTCAAGGCCAGCTCCGCGAACGCCTCCACCGCCATCGCCGCCGCGAAGATCGCCGGCACCGGCAAGGACCTGGCGCTGAAGCTGGACTACGCGACCAAGGCCGACAACGCCTACCCGATCGTCCTCGTGACCTACGAGGTCGCCTGCGACAAGGGCAACAAGGCCGCCACCCTCCCCGCGGTCAAGTCCTTCCTCTCCTACGCCGCCGGCGCCGACGGGCAGAAGCTGCTCACCGACGCCAGCTACGCGCCGATCCCGTCCGAGATCAACGCCAAGGTCGTCGAGACCATCAACTCCCTCCAGTAGAGCGACAGTTGAGCCGCCGGGCCGAAGACCCGGCGGCTCGCGTGGGGCGGGGACCCCGATCCGGTCCCCGCCGCACACCATCCGGTGCACCGCCGCCAGGGGACCCGTCCGGTCCCCGCCCACAGACCGGAAAGATCATGGCTTCTTCCATAGCAACGGACACACCTCCGCCACCCGCTCCCGCCCCGGCAGCGCGCCGCAAGCAGTCCACCGGCCGCGCGGGCGACAAGATCTTCCTCGGGCTCTCCCGGGGCTCGGGCATCTTCCTGCTCGTCGTCATGGCGGCCATCGCCATCTTCCTGAGCATCCGGGCCGGCATCGCGATCTCCGAGGACCAGGGCAACTTCCTGACCACCTTCGACTGGAACCCGGCCGGCCAACCG
This sequence comes from Streptomyces mauvecolor, assembly GCF_039532965.1. Classification (NCBI taxonomy): domain Bacteria; kingdom Bacillati; phylum Actinomycetota; class Actinomycetes; order Kitasatosporales; family Streptomycetaceae; genus Streptomyces; species Streptomyces mauvecolor. The sequence continues at coordinate 21,400 of NZ_BAAASQ010000005.1, read as the reverse complement.
CCGGTGTTCGGCATCGCGGTCCTGCTCTTCGGCACCGTCGTCAGCTCGGTCATCGCGATGGCCATCGCGGTCCCGGTCGCCGTCGGCATCGCCCTGTTCATCTCGCACTACGCGCCGCGCAAGCTGGCCGCACCGCTGGCGTACGTCGTCGATCTGCTCGCCGCCGTACCGTCGATCGTCTACGGCATCTGGGGCGCCCTGTTCCTGGTGCCCTACCTCGGCGGCCTCAACGACTGGCTCGACTCGTACCTGGGCTGGACCGTCCTCTTCGAGAAGACCGAAGTCGGCGTCGCCCGCTCCATCTTCACCGTCGGCATCCTGCTCGCGATCATGATCCTGCCGATCGTGACCAGCGTCAGCCGCGAGGTCTTCCTCCAGGTCCCGCGCATGAACGAGGAGGCCGCCCTGGCCCTCGGCGCGACCCGCTGGGAAGTCATCCGCCTCTCGGTGCTGCCCTTCGGCCGCTCGGGCGTGATCTCCGCCTCGATGCTGGGCCTGGGCCGCGCGCTCGGCGAGACGATGGCCGTCGCCACGGTCCTCTCCCCGAGCTACGTCCTCTCGCTGCACCTGCTCAACCCGGGCGGCGGCACCTTCGCGCAGAACATCGCCGCGAAGTTCGACGAGGCCAACCAGCTCGGCCGCGACGCCCTGATCGCCTCCGGCCTGGTCCTCTTCGTCCTCACCCTGCTGGTCAACGGCGGCGCCCGCATGATCATCGCCCGCCGCAAGGAGTACTCGGGGGCCAACGCATGAGCCCGGTGCCTTCCCCCGCCCTCCACCCCGCAGGACGAGCCCCCGAAGGGAGCCACGCATGAGCCACGTAGCCGTTCAGGAAGCCCCGGCCACCCCGGCCCCCCGCAAGGGCAGCCTCAGCCACCGCTCCCTGCCCCGCTGGGCCGGAGCCGGCTTCGCGGTCGCCGCGATCGCCCTCGCCGTCGGCATCGGCCTCGCCTTCGATCTGCAGAGCAAGGTCCAGTGGGGCCTGATAGCGGCCCTGCTGTTCGTCCTCATCTCGTACGCGGTCACCTCGGCCGTCGAGAACAAGCGGCAGGCCAAGGACCGGGTGGCGACCTCCCTGGTCTGGGTCTGCTTCATCCTCGCCGTGATCCCGCTGTTCTCGCTCCTGTGGACGACGATCAGCCGCGGCACCAAGGTCCTCAACGGATACTTCCTGACCCACTCGATGGCCGGCGTGCCCGCCTTCGAGCAGGGCGGCGGCATCTACCACGCGCTGATCGGCACCCTGGAGCAGATCGGCATCGCCACCCTGATCTCCGCGCCGCTCGGCCTGCTGACCGCGGTCTACCTGGTGGAGTACGGCAAGGGCGCGCTCGCCAAGGCCGTGACCTTCTTCGTCGACGTCATGACGGGCATCCCGTCGATCGTCGCGGGCCTGTTCATCCTGACCCTGATGCTGATGTTCGACCTGCAGCCGTCGGGCTTCATGGGCTCGCTCGCCCTGTCGATCCTGATGATGCCGGTCGTGGTCCGCTCCACGGAGGAGATGCTCAAGCTCGTCCCGAACGAGCTGCGCGAGGCCTCCCTCGCCCTCGGCGTGCCGAAGTGGCGCACCATCCTGAAGGTGGTCATCCCGACCGCGATCGGCGGCATCACCACGGGCTTCATGCTCGCGATCGCCCGCATCGCCGGCGAGACCGCCCCGATCATGCTGCTCGTCTTCGGCAACCAGCTGATCAACACGAACCCGTTCGACGGTGCTCAGTCCTCGCTCCCGTTCTACATCTGGGAGCAGTACCGAGTCGGCAGCGACGCGTCGTACGACCGCGCGTGGGCGGCCGCCCTGGTCCTGATCGCCTTCGTCATGATCCTGAATCTGGTGGCCCGCGGCATCGCCCGCTGGAAGGCCCCGAAGACCGGTCGCTGACGCGCGGCCATACAGCGACTGATCCCCCTACAGAAGCAGTGAGTAAGTGACATGGCCAAGCGAATCGACGTATCGGGCCTCTCCGCCTACTACGGCGCCCACAAGGCGATCGACGACATCTCGATGACGGTCGAGCCGCGCTCGGTGACGGCCTTCATCGGCCCGTCCGGCTGCGGCAAGTCCACGTTCCTGCGCACCCTGAACCGCATGCACGAGGTGACCCCCGGCGGCCGCGTCGAGGGCAAGGTGCTCCTGGACGACGAGAACCTGTACGGCTCCGCGGTCGACCCGGTGGCGGTCCGCCGTACGGTCGGCATGGTGTTCCAGCGCCCGAACCCGTTCCCGACGATGTCGATCTTCGACAACGTGGCGGCGGGCCTGCGCCTGAACGGCAATTTCAAGAAGAGCGAACTGGCGGACGTCGTCGAGAAGTCCCTCAAGGGCGCGAACCTCTGGAACGAGGTGAAGGACCGCCTGAACAAGCCGGGTTCGGGCCTCTCCGGCGGCCAGCAGCAGCGCCTGTGCATAGCGCGGGCGATCGCGGTGGAACCGGACGTTCTGCTCATGGACGAGCCCTGCTCGGCCCTCGACCCCATCTCCACGCTCGCGATCGAGGACCTGATCGGGGAGCTCAAGGGACGCTTCACGATCGTGATCGTGACGCACAACATGCAGCAGGCGGCGCGGGTCTCGGACCGTACGGCGTTCTTCAACCTCGCGGCGGTCGGTCAGCCGGGCAAGCTGATCGAGATCGACGAGACGGAGCGGATCTTCTCCAACCCGTCCGTGCAGGCCACGGAGGACTACATCTCGGGCCGCTTCGGCTAGGCCCGTCCCAGAGCGTCTGCGGTGCTGCATGGCGGTGCCACCGCAAGACGAAGGGCCCGCCCCGGCAAACCCGGGGCGGGCCCATTTACGTACGCCCGCGCGCGACAACCCTGGCCCCTGGGGCTCCGCCCCGGACCCCGTTCGCGCGTGAAGGGCGCTCGTCCTCGAACGCCGGACAGGCTGAGACGCTCACCCCGGCCGGCACCGACCCTGCCCAGGGGCGCGGGGAACTGCGCGACCAGCCACCCACGGCCCGAGGCCGATCGACGAGCTCATCCAGCCCCTCCGGCGTTCGAGGAGCGGGGGCCGAGAGGCGGAGCCCCAGGGGGCCTACCCGAAGAAGAGCCGCACCACCAGATAGCTCAGCGCAGCGACACCCGCCGCGGCCGGCATCGTGATGAACCACCCCAGGATGATGTTCTTCGCGACACCCCACCGCACCGCGTTGACCCGCTTGGTCGCCCCCACGCCCATGATCGCCGAGGTGATCACGTGCGTCGTGGAGATGGGCGCCTGGAACAGGAAGGAGGACCCGAACATGATCGAGGCACCCGTCGCCTCCGCGGCGAATCCCTGCGGCGGATCGAGCTCGATGATCTTCCGCCCCAGCGTCCGCATGATCCGCCAGCCGCCCGCGTACGTACCGAGCGACAGCATCGCCGCGCAAGCGATCTTGACCCAGATCGGGATCTCGTCACCCGCGGACTGAACGTTGGCGATGGTCAGCGCCATCACCACGATGCCCATGGTCTTCTGCGCGTCCTGGAGGCCGTGGCCGAGCGCCATGCCGGCCGCCGAGACGGTCTGCGCGATACGGAACCCGCGCTTGGCCTTGTGCGGATTGGCCTTGCGGAACATCCACAGGATCACGCACATCACGAGGTAGCCGACGACGAGGCCGACCACCGGCGAGACGAACATCGGGATGACGATCTTGTCGAGCACCCCGGACCAGTACACCGTGATGCCGCCCGCGAGCGCCGCCCCGACCATGCCGCCGAACAGGGCGTGCGAGGAGGACGAGGGAAGCCCGAAGTACCAGGTGACCAGGTTCCAGATGATCGCGCCGACCAGCGCCGCGAACAGGATCCCCATCCCCTTGTTGCCCTCGGGCGTGGAGATGAGCCCCTTGCTCACGGTCTTGGCGACGCCGCTGCCGAGGAAGGCACCGGCGAGGTTCATGACGGCGGCCATCGCGAGCGCCGCCCGCGGCGTCAGTGCCCGCGTGGACACCGAGGTGGCGATGGCGTTCGCCGAGTCGTGAAAGCCGTTCGTGTACGTGAATCCGAGCGCGACCCCAATGGTCACGATCAACGCAAAGGTGTCCATGACTGGGTCAGGACTCCTTGACGGCGATGGTCTCCACCGTGTTCGCCACGTGCTCGAACGCGTCCGCCGCCTCTTCGAGCACGTCCACGATCTGCTTCAGCTTCAGCACCTCGATGGCGTCGTACTTGCCGTTGAAGAGGTGGGCGAGCAGCTTGCGGTGGATCTGGTCGGCCTGGTTCTCCAGACGGTTGACCTCGATCCAGTACTCGGTCAGATTGGACATCGTCCGCAGGTTCGGCATGGCCTCGGCGGTCAGCACGGCCGCCCGGTTGAGCACCTCGATCTGCTGCTCGACGCCCTTGGGCAGTTCCTCGATGTTGTAGAGGACGACCAGGTCGACGGCCTCCTCCATGAAGTCCATGATGTCGTCGAGGCACGAGGCGAGGTTGTAGATGTCCTCGCGGTCGAACGGCGTGATGAACGAGGAGTTCAGCTGGTGGAAGATCGCGTGGGTGGCATCGTCCCCCGCGTGCTCCGCTGCCCGCATGCGCTCCGCGATCTCGGCCCGGGACGCGGAATCCGCTCCGAGCAGTTCCATGAGGAGCTTCGAGCCCGTGACGATGTTGTCCGCGGATGCGGAGAACATGTCGTAGAAGCTCGTCTCCCTGGGGGTCAGACGAAAGCGCACGTGGGGTCCTCGGAGTGCTTGGGATTCGGTCAGGCTGATGCTAGGCGCATCATCCGGCCACGGCTAACCGGCGTTCTTCAGTGTCGCCCATCAGGCACAGTGATCAGCACGGGCCCCCTTCGGGGATCCGGAAATTCGTTACCATATACCCATGAGGGGTATGAAACCCCTTGCCGCATACGGCAGGCCACCAGGCACATGGCAGACAACGGGAGGACGCGATGACGACCACCGAGGCAGCCGGCCCCCCGGTCGAGACCCCTGTGACCGATCACGACCACGGCGTGCACGGCTACCACAAGCAGAAGGACGAGCACCTCAAGCGGCTGCGCCGGATCGAGGGCCAGATCCGCGGTCTCCAGCGCATGGTCGACGAGGACGTCTACTGCATCGACATACTCACCCAGGTCTCCGCGTCCACGAAGGCCCTGCAGTCCTTCGCGCTCCAGCTCCTGGAGGAGCACCTGCGGCACTGCGTGGCGGACGCGGCGGTGAAGGGCGGCGACGAGATCGACGCCAAGGTCGAGGAAGCCACCAAGGCCATCGCCCGCATGATGCGGACGTGACGCAGGGACGGACACGGCAGGGAAGGCGCGGCGGAACCGGCCCGACCGCGCCCCCTGCCGCCCCGACAGGAAAGGGAACTGGCTGAGCGGACTAGTTGCATTCCGGGGGCGGCCCGGGCTGCCCCACGTTCAGCACCTCGTCGATGAGGTCCGGGCTGAGCCGGTCCCCCTCCGCGGCGGACGCCGCGATCATCAGTTCACCGCACAGCTCGATCTCGACGAGGGCCACGTGGTCCTGGACGGTCGCACCGCGAAGCGCAGCCACGCACATCACCTCTTCCTCGACCTCTTCCCGCTCTTCTCGCCATCGTCGGCTTCCTAGCGTAGGGAGAGGGACACGGACCGCGCATGGCACGGACGGACCATTTCCGCCACCACAGGCCCACCTGAGGGGGCCATTTCTGGCTGATTACGGCTGGATCTTCCCGTCGAAGATGTCCCGGGCGTCCGGCAGCCGTACGCTCACGGCCGCCCCGAACGCGTACAGCAGCGTCGTCGAGGCGACCGCCACGGGCCGGCCCTGGTTGACGTAGCTGAACTGCTGACGCACCTTGCACAGCCGCCCCGCTTCGTCGAGGTACGCGTCGAACGGAACCGTCCCCCTGGAGAACCCTTTCGCCACCTTCGCCGGCAGTTCGGCACTTCCCCGGTAGTGCCGCACCTTCACCCCGGCGAGTTCCTCTTCGCCGACGTACGTCACGCCCTGCGCGCCGCGCAGCAGCTCGGCCGCCGTGTACGGGTCGGTGACACCGCCCGTGACGAGGTTGCCGTCGGCGAGCGTGGCGGTGTCGACCCGCACCCACTTGTCGGCGGGCACCCCGGCCCCCCGGTTCTTCATGTAGAGCGCGCCGGGCGCGAGGAGCTCGGTGATCGGCCGGTGGCCGTCCTCCCCCGCGGCGTCCCCCGGCAGCACCACCGTCAACTGCCCGGTTCTGTGCCGGAAGTCGTACGTTCCCTGACCGCGGATCGCGACCCGGGTGCCCCCGGTGGCCATCTCCATGGAGGTGGTGGCCTTCGAACTGCCCGCCTCCACAAGGCGGTCGGCCGCGGTGCGCACCAGGCCCGCCGGGTCGGCGGTGCCCCCGCTCGCGACCTCCGCGCTGTTCCCGCCGCCGCACCCGGCCGCGCTCGCGATCGCCCCGCCCACCAGCGCGGCGACCACGATCGCACCCGCTCGTCCGGCTCCGTGCCGTTGCACCACCATCGCCGCCAAACCCCCAACGCCCACTGGCCTAGCCCGTACTCCTAACGACTCCGATACGGCCCCCGTCACGCCCGCAGTACGGTGGTGAGGTGCTCCACCAGACCACCATCACGGAACGCGGCAGCTTCGCGATCGCCCGCTGCTCCTGCGGCTGGACGGGCCCGGCCCGCCGAAGCCGCGACAGAGCCCGTACGGACGCCGAGACCCACACGCCGCCCAGCTGCACCCCCTCCGACTCCTGACCGGCCCCTCTGCGAGCCGCGCGCGGCGGAGTTCGAGGACGAGCGCCCTTCAGGCGCGAACGGGGTCCGGGGTGGCGCCCCCAGGAAACCCGGCTTCCCCCTTTTCCGACCGCCGGAGGGTCTAGGGAAGGGGCGGGGCGGGGAAGGAGCAAGCGGAGTGCCCCACACGCCCCCCGGGAGCCCCGAATGCGCCGCCGCACCCTCCTCACCACCGCCGCAACCGCGTTCACCGCCTCCGCCTGCGAAGGCACCGCCCACCCCAAGCCCACCCCGCCCCGCACCACCTCACCCAGCGCATCGACGCCCCCGGCCCCGGCGGACCTGAACGCCCTCGCCCGCTCCCTGGAGGGCAAACTCGTCCGCCCCGAAGACGCCGACTACGCCGCCGCCCGCCAGCTCTACAACACCCGCTACGACCCCCAGCGGCCCGACGCCGTGGCGTACGTCGCCCACGAGGCGGACGTACAGGAATGCCTCGCCTACGCCCGGGTCCACCGCACCCCGATCTCCGTCCGCAGCGGAGGCCACGACTACGCCGGGTGGTCATCGGGCACGGGCCGCCTGGTCATCGACGTGTCGCGGCTGAACGGCGTGGCGGCCGACGGCACGATCGGCGCGGGCGCGCGGCTGATCGACGTCTACACCGACCTCGCCAGGACCGGCCGCGCGATCCCCGGCGGCTCGTGCCCCACCGTCGCCGTCTCGGGCCTGACGCTGGGCGGCGGCCACGGCGTGACGGCCCGCGCGTACGGGCTGACCTGCGACAGCCTGACCTCCGTCCGCCTCGTCACCGCGGATGGCCGAAAACTGACGGCGAGCGCGAAGGAGAACCCGGATCTGTTCTGGGCCCTGCGCGGCGCGGGCAACGGCAACTTCGGCGTGGTCACCGGCTTCACCTTCCGTACGCACCAGGCCCCCCAGGCCGTGACCGCCTATCTGACCTGGCCCTGGCGGCAGGCGCAGGCGGTGGTCGAGGCGTGGCAGGAGTGGGGCCCGGACCAGGCGGACGAGATCTGGTCCGCCGCGCACCTGGCGAGCGCGGCCGGCGGCGGCAACCCGACCATCAACATCGCCGCGTTCTCCATCGGTTCGTACGGCGATCTCCAGAACGCCCTCGACCGCCTCGCCGACCGCGCCGGCGCCCCCGCGGCCTCGGTGTCCCTGCGCCGCACCGGCTTCCAGGACGCGATGCTGCTGTACGCGGGCTGCTCCACCTTCAGCCAGGCCCAGTGCCATCTGCCCGGCCAGACCCCGGGCCGCAACCCCCAGGGAGTGCTCCAGCGCGAGACGTACGCCGCGAAGTCCGACTTCTACACCAAGGCGCTCCCCCAGGCAGGAGTACGTCAACTCCTCAGCAGCTCCGAGGAGTTCACCCGTATCGCGGCCGCCGACAACGGGGGCGCGGGCACCCTCGTGCTCACCGCGCTCGGCGGCGCCGTCAACCGGGTCGCCCCGGACGCGACCGCCTTCGTGCACCGCACCTCGCGGGTGCTCGCCCAGTACATCGCCTCGTGGCAGGCGGGCACTCCGGGCGCGACCCAGCAGTCCTGGCTGATCCGCACGCACAGCGCGATGCGCCCCTACGCGTCGGGCGCGGCGTACCAGAACTATCCGGACCCGCAGCTCACCGACTGGCGTACGGCCTACTACGGCTCGGCCGCGCCGCGCCTGGCCCAGCTGAAGAAGCAGTACGACCCGACCAGGCTGTTCGACTTCCCCCAAGCGCTCTGACGGGGCGCCGGCTCAGGCGGCGAGGTCGCGCTCCTCGGCCCCCGGGTACTCGACCGCACCGCCGGCCGCGGCCGGAACCACGGTCAGCGCTTTGCGCGAGTGCACCAGGCGGCCGAGCCGCGGCGAGCGGGCGACGGCCGCGACGACCGGGGTGAGCAGCATCTGGGCGAGCGGGGCGAGCAGCAGCGCGACGGCGGTGCCGAGCGCGAAGCCGCCCACGACATCGGTCGGGTAGTGCACGCCCATGTAGACCCGGCAGAACCCTTCGAGCAGGGCGAGGCCGAGCGCGATGAGGCCGAACTTCCGGTTGGCGACGAAGAGTCCGGCGCCGATGGCCATGGCGAGGGTGGCGTGGTCGCTCACGAACGAGAAGTCGCTCTTGCCGTCCACCAGCACGTCCAGACCCTTGTGGTCGAGGAAGGGCCTCGGCCTCTCCACGAAGCCGCGGATGGGGATGTTGACGAGCACGGCGATCCCGGCGGCCAGCGGCGCCCACACGATCCCGGCCACGGACGCGACCGCCGACTGCCGGTCCTCCCCGCGCCGCACGCTCCACCAGCACCACAGCACGACGAGCACGAGGCCGAGCAGAATCCCGTACTCCCCGACGAACGCCATCGCACGATCGAGCCAGGAGGGAGCGTCCTTGGCGAGTCCGTTGATGTCGTAGAGCAGGCTGACATCGGGATTCGCGCCATCGAATGCGAGTCCAGCCATGCTGCGGCCCCTTGCCTTGTTCCGTCCTGCTACCAACCCCCGTGGTCAGTACGTACATCAGTCACTGTCCAGGGAACGCCCTGTTCGCCCGCCGCGTTCCACTCTCCACTGAATGATCACGTCGACGTTATCGAAGAGTGACTCATCGTCGCAGCTCAGGGCCTTGGCTTCACGGAGAGTTCCAGCCACCGGGGGAGCTTGTTCAAGCCGCCGGTTTGAAGCTCGGCAGGGCCGCGGCACCGTCCTTGGTGACCCGGGTCGCGCCGAAGTAGTCGGGCGCGTCGATCTTGTCGAAGCGGATGACGGCGCCGGTATAGGGCGCGTTGATCATGTACCCGCCGCCGACGTACAACCCCACGTGATGGATGGCCCGCGAATTGCTGAGGTCGGTCGAGAAGAACACGAGGTCCCCGGGGAGCAGCTCGTTCCTGGCGGGGTGCGGGCCGGCGTTGTACTGGTCGTTGGCCACGCGGGGCAGCGTGATCCCGACGCTCTGGTAAGCGGCCTGGGTAAGCCCCGAGCAGTCGAACCGCCCCCCTTGCTCAGGCGTCCCCTCCCCACCCCAGAGGTAGGGAGTCCCGAGCTTCTGCTGCGCGTAGTAGATGGCCCCAGCAGCCTGCTGCGAGGGCTGCACCCGCCCGACGGGGGCGGCGAAGCTCTTTTCGAGGGAGCGGATGGTTTTTACGTAGCCCTGGGTTTCCTTGATGTTCGGGACACCGCCGGCCTGGATGACTCGGTAGGCCCCCGCGTTGTATGCGGCGAGCATGTTGTCCGTCGTGTCCCCGGGCACGTCCTTGACGTATTTGGCCAATTCGCAGTCGTACGAGGCTGCTGACGGAATGGCATCCGCCGGGTCCCAGATGTCCCGCTTGCCGTCCCCGTTGCCGTCGATGCCGTGGCTCGCCCAGGTGTCGGGGATGAACTGAGCGATGCCGCGCGCGTCGGCAGGGCTGACCACCTTCGGGTCCCAGCCGCTCTCCTGGTACAGCTGGGCCGCGAGCAGAGCCGGGTTGATGGCCGGGCAGAGGTTGCCCCACTTCTGGACGATCGGCTGGTAGAGAGCCGGTACCGCTCCCTTGGCCAGTCCAACCGCTCCGCCCGCCGCCGAAGCAAGACCGGCGGCGGCCGAATACGTGCCGACGACGAGCAGCGCGACGAAGCTCAGGCACACCCCGAGCCCGATCCCGCCAACCAACAAGACCTTGCGCACGCCTCAACCCTCCCCCATCCAGGCCGTATTCACCGTCGTTTTGCCCGAGTGGCTCGGATCAGCCCACCCTGAAACCGGCGCACACGATGGACGCGTACTGCTTCGGAGCCTGCACGTGCTCGACAAGCAGCGTCCAGTCCCCGGGGTCCTTGCTCACGTCGATGGCCGGATGCGGCTTACCCATCACCGTCTCGGTGAAGTCGTCCGGATAAGTGAACTCCACCCACTGGCCAAGCCCCTTGGCGAACATGTCGACGGGCTTGCTCGCATAGCCGAGGTCGAGGTTCTGCTGGAGCACGCCCGCACCCGGGGCGCCGGTGTCCGGATCGATGGCGTGCGGCGGCTTCACAACGAGGGAGACGTAGTAGGGCGCCTTCACCTCGCTCTCCGCGTACGACTTCAGCAGGAAGCCGACCTTGAGCTTCCCGTTGAGCACCTCCTTGTGCTCGGTGCTTCCGAGCTCGGTCACCTCGTACGCCGAGAGGTTCGGGTTCAGCCGCTCCTCGGCGGGCAGCCCGCAGGACTTGGACTGCGCGTTCCAGTAGTCCCGCGAGGGGTTGGTCTGCTCGATGTACCCGGGCGTGCCCACCGGCTTCGTGCTGCCGCCGGAGGCATCGGCGCTGGGTATGGGCCCCGGCGAGGCGGACGCGGAGATGCCCGGCTTGGCCGAGGACGTCCCTCCAGCCTTCGCCCCGCCGTCACCCCCGGTGTCGCCCGGCAGCCACCACACGAGACCCGCCCCGGCCACGCCGAGCACCAGACCGACCGCGGCGGCCGCGAGCCACGGCGTGGTGCGGCGCTTGCCGGGGATGGCAAGCGCCGTCGGCACATACGTCGCCGGGTGCTCGGGCCCGCCTGCCGCCGCCGTGGGCAGGTTGTGCAGCAGAGCGGGGGCGGCCTGCGTCGCGTACGCCGGTACCGCGTCCCCGAGGCTCACCAGCGGCCGGTAGAACGGGTCCTCCACCAGCGCCGAGTCCACCCCGCACGCCTCGATCACCCCGGCCGCCCCGGGCCTGGCCGCCGGGTCCTTGGCCACGCACACCCGGATCAGTGCCGCGAGCCCGGGCTCGACACCGTCCACGTCGATCTCCCCGTGTGCGGCCCGGTACGACACCGCGTCCATCGCGCCCGAACCGAACGGGGCCCGTCCGGTGGCCGCGAACGCGATCGTCGCCCCTAGCGCGAACACATCCGCCGCCGAGCCGACCTGACCCGCCAGCAGCACCTCGGGAGCCGTGAAACCCGGGGTACCCGAGGCGTACCCGGTCTGCGTCAAAGCCGTATCCCCCGCCCCCTTCGCAATCCCGAAGTCGATCAACTGCGGCCCCTGGGGCGACAGGATGACGTTCTGGGGCTTCAGGTCGCGGTGGGTCACCCCGTACCCATGGACGCTCGCCAGGCCCTCCGCGAGGGCCGCGAACAGCCGGCGGCACGTGTCCGCGGGGAACGCGCCCCGCTCGCGCACCGCGTGGGAGAGCGTCGGACCGGCGACGTACTCGGTCGCCAGCCAGTACGGCGGCGCGGACAGCGACGCGTCGATGAGGTTCGCGGTGTACGCGCTGCGCACCGCCCGCACGGTCTCCGCCTCGCGCCGGAAGCGGGTCAGGGCTTCAGGGTGACCGGTGATCTCGTCCTTGATCACCTTGATCGCGACGAGCCGCCCGCCGGGCGAGCGCCCGAGGTAGACCATCCCCATCCCGCCCGCCCCGAGGCGTGCGAGCAACGCGTACGTACCGATCCGTTCCGGATCCTGCCGAGGCCTGAGCGCATCCACCGCCCAACCCTGTCATGTGACGGTGCGCGGTCAAATCCCGGGTGACCGGGTCGTCCTGCTCAAGGGAGGATGCAGGCACACGTGATGGGCCCATTCGAGGGCCGGGTCGGCGCCTGGGACGGAGTCCGTGCCTGATCAGGCTTCAACGGCTCGCTGGCGGCGGCAGGTTGGGGACTGATGGCCGTCGAGGGCGCCGCCGCCGGCTTGGGGTCGCCCGCCGCCTCCGCGAGCTTGTACAGCGACTTGGTGTGCTGGCCGAAGACGACGCTGTACGAGACGTCGGGGTCGTCGCCGCCGAACTCGTACCCGCCGATCACCCCCGCGACAGCCCCGCCCTCGACGACCCACGGGCTGCCGCTGGTGCCACCGGGGAAGTCGGGGCAGTCGATGCGCTGCTGGGTGTCGCCGTACGCGACGGACGTGTTCGTGCAGACCTGCGGGACCTCGGTGTCGCCCGGGTAGCCGGTGATGGTCACGGCCTGCCCGGTCGCCCGGCCGGCGAACAGCGGGGCGGCGCCCACCGCGTCCTCGATCTTCTTGCCCCCGTCCGTGCCGGGCCCGAGCACCGCGAAGGCGACGTCGCTGTCCTGGTCGCCGTCCTCGTTCCAGCTGTCGTCCGCGTACACCGACTCGATCGGCCAACTCCCGTACGGCGCCGCGCCGTCTCGGTAGGCGGGCACGAACACCGCCTTGCCGCCCTCCGATTCGTCCGCGGGCAGGCAGTGCGCGGCGGTGACGATCAGGTCGCGGCCGGAGCTGTGCACGACGGACGCGGTGCAGAAGTGCCCGCCGTCGAGGTCCCCCTTGAATATCGCGCCCACCCGGGCGTTGGCCGCCGTGGCCGGCGCCGCCTCGGTCAGGTTCTTCGCCGCCGCGTCGTGGTCCCCGTACGTCGGCATGACCAGGAGCACCGCCGCGGCCGACAGCGCGCCGAACTTTCCGCGCATGGTGGTCGCGAACTTCATCCCGGAGATGCCAGTGCGCTTCATACGGTGCGTCTCCTGGTGGTCGGCGGGCCTGCTTGCGGACTGCGGAACACTCTGACTCTCGCGGGTTCGGCTGAGAACGACCATGAACCTTTTCTGAGAAGTTTCTATGAACCGGCCCGAGCCGCCCCGTCGCCCGCGCACCTGCGCCGACGCCTGCCCGGCACGACAAGCGGCCCAAAGGTGTAACAACGACAGCCATTGCCGGTAGTCACCGTGCGTGATACACAGAGTGACCGTACGTGTTGTGGTGGACACCGGTTCATCGCAGGTCAGGGCGGTGCGACCGGCACTGCCGTGCGGAGTCGCGCAAAGAGAGGCGCCAAGGCGTCCTACTACGGCGGTTTCATCAGCGAAGATAGAGCCTGACCCATGCCGTGCGGCAAGGGCTTCGAACTACCCGACAGGGGCGGTGAGTTACATGTACCTGGCAGCCGGAAAAGGCGACATCACCACCATCATCGGCGGAATCGCCCCCAACTGGGGGCCGTTCGGGACGCTCGGCAACGAGGCCCGCATCATGGTGGAGGTGGTGATGGCGGTCGCCATCCTCCTCTGCCTCGGCATCGCGGTATGGGGCGCGGCCAAACAGAGGATCGGAGCGACGGCGCTGCGCGACACCTTCAGCGCCGAACAGGGCAAGGGCCTGATCGTGGCCGGCCTGACCGGAGTCTTCATCATCGGCTCGCTGGGCACGCTCTTCACCATCGTGTACGGAATGGCCGTCTGACCCTGAGTCAGTAGGCCAACTCCCCTTCCTTTCCCCCTCACACCACCCGTCCGTCGTGCCCAACGGCAGAGGTTGCGTCTCCCTGATGTCGAGTCACCACACCGCGCCCGCGCGGGAACCAGCACGGCTACCGTCGTACTACGCGGAACCGCACACGGTCGAGGGGGCGCAGGCATGAGTTTCGACGACGAGCCGGGCCACGGCGGGGGCGATCCCGGCCCCGCCGACGACCGCTTCAGCACGCTCGGCGGCACCCGCCAGACCCGCACCCGCCTGCCCGAAGGCACCGGCGACGCCTACGGCAGCGCCCGCCGCCCCCCGCGCAACACCCGCTCCCTGGTGATGGTCGTGGGCGTCGTGGTCCTGCTGGTCGCCGCGATCGCCTTCGCGAACCGGGGCGGCGACTCCGGCTCGACGTCGGACGCGGGGAACGCGAAGAAGCCGGACGCGCAGTCGACGGCGGCGACGGGCACGAAGCCGGTGGACGGCAAGCAGTCCGGCATCGCCTCCGGCTTCCCGCAGACGGAACAGGGGGCGCAGTCGGCGGCCGTCAACTACCTGGTGGCACTGGGTTCCGACGGTATGTACAACACCGGCCGGCGGCACGAAATCGTGAACACGGTGTACGCACCCGATGTCGCGGCGGCCCGCCTCGGTGACCTCGACAAGGTGTACTCCGGCAAGGACTTCCTGTCCCGCATCGGCCTCAATCCGGACGGCACGGCGCCCGCTGGGCAGACGTTCATCTCCCGGGCCAATCCGGTCGGTTCCAAGGCGGACCGCTTCGACGGCACCACCGCAAGCGTGTCGGTCTGGAACTCGTCGCTCTTCGGGCTGGCAGGCGAAGGGTCCAAGAACCCGGTGTCCGAGAGCTGGTTCACCAACACCTTTCAGCTCAAGTGGACCGGCACGGACTGGAAGATCACCGACTTCACTCAGAAGGACGGCCCGGCACCTGTCGGCCGTGACCAGGCCGCCGCTCCGGCCAAGGACATGACCGATGCCGTGGAGCAGTTCGGAGGGTTCACGTATGCCCGGTAAGCCGCCCCGCCGCGCCTTCTCGATCGCTGCCGCGTTCACAGCCGTCCAGACGGCGGCCATCCTGCTCGCGAGCAGGGCGTACGCCGCTCCTTCCCCAACACCGACTCCGAGCGGGGCGCCGGGCAGCAGCCCGAGCCCCAGCCCGAGCAACAACGCGTGCGACCTCATCCGCGGCCCCGCCAGGGACTACTGCGAATCCGGTTCCAGCAAGGGCGGGGGCGCGCCGGTGACCGACCCGAACCAGGCCGCCGACCCCCTGACCTCCCTGGCCAAGGGCTGTGCCGACGCCGCCGCCTGGATCGTCGGCAAGCTCTCCGACGCCGTGAAGAACACGGCCACCGTGGACTTCACCAACGGCAACTTCCGCACCCAGTACGCCGTCGTCTTCGCGGCCGCCACCTTCCTCACCCTCGTCCTGTGGCTGCTGGCCGTGGCCAAGCGGGCGATCCGCGGGGTGCCGCTGTCCACCGCGCTCTCGGAAGCCGTCGGGTTCCTGTGGCTGACCGTGCTCGCCTCCGCGTTCACCCCGCTGATCCTCTACACCGTCGTATCGGCGACGGACGCCGTGACAGAGGCGATCGCGTCCGCGACCGGCAACCAGTCGGACGTGTTCTTCGGCTCGTTCTCCGCCGCGCTCAAAAAGGGCACGGACATCGGCGGCGGCCCGATCATGCTGATCGTCGTCGCCCTGGTCTCGATCCTCGCCGCGGGCGTGCTGTTCCTCGAACTGGTCATCCGCGCCGCCCTGTTGTACGTCGGCGCCCTGCTCGGCACCGTCGTGTACGCGGGGCTCGTCGACAAGAACATGTGGGGCCACGTGCGCCGCTGGGCGGGCATCATGATCGCCGTGATCATGGTGAAACCGGTCATCGTGATCGTGCTCGGCCTGGCCGGAGCGCTCTCGTCCGGCAAGGGCCCCGACTCGTTCTCGGCCGTCGTCTCGGGCTTGGCGATCATCCTTCTGGCGATCTTCGCCTCGGCGATGATCTACCGCTTCGTGCCCGGCTTCGGCGACGAGATCGCCTCGGCCCGTACGAACCGCAAACAGGCCACCGACGGCTCGCAGGCCGCCGCCCTCATCTCCTCGCCCGCCGCCCTCGTCTCGCAGGGCATCAAGACCCACAGCGGCCGGGGCAACCAGGGGGGCGGCGCCGCCCAGGCCCGCCCCGCCAACCCCATGTCCGGTGGCGTGGCCGCCCACAGCAGCCGGGGCTCCGGCGGCGGAGTCGGCGGCGGATCTGTCCCCTCCGCCGCACCTCCGCCACGCCGCGGATCCGCGCCCACGTCCGGCACCCCGCACACCCGTAACAAGAACACTGGAGGTGGAGGGCGTTGACGACCCAGTCCCAGCCGGTCGCGCCCCGCCGTACGTATCTGATCGGCCGTGCCCGGCCGTCGGCCGTCGTCGGCAAGAACCGCGAGACCGGCGAGATCGTGCTGATCATCGGCGGCGCGTTCCTCGGCATGATGTGCGGGCTCCTCGTCCCCGTCCTGTCCCTGCGGATCGTGCTCCTGATGGGCTTCCCGTTCCTGGCGCTCGCCGCGGTGTACCTCCCGTACAAGCACCGCACGTTCTACAAGTGGTTCGAAATCAACCGCAGTTACAAGCGCTCGCTCCGGCGCGGCACCGCCTACCGGTCGGGCGCCGCCGAGGCCGGGGTGGGGCTCGACGGGCGCGAGGTCGAGGTCGGGCCGCCACCCGGCATCGGCCACATCAGCTGGCTCGCGGCTCCCTTCGGCCCGGACGAGATCGCCGTCCTGCTGCACGCGGACCGGCGTACGGTCACCGCCGCGATCGAGATCGAGGGCCCGGGCGTCGGCCTGCGCGACAGCGAGGACCAGGAGGCCCTCGTGGACCGCTTCGGCACGCTGCTCAAGCACGTCGCCAACGGCGACGGCTTCGTGACCCGCCTCCAGATGCTGGCCCGCACCCTGCCCGCCGACCCCGACGCGCACGCCAAGGACGTCGCCCAGCGCGGCGACACCAAGTCCCCCGACTGGCTCCAGGAGTCCTACGAGCAGCTCCAGTCGATGGTGTCCACCTCCAGCGAGCAGCACCGCGCCTACCTCGTGGCTTGCATGCAGTACAGCCGCGAGCTCGCCGCCGAGGCCCACGCCATGGCCCGCGCAGCCAACCCGCACGGCCGCAAGCTGGACCGCGACGCGGGCCTCGCGGTCGTCATGGCACGTGAACTGACCGACATCTGCGCCCGGTTGGCGGAGGCCGACATCCGCGTACGCCAGCCGCTCGGCCAGAGCCGGCTCGCCTCGCTCGTGCACTCCATGTACGACCCGGACCACCCCATCGACCACATCCAGGCCATGACCAAGCGCAACGCCTGGCCCGCCGAGCTGGACGCCGTCGAGCCGACGTACCTCCAGGCCAAGACCCGGGAATCCTCGACGCGGGCACCCTGGTGCCACGCAACCGCCTGGGTGAAGGAGTGGCCGATGACCCCCGTCGGCGTCAACTTCCTGGCCCCGCTGCTCGTCCACACCCCGGATGTGATCCGTACGGTCGCCGTCTGCATGGACCTCGAACCGACCGAAGTTGCGATTGAGCGAATGCTCACGGAAAAGACCAACGACGAGGCGGAGGCGTCCCGCGCGGCCAAGATGAACCGCACCGTCGACCCCCGCGACATCGCCGCCCACGGCCGCCTCGACCAGCGCGGCGAGGACCTCGCGAGCGGCGCCGCGGGCGTCAACCTGGTCGGCTACATCACGGTGTCCTCGCGCTCCCCGGAGGCGCTGGCCCGCGACAAGCGGACCATCAGAGCCTCCGCCGGCAAGTCGTACCTGAAGCTGGAGTGGTGCGACCGCGAGCACCACCGGGCCTTCGTCAACACCTTGCCGTTCGCGACCGGAATCCGCCGCTAGCCGAGAGGCAGTACCCGCCATGCGAGATCCGCTGTCTCTCGTCACCGACGCCTTCACCGCCCTGCTCTTCGGCAAGGTGGAGACCACCCGGCTGCCCGTCCGTACCTCCACGGGCCAGGCCCAGGCCGTCTACCTGCCGACCGCGGCCCCCGGCCTCGGCGACTCCGGCGTGATCATCGGGCGCGAGGTGTACAGCGGCAAGGGCTACATCTACGACCCCTTCCAGCTGTACGGCCAGCAGCTCCCGGCCCCGCACTGGCTGGTGCTCGGCGAGTCCGGCAACGGCAAGTCCGCCCTGGAAAAGACGTACGTGCTACGTCAGTTGAGGTTCCGCGACCGCCAGGTCGTCGTCCTCGACGCGCAGGGCGAGGACGGCGTCGGCGAGTGGAACCTCATCGCGCGCGAGCTGGGGATAACACCCATCCGGCTCGACCCGATGACCGCGATGGACGGCGGAATCCGGCTCAACCCGCTGGACCCGGCGATCACGACGACAGGCCAGCTCGCGCTCCTTCGAACGATCATCGAAGTTGCGATGGGACACGGCCTGGACGAACGATCGGGTTTCGCTCTCAAGGTGGCGCACGCGTACGTCAACACCACGATCACGGACCGCCAGCCGGTGCTGACCGACATCGTCGAGCAACTCCGCCACCCCGAGCCCGAGTCGGCCGAGGCGATGAACGTCGACATAGATGACGTACGGGCCTGGGGCCTGGACGTCGCCCTGGTCCTCGACCGCCTGGTGGACGGCGACCTGCGCGGCATGTTCGACGGCCCGACGACGGTGGGCATCGACCTGGACGCCCCACTGATCGTCTTCGACCTCTCCCACATCGATCGAAATTCGATCGCGATGCCGATCCTGATGGCCATCGTGGGCGTCTGGCTGGAACACACCTGGATCCGCCCCGACCGGAAGAAGCGCATCTTCCTGGTCGAGGAGGCCTGGCACATCATCAACAGCCCGTTCGTGGCCCAGCTCTTCCAGCGCCTGCTGAAGTTCGGCCGGCGTCTGGGCCTGTCGTTCGTGGCGGTGGTCCACCACCTGAGCGACGTGGTGGACGGAGCCGCGGCAAGGGAAGCGGCAGCGATCCTGAAAATGGCCTCGACCCGCACCATCTACGCGCAAAAAGCAGACGAGGCAAGGGCGACAGGCAGGGTACTGGGCCTCCCCCGCTGGGCTGTGGAGATCATCCCGACCCTCACCCCGGGCATCGCGGTATGGGACGTAAACGGCAACGTCCAGGTGGTCAAACACCTGATCACAGAACGCGAACGCCCCTTGGTCTTCACCGACCGCGCGATGACGGAATCGGCGGCAACGGACGACATCCTGGCCTCGGAGCTGGACTCCCAGCTCGAATCGGAAACAGAACGCCGGGCAGCGCTGATGGAACAACACCTGTCCGCCGAGGGCACGGTGGCGTGAGGTGAGCGGAACGGGCACCCCGAGAGGCGGCGAGCGCGGCGACCAGCGCGGCATCCCGGACGGACTCCTGGTGGGCCTGCTGGCCTTCCTCCTGGGCCTGACGGTCCTGGTATGGACGGCCACGGGCCTGGGGGGCCTCTTCACCCACGGGGCGTGGCCCCCCGCCGTATCGTTCACCCACAGCCCCATGGCCCTGCGCTCCCTGGCCACGTCCCCCCACGACCTACCGGCCGCCTGGCCGGACACCCCGCCAAACTCCCTCTCGGGATACGGCCTGTTCTGGGGCCTGTTGATCGGCGAGCTGATGATCCTGCTCGTCCTGACGATCTTCGCGCTGGGGACGTTTGCACGGTGGCGGGGGGTCAGGGCGAGAGCGAGGGAGGCGGCCGGATCGGGCGCGACCGCGAGCACGGCCCCGGAGCCGCCTTCACCTCACGCGGTGGGCAACCACCCCGATTCCGCTCTCGCTGTGGGCGGGTCTCCCCTGGTCGAGCGAAGCCGAGACCTTGGGGAAGGGTGGGCCCAACGAACCCCGCCGGCCGGAACCCCGGTCACCGCCCCCGGCCAGGCCCCACACCCCGAACAACCCACTCCCACACGGGAACCCGCCGCCACGCCAGTGGAGCAATTCCCGGCCCCCCGCGCAGAACAACCAACCCCACGCCTGCTCTACGGCGCCCCCGAAGCAAGAAGACCCAGAGCCCTCCAGGCAATCCAAGACGCAGAGGGCGCAGCCCTGATCGTCACCTCAGACCCCACCCTGTGGGCAGAAACAAAAGACGCCCGAGCCAAGCTGGGCCCCGTACACGTCTACGACCCAACCCACCGCTGCGACACCCCCGCCAGACTCCACTGGTCCCCCACAGCCGGCTGCGAAGACCCGGACACAGCAGCCGCGAGGGCAACCGCACTGCTCGCCCCCGTCCGCCCCCAGGCCCGCATGGACGCCGCCATGGCAGACACCGCGGAAACCCTCCTGCGCTGCTGGCTGCACGCCGCCGCCCTGGAGAGCCGCGACGGCAAGGCGACGAAGCAGCTGCACCGCTGGGCCCAGGGCACAGCGATTCAGGACGCGGTACGCATCCTCCGCACGCACCCCAAGGCTCAGAGCGGCGGCGCAGGACTCCTGGAGTCCGCGCTCACCGCCTACCCCGAACGCCGGGACGTCGCCCAGGAGTTGACGGCCCGAGCCCTCGCCTGTCTCTCTTCGATCCACATCCGCGATGCCTGCACACCAAACCGAGCAGATTCGCTCGCCCTGGAATCATTTGTGAACGAGGGGGGCACCCTTTATGTGGTGGGTGAAGCGATCGAGGACCCCCGGTCCCATCCCGCCGCGATGCCCCTGCTCACGGCACTCGCCTCAGACGTGGTCGAGCGCGGCCGCCGCATGGCCGAACGGTCATCTGACGGTCACCTCGACCCACCAATGACGATCGTCCTGGACGACGTCGCGGCCGTGGCTCCGCTTCCCCGGCTTCCGGAGCTGCTGTCGACCGGTCAGGACCGGGGCATGCCGCCCCTGGTCCTGCTCCGCTCCCCCGAACAGGCCCGAGCCCGCTGGACCGAGGCGCTGACGTAGGGCGTACGGCTACGGCCGCTCGACCGCCATCTCAAGGTCGTGGCAGCCGTCGCCGGACAGCAGGGCGGTGACCCCGGTCGGTACGAAGCCGATCTTCCGGTAGAAGCCCTGGGCGCGCGGATTGTTCTCGTGCACGAAGAGCCGGATCCGGTTCACCCTCGGCTCGTCCAGCGTCCAGGCCCATTCCATCGCGGCACCGAAAAGCCGTTCGGTCAGCCCGACCCCTCGGTGCTCGGGCCGTACGAATACGCCCACGAGGTGCGCCTGCGCCGAAGCAATCCGATTCCCGAAGACGTCGTCGCTGCCCTCGGCCTCGATCAGCACCACAACGCCGCCGGCCCATGCGCCATCGGCCCCCTCGGCGATGAAGTGCCGGGCGGAATTACCCTGCGAGGCCCCCTTCGCCCGCTCCTGCCAGTGCGAATCGGGCTTCGCGGACGCGTTCTCCAGCGTGTCCAGAAAGGCTACGGGGGCAGCGGGATCAGCAAGCGAAGCCAGCCGAAGTTCCTTGGACTTGCGCCATTCGTCGGCGCGGATGGGCCGTATGACATGTTCCATGAACCGATACTGCCACAACGCGAAAAAGCCCCGCACCGTGATCCGTTGATACGGACCTGGTGCGGGGCTTTCCCCAC